>NZ_CP116221.1:3682867-4029301 GCF_023556315.2 Psychroserpens ponticola | reverse complement strand
AAGATAACAAAGATCGTTGGATTATGTTGGTGAATCTTACTGACGGAAGTTTAAAACTCATAGACAGACAACATGACGACGCATGGATTGGTGGTCCTGGAGTAGGTTGGTTTTCTTATCCAAAAATGGGTTGGATAGACAACAATACAATTTGGTTTAAATCTGAAAAAACAGGATATTCTCACTTGTATTCTGCGAATGTGAATACTGGAAAAATTAAAGCTTTAACAGAAGGTAATTATGAAATTCGAGAAACAAGCTTATCAAAAGACAAAAAAACGTTCTTTATTACAAGCAATAAGGTAAGTCCGCACGAACAACATTTTTATCATTTATCAGTAAAAGGCGGTAAATTGACACAAATCACATCACGTCAAGGTGGACATGAAGTTACAGTATCTCCAGATGAAAAGTATTTAGCTGTTAGGTATTCCTATTCTAATAAGCCTTGGGAATTATTCGTAATGCCAAACAAAGCTGGTGTAGAAATGATACAACTTACAACATCAACCACAGCGGATTTTAATGCTTATAATTGGGTGGATTCTGAAATCATCAACTTTACAGCTAGAGATGGTGTTCAAGTTCCTGCGACACTTTTCAAGCCTACTGAAGCTAAAAAAAATGGTGCAGCTATTATATTTGTGCATGGTGCTGGTTATAAACAAAATGTTCACCATTGGTGGGCAGATTACGACAAAGAATATATGTTTCATAATTTTTTAGCTGACAATGGTTACACCGTTTTGGCAATAGACTTTAGAGCTAGTGATGGCTATGGTCGTGATTGGAGAACAGCCATCTATCGTCATATGGGAGGAAAAGATTTAGACGACCAAATCGATGGTGCAAAATATCTAATTGAAAGTCAAGGCATTGATAAAGATCGATTAGGAATTTATGGAGGATCTTATGGCGGTTTTATCACTATGATGGCTATGTTTAACTCACCAGATACTTTTAAAAGTGGTGCAGCATTACGCTCTGTAACCGATTGGGCACATTACAATCATGGGTATACGTCTCCAATTTTAAATACACCTGTTGAAGATCCAAAAGCATACAAACAAAGTTCACCTTTGTATTTTGCTGAAGGCTTAAAGGGACATTTGTTGATGTTACATGGTATGATTGATACCAATGTGCATTTTCAGGATGTGGCGCGTTTATCGCAACGCTTAATTGAATTGAAAAAAGAAAATTGGGAACTCGCTGTTTTTCCTTTGGAAGGTCACGGATTTAAAGAAAGTTCAAGTTGGTCTGATGAATACCGAAGAATTTTTAAATTGTTTCAAGAAACTCTTAACTAAGAAAAAAGGCGTTATTATAAATAACGCCTTTTGTATTTTTATAATGCAGATTTAAACTGCTCTAAGAAGCGCACATCGTTTTCACTTAGTAAACGAATATCTCCAATTTGATGCAATAACATGGCTATTCGGTCAATACCAACACCAAAAGCAAATCCGGAATATTCAGTCGGATCAATTTTGCAATTTTCTAATACATTAGGATCTACCATTCCACAACCACCAATTTCTAACCAACCTGTTCCTTTGGTTATTTTATAATCCGTTTCGGTTTCTAAACCCCAAAACACATCAATTTCTGCACTTGGCTCCGTAAACGGGAAATATGAAGGACGCAATCTAATTTTAGACTTCCCAAACATTTCAGTTGTGAAATATTGCAAAGTTTGTTTTAAATCGGCAAAACTCACATCTTTATCAATATACAAACCTTCTACCTGATGAAAAAAACAGTGTGAACGTGCTGAAATAGCTTCGTTACGAAACACACGACCAGGAGAAATCGTACGAATAGGAGGCTTATTGTTTTCCATATAACGTACTTGAACAGAACTCGTATGTGTACGCAATAACACATCGGGATCTGTTTGAATAAAGAATGTATCCTGCATATCTCGAGCTGGATGATATTCTGGTAAGTTTAATGCGGTAAAATTGTGCCAATCGTCTTCTATTTCTGGGCCTTCACTCACGTTAAATCCGATACGAGAAAAGATATCTATAATTTGATTTTTTACGATAGAAATAGGATGACGAGCACCAATTTCAATAGGTTCTCCAGGACGTGATAAATCACCATAAACTCCCGCAATATCTTCTTTACTTTCTAATTCTTCTTTTAAGGCATTTACTTTTGCTTCAGCTGTGTTTTTTAGCTGATTAATGGTTTGCCCAAATTCTTTCTTTTGCTCTTTAGCTACATTTTTAAACTCAGCAAAATAATCGTTAAGCAATCCTTTTTTACCTAAATACTTGATACGAAATGCTTCAACCTCTTCTTTAGATTGTGCTTTAAATGCTTCTGCTTCTGCTATAAGTCCTTTTATCTTATCTATCATGATACCAATTCAAAATGACTGCAAATTTAGTGAAATTTGTGCATAAAAAAACACCTTCTCAGTAGAAGGTGCATAATTTAAATCTTAAGAAATTAATTTTTAATATAAACCTCTTTATATGTTGCAAAAACAGGATCTAAAGGATCAATAGCGTCTGAATGTTCAAAATAAAACGTGTTGGCTACAAAAGTTAATTCTTCAGATGAATTATTGCCTTCGATTGTAAGTGTATAAATACTATTGCCATCATTAGACCATGTTCCTGAATTAGATTCTTCTAATTCACAAATCCCTTGAATTACTTCAAAATATTTATAAGAAACAGTTCCATTACTCTTAAAGTTAAAAGTTTCTTGCATTTGGCAACTAGTTAAACTCTGTTCTATATCATCAATGAATAACTTATGGAAAGTCCAGGTTCCTATTATTTGGTCTTGAGAGCTAGAATCATCATCGTTACCGCATGATGAAAATACAAGTGTAAATACGCTTAAGAATAGAATTAGTTTTTTCATAATGTTTCAGTTTAAACTATTAAATATTTTTATTTAATAAATTGAGTTTCTATAAAATAATTAACAATAGCATCTTTCATTAAAACACTTTGTTCGCCTGCTTTTAAAGATGGTAACTCTGCTTTCACTTTATAATGTGGCCAACCGTCTTTGTCAACGAAATCGAATTCATAATAACCATAAGGTGTGAGCAATTTACAAATAGCAATGTGCATTAAATCGATCTTGTGGTCTTTCTTGAATTTACGATCAAATTGACCTAATTCTTGCACTCCAATTAAATAAATAATAGCATCTAAATCTAAGCTATCTCCATCTGCGAATTGATTTGATAGTTTTTTTACCACCAAATCCCATCGTTCTTTTAATTGTTCGTCTCTTGCCATATTTTTTCCTTAAATGGAATGAATTAAATTACAATTTGTAAAGTTAACAAACTATAAGTTGATGAAAAGCGTTATTAATTTAAAATTAATAAACCACTTTGTCACAAGGTGACATTTGATTCAATAATTCTTATTAGATAAATAGGTTTCATCGAATCTCTGATTTCTCAATAAAAAGGAGAGAATCCCTTATATTTGAACTTAAATTTTAGTTATGACTGTAATTGATATTGTTTTAGGTTCGCTTTTACTATTCGGGCTCATAAGAGGTTTTATGAAGGGTCTTTTTGTTGAAATCGCCTCTTTAGTTGCACTTATTGCTGGTGTTTATGGAGCAATCCATTTTAGTGATTTTGCTGCTAACCTTTTGTATAGTAAATTTGATTGGGATGAAAAATACATCAATATCGTGGCTTTTGCAGTTACATTTGTTATTATTGTTTTGGTCATTGCACTCGCTGGAAAAGCATTAACTAAGTTGGCAAATTTTGCTGCGCTAGGTATTTTAAACAAACTGCTTGGAGGTGTGTTTGGAGCTTTAAAAATTGGTTTAATTTTAAGCATATTGTTGATAGTTTTTGATACAATGAATAATTCCATCCCGTTTGCAGATGAAAAGGATTTGAAAAGCTCTATTCTTTATGAGCCTGTAAAAAGCTTGGCTCCTATGCTATTTCCGAGTATTATAAATAAAGGGAAGGAAGATTCAGAAGATGAATCTTAAACATAAAAAAACTGCCTATGAAATATAGACAGTTTTTGTTTTACTAAACTAATTTTAATCTAGATGATAAATTTCCATTATATCACTTAGAAACTTCTCAAAATCTATTTTTAAATCAATTAACTTCCCAGAATGAACATCAAAAACCCAACCGTGTACTTTTAGACCTCTATCTCTATATGCTTTTTGTACAGCAGCAGTTTTAATTAAATTAACACACTGTTCTTTTACATTGAGTTCTACTAATCGATCGTATTTTTTTTCTTCATCTTGGATAGCATTTAATTCATCATGATGAATTCTATATACGTCTCTTATGTTACGTAGCCAACCGTTGAGCACGCCTAAATCTGCTGATTGCATAGCTGCTTTTACACCACCACAAGCATAATGACCACAAACCACTACGTGATTTACTTTTAAATGTGTTACTGCATATTCAACAACAGACATAGCATTCAGATCTATACCTGAAACCATATTTGCAATATTACGATGCACAAAAACATCACCAGGACCAAGTCCCATTAAATCTTCGGCAGTGACTCTACTATCTGAACAACCAATGTATAATAATTCTGGTGTTTGCCCTTTTCCTAATTCTTCAAAATAATTAGAATCAACGGCTAATTTTGCTTTAATCCACTTTTCATTATTTTTAAATACATTATCTAAATTCATGATTTTTACTTTTAATTCCCAATCCTGAAAGTTAGTTAATTCTTATCTTCTACATTGTTTTTCACCCATTTAATACAGGTTTTAAAATCTTTAAAAATATGTTCATTTGGAATAAAATCTGGAATGATATCAATACGTTCCATCATGTATCTTGGCTGTTTTAACAATCCAACAAATAATACTTCAACTTCACTTTTTTTAAGATCTAGAAGCATATCTTCCATAGCATATAGGCCTGATTGATCCATATATTGCATTCGTCCTAATCTTAAAATAACCGTTTTAGCTGTTTTAGGAATTTGCTCTGTTAAAGCTTGAAAATCGCTAGTTGAACCGAAGAACAGAGGTCCTTTTAGATGCTTAATAAATACTTCTTCTTTTAAATTTTCAGGAAAACCACCTTCATCAGCCCATGCTTCTTCTTTTAAAGACTTTACATCAGAACGTTCAGCGGTTAAATCTCCTATTTTTTTCATAAACATTAATGAAGCAATTACTAAACCAATTCCAACAGCATAAATTAAATCCCAGAAAGTAGATAGTAATAATACAATAAGCATTATTAATACTTCTGAGCTTAACTTTAAAGGTCCGAATTTAATATCTCTTGGTAAACTAGGTATCGCTTTTAGCCCTTTATAATCCATTACACCAATACCAACTGTTACTAATATACCTGCTAAAACTGCAGCCGGAATTTTTGATGCAACATCACTTAATGCTAGCATTATTAATAATAACATGATACCTGCAATCATACCTGACAACCTAGTTTTTCCACCTGCATTAATATTTACAACAGTTCTAATGGTTGCTCCAGCTCCAGGAATACCACCAAAAACTGAAGCAATACTATTACCTATACCTTGACCAATTAACTCTTTATTAGGCTTGTGTTTGGTCTTCGTCATATTATCTGCAACGACACTAGTTAAAAGGGAATCTATAGCTCCCAATAGTGCTAAAGTAAGGGCAGTGAATATGTAGGGTGTGATACTTCCTAAACTAAAGCTAGTAAACATTTCTAACTTAGGAATTGGAATACCACCAGGAATCTCTGAAATTGGTCGATATCCTAAATTAAAACCATAAGCAATACCAGACATTACTATTAAAGCAACCAATGTACTTGGAACTGCTTTCGTAATGCGTTTAAAACCATAAATTATCAAAATTGTTCCTAGTGCTAAAATAAGTTCTAACCAATTAATATTCTTTAAAGCTCTAGGCAATACTTTTATTGCACCAACTGTACCAGAAGCTTCTTTTGCTGCTAAAGTTTGTGATTCTGTTAAAATTTGCTCTGGAGTAATTTGGTGAGCACGATCTATGGTTTCTTTAAAGTTTTCAAGTACTAAAATACCTTCTCCAGCTTCTTCTTTTAGTATGTTTTCAAGAATAACTTCCTCTGCTTGCGGTTTAAATTGTTCCACAAAAGCTACATCTTCTTTAGGATAATACCCAATTGATGGTAATATTTGTGTTAAGAGAATGATGACTCCAATTGCGGTCATAAAACCAGAAACAACGGGATAAGGAATGTATCTTATATATTTTCCTACACCTATTAATCCTAAGCCAATTTGAATCAATCCTGCAAGCAAGAAAACCGTTAAAATTGCTGGTAATGCTTTCTCTACACTTCCATCATTTGCAGCAACTATTCCTGCAATAATAACCATACTCACAGCAGTCATTGGTGCGGTTGGCCCAGAAATTTGTGTGGCAGTTCCTCCAAAAAGTGCTGCAAAAAAACTAATAAAAATAGCACCATAAAGACCTGCTTCTGGTCCTAGTCCAGAAGAAACTCCAAAAGCTAATGCTAGAGGCAATGCCACAATTCCTGCTGTTATGCCTCCAAAGGCATCTCCTTTAATATTAGAAAATAAGTTCTTCATAGTTTATGTTTTTGTTAAGTTATTCAAATTTTTAATTAAATAAAAGTTCCACCACTTAGTTTGTTAGAAATTTACAAATGCAATTACATTAATTTGGTCTCTTCCAGAGTTTTCAAAAAATTGGTTCATATAACCCAATTCTAATCGTAAAGCATCAGAAAATTTATATCCTAAACCACCAAAAACTCTATTTCTGTCAAAAACCGACGACTCTGTATTTAAAAATATCTCATTATATAGTGAAGCATATAGTGGATTCTTACCTTCTTCTTTATATTGTAGCGGAATCTTAATGCCTAAAAAATACCTGAATCGCATTTTAAAATCGTCTTCAACAAAACGCTGTTCAAATCGATAACGATGACTCAAACCTACCTTACCTACTTTCTGTTTTGTTGTAAACTGTTGAAAAATACGATGTTCATTAATTGATATTTTCTCATCAGAATTATCGATATAATTTTCAGATAAAATATAACCATATCCCAAAAGGATGTTATTGTTGTTTTTAGTTAAATTATACCCTAAACCTGTTCGCAACAATAATTGTTCTAAATCACCAACAGCATCATAATTTCTATACTGAACTTCATTATGGACATTCCATTTTTCGTTGAGTTGTTTATTTCCAATGTAAATAAGCCAATTACCTAGATTACTGTCTTGCGCATTTATAAAGTTAGGCAGCACTAACAAAAATGTTAGAGCTACCATACTTATTCTCTTCTTCATTATATTTTTAGATCTATTTTTATTCATAAAATGTCACTGCTCCTGAATTCACATTATACATGGCTCCAATAATTTTAATCTCATTATTTTTTTCCATTTCTGTAAGTATTGGACTTTCTGCATGAATTCTATCTATCATTAATTGTACATTCATGTGTGATACATTATCTACAAAATCTAGATTTTTAGAGCTTCTTAAACTTTCATCTTTGGGTTCTGTAACGGCGTTTACTGCTGGTGTTATTTTTTGAACTAACTTAGTTAGATTACCCATTTCTGCATGGTCACATGCGCCCTTTACTGCACCACAACTTGTGTGTCCTAAAACAACAATCAGTTCTGTGCCTGCTAATTTGCATGCAAATTCCATACTACCTAAAATGTCTTCATTTACAATATTACCTGCAACTCGCACACTAAAAATATCGCCTAATCCTTGGTCAAATACCAACTCAGCAGACACTCTAGAATCTATACAGCTTAAAATAGTTGCAAATGGAAATTGTCCATCACTAGTATCGTTTACTTGTTCTAAAAGATTACGATTGGCTTTTAAGTTCTTTTGAAATCTTTGGTTTCCTTCTTTTAAATATTGTAATGACTTTTGAGGTGTCATTGTTGCCTGTGTTTCTTTTGTATGTGCTTTCATATATTATTATTTTTATTTGTTTTATTATTAACTGTTAGCTTAAACTAATACTAGATTTAGGTCTTAATTGAAAGAATTCAATAAAACTTGGTGGGTTTTCAACTACTCCGCGTTTTGAAATTAATTGGATATCAATATTTCTCTCCTTCGCTTTAAAGGCAAAATCATCGAGAATTTCAACAATATCATAATCTAGATATCGTGTTTTTCTAACATCAAATTCTAAATAGGTGTCTCTTGGCAAACTATCTAGCTCCTTTAAAATGGCACCTTTATTAAAGAAAGTTACTTCTTCAGCAAGCTCCATTTTAATTTTATGTTTTCCGTTACTATTATCTTCAATATGAAGAAAGTGAGAGTTTTGGTAGCTCTTTAACAATATCACTACAATACCTACCATTAATCCTAAGCCAATACCAACCAATAAATCTGTAAATACAATTCCGAAAACTGTTACAAAAAACGGCACAGATTGTTTCCATCCTAATTTATACATCTTCATAAACAATGCTGGTTTTGCTAGTTTATAACCTACAATCAATAAAATTGCAGCCAAGACAGATAAAGGAATTTTATTGAGTAGCGTAGGAATTAATATCACAGAAATCAATAATAAAAATCCATGAATAATTGCTGATGTTTTACTTTTCCCTCCTGATTGAATATTAGCAGAACTTCTAACAATTACTTGAGTTATTGGAAGGCCTCCAACTAAACCAGATAATATATTACCTGTTCCTTGAGCTAATAATTCTCTATTTGTTGGTGTTACATTTTTATCTGGATCCAATTTATCTGTTGCCTCAACGCATAATAAAGTTTCTAAACTTGCCACCAAAGCAATAGTGAAAGCAATTACCCAAACATCAGGATTTGTAATCGCTGAAAAATTAGGAAAACTAAATTGACCAATAAATGAATCAAAACTATCTGGAACTGGAACACTCACTAAGTGCGAATCTGCAATAGATAATGTCTCACTAGATTGAGTTACTAAGAAAAAAATGATTCCTATGACAACAGCAACTAGAGGCCCTTGAATAATTTCAAAAAACTTTCCTTTTTTAACTAATACATTGCTCCATAATAATAAAATACCTAATGCTATAAAGCCGATAACCATCGAACCTAAAATAAGGTTATCAAAAATATTCCAAATTGCAGAAAATGTATTTTCACCAGACATCTCCATAAAACTATCGGCTCCTTCTGGTTCTGCATCATAGCCAAAAAAGTGAGGAATTTGCTTTAAAATAATAATAATTCCAATACCAGTAAGCATGCCTTTAATAACAGAAGAGGGAAAATAATATCCAATAATTCCAGCTTTTAAAATGCCAAAAAGTAATTGAATAACACCTCCTAAAACAACAGCAACTAAAAAATTTTCATAACCTCCTAACGTACCAATTGCTGTTAATACAATAGCTGCTAAACCAGCTGCAGGTCCACTAACTCCAATTTTAGAACCACTTAAGGCTCCAACAACAATTCCTCCTATAATTCCAGCAATTAAACCAGAAAAAAGAGGTGCTCCACTGGCTAATGCAATACCTAAACATAAAGGTAATGCTACAAAAAATACAACGACACTTGCAGGCAAGTCGTTTTTTAATGTTTTAAACATTTATAAAATGATTTTATACTATTGAATGGGTTTCAATAGTTGATTTTTAATATTTTTTTGGGGACAATACATGTCGAACGAATAAAATATTAAATAAAATCGGGTGGTGGAGAAATGATATTAAAATGCGGATTTAAGTAATTCTTAAAGAAATAACCTAAATTATCATTAGAATTAGAAGCAAACAAACTCTCTGCCTCACTATGTTCTTTCGTTGGGAATATTTTTAAACTTTCTTTTTCTTCTTCTTCAGTAATACTGTAAAATATAGAAACATCAAAAGAATCATCCATAGCAATGATTATTGATGGCGCAGTAATTAAGGCCACAAATAAAATAGAAAATAAAATTGCAATGGTTTTTCTTTGCATAAAAATAAAATTGAAGTGCAAATATAAGCTAACAAGATTATAGAAGTGTTAAGGAATTTTTAAAAATTCTTCAATGTTTTAATATCATCTTTAGCGATCCAACCTGTTTTACCATCGGAAAGCTTAATTTTTTTCCAATTACTAACCGTATCTAATACTTGTACTTTTGTTCCTTCATGAAGCACAAAAGCTTCAGCACTTCTCAAGTTTGGTTCGGTTTTGATTTTAGTTTCTTGAGCAAAAACAATTGCTGGCTGATTATTGTTAACCAATTTATACTTATGAAAAGCAAAAGATAAAGACATTATAGCAAGTAACAACGATAGATTACTCGTTAAAAAAGTAAATCGTTTTTTTGATGTTGAATCCGTAAAAGAATAAGCGATAAATAACATCACGAAAAGCATAACCAAAACTACAGCTGTTTTTGCCCATGCATCAAAACTCAACATGTTAGTAACATTCCTTATAAGCTTAGAAATACCAACCTCTGGCACAAAATCTATAGCATCTACAGTCATATTTCTTGCGAAAGCAATATTGTTTTTGATGTCTTTGTCATGAGGCTTTAATAACAATGCTTTTTCATAGTAATAAATACTAGGTGCAATATGGTTAAGTTTATAATGTGCATTTGCCATATTGAAATACAATTCTGCAGAATGTTCACCTGAGTCTAAGACCGTTTTATATTTCTCTAGAGCTTCAGTATAATTCGCATCGTTGTATAGCGTATTTGCAGCTTCAAAAAGTTGATTGTTTTGAGCAAATGTAAGTATGCTTCCAAAAAACGTTAATATGTAAATTAATTGTTTCATTAATGTTTTAACTACCTCAGTTCTTTATCAATTATTGAAATGGTTTTTGCGGCATTCTCATAATCCTTCTGCATTTCAACATTAGTAATTGGTGTATATCTAGCCAGTTCACAATGCTCAAGAATATTTATAAATTCTTGAATTGATTCTCTATTAACTTGTCGTTCAGTTAATAGTATTTCTATTTTTTCTTTACTAAAATCAGTAGTTTCAATATGTAATTTAGCCTTAAGATAATTGTGTAATGCTTTTTCTAGCGCGATATAAAATGCTTCTTTTTGACCTAAAACTTTTTTGGCTTCACTTAAATAACGTTTTGCTAATTTATCTGCTTTTCTAATTCTATTACCAAAAACATCTGCATTGCGTTCTTCTTTCTTCTTGCGATATACCAATGCTAATGGAATTGCCAAAAACGGCAATAACAATGAGGTCCAAAATGTTGAACTCTTAAAGAAATAACTAGAATTTATAGGCTTTAAATTAGCATCTGTTTTCACAAATGCAAATTGATCACCTGTTGATACTACATTTTGCTTACCATTATCAACAGAAGCGATATTATTATCTGAATTTGTAGTATTTACAGGACCTTCGAGTACATTAATTACAATTTCTCCTGACGATACTGTTTTATAACTTTCTGTACTAGGATCAAAATAAGAGAATTCGACACTTGGGATAGGATATTTGCCTTTATATTGTGGAACAATGGTGTAATTATCTGAAATAGATCCATACATTCCGTTGAGATTTGTTTTTACATTTTCATTATGCTCTGGCTCGTAAACTTCAAGTGAATTTGGCAGTTGCAAGTTTGGTAGTTCGAAAAGTTTTAAATTCCCATTACCCGTAACCTCAACTCTTGCTTGCAAAGATTCTGAAGCATTTAACTCCGTTTTGGAGGTGATCACATTAAACTTAAAATCACCAACTGCTCCAGAGAAATCATCTGGTTTTCCATTGTTTGGTAATGGTTTTACGTTTATCGTTCTACTTCCAGCAGAAACTCGCTTATTTACTTGTGTCATTAATCTGCCTCCAAAAAAATCTCGACGTTTGGTTGGCACCTCAACAGTAACATCTAAACTTAATGGTTCTATTTCTAGTTCACCTGTTTTTTGAGGATATAAAACCGTTTTTCTCAAAATAACATATCTATAATTATCATCACCATTATAACTACCATTCTGAATTTTTAACCCTTTAATATTTATGTTCTGACTCCAAAAGTCATTATACCTAGGATTGTCTATTTCTCTCCAGTTACTTACACCTGTACTTTGTGAAACATAAAGTTTGTAGACAACTGTTATCGCTTCATTTAGGTAAGGATTAGCTTTTGAAACCTCAGCTACTAAATGAATGTTATCTGAAGCGACATTTTCAGCATCATCTGGATCATTCGGTCGTTTAACAGCTGCAGTAACTTTGACAGATACAAGTTGAGTTTTATAGACTTCGTTATCTATTTCTATAGTAGCTTGTCTAATTTTAAGTGTGCCTCTCTTTTTTGGAGCTAGAAAATAACTGTAGGTTTTTTTATAAGAGCGTTTTCCATTTAACCATGACTGGCTCACAGACGTATTTGGTCCTCCAACCACAGTGAAACCATAAAAGTCTGGTGGTGTAAAATTATCACCATCTTTATTCATCTCAAAATCGATACGCAAACGTTCGTTGATACCTAACTTGGTTTTACTTACTTTAGCTTCAAACTTAATTTGTGCTGAAGCAATGCTTGTAGCAAGTATAATTAATAGTAACGTTATGTGTTTTATAAGTCTCATTTGAAAAATACTACCAGTCTTTTTCTGTTTTTACTTTTACTCCTTTTTGTTTTTCGGCATTGATTTTTTGTTGAACTTTTTGTTCTTGGTTATTCATGGCCTCCAATAAGTTCTTTATTTGCTGAGGAGATAATTGTCCTTGTTTAGGTTGAGGTTTTCCTTGTTGATCTTTATTTTCTCCTTCTTTTCCGTCTTTTTCATCTTTAGGTTTTCCTTGATCATCTTTTTGATCATCTCCTTCCTTTTTATCATCGTCACCTTCGTCTTTTTTATCTTGATCGTCTTTATTTTCTTCGTTTTCGCCTTTATCTTTTTCCTCGTCGTCACCTTCTTTTTCTTGCTCTTGATCCTGTTTATCATTTTCGTCTTGCTCATTCTGTTGTTGTTCGGCACATTCTTTAGCTAAGGCAAAATTGTAACGTGTTTCATCGTCTGTAGGATCATTTCTTAAAGCATCTTTGAAAGCAACAACAGCTTCTTTACACTTTTTGTTTTTCATAAGGATATTACCAATATTATGATATGCCTTATGTCTTTCAGCTTTAGACGTTGCATTTTTTGCAGCTTGTGTATGACGAAATAAGGCTTCATCATACTGGCCTTTTTCATAATATGAATTTCCTAAATTATAGGTTCCAGCAATAGTATTTGGTTGTTCTGAAATTGCTTTTCTATATTCCATTTCTGCTGAAATGTAATCATCAGAACCAACAAGTTCATTACCTTCATAAACAAAATTATTAGCTTTTTGAAATTGAAGTTCTTTCTCTTTATTTTTGTCTTGTGCAAAAGAAAGAGCAGATACTAAAACCAAACAAATGATGCATAATTGTTTCATTTTCTGATCAAATTTAAAACTAGAGTAATATGTTATTGTATTGACTTTCATTTAATGTAAATAGCAAGATAAAAAACTGTTAGACATCTTATAGTTAAAGATTTTATAAAATATTAATACTTTTTAAAGGTTAAAAATTCTCATTAAAAAGGTTCAATCGTTTTAACCATCCTGTTTTTCGTTCTAAAAAAAGAATGTCTATAAATAAAAAGAAGATTGCAAATCCTAAAAACCATTGAAATTGATCTTTAAAATCGGCAAATTCTTTCGCATCAAATTCTGTTTTATCCATTTTATTTAGGATGTCTCTTATAGCATCAACGACTTCGATGGTATTTCTTCCATTAATGTAAGACCCATTCGCTTCATCTGCAATATCTTTAAGCGTATCTTCATTTAATTTGGTAATAACGGTTTCTCCATTATTGTCCTTTTTATAGTTTAAAACAATCCCATTTCTCTTTATTGGTATTGGACCACCTTTTACGTCACCAACACCAATTGTAAAAATTCGAATGCCTTCATTGTTAGCTTCCTCTGCTACAGAAGCTGCTGCATCTGTATGATCTTCACCATCAGAAATTATAATAAGAACTCTATTGGTTTGTTCTTCGTTATCAAAATACGTCTTGGCTAATTCGATGGCTTCACTAATTGCAGTTCCTTGTGAAGACAACATATCAGTATTCATATTCTGTAAGAACATTTTTGCAGATGCATAATCTGTTGTTATTGGTAACTGTGGAAACGCTTTACCTGCATATGCAATAATACCTACACGATCACTAGCCAAATTATTAATAATCTGAGTAACCAATTGTTTAGACTTTTCTAAACGGTTAGGCGCAATGTCTTCAGCTAACATACTTTTTGAAACATCAACAGCAAACACGATGTCGACACCTTCTCGTTTAACCGTTTCTAGTTTAGTACCTATCTTTGGGTTTACTAATGCGATAGACAAACATGCAAAAGCCAAACACAATACGACAACCTTTAAAACAGGTTTAAATACTGATTGATTTGGACTTAAACGTTTAAGAAGTGCTTTGTTTGCAAAGCGCTTTTGCGCCTTATACTTCCAAATTTGAAGTACAACAAAAAGCAAGATAATTACTGGAATTACCATTAAAACCCAAAACCATATTTTTTCTTCTAATTGAAACATTTTTTCAATATTGAGTTTTCAGTTGATATTAACTACTGATAACAAATGACTTTTTTAAATTATACCTACAAGGTTTCAGAAACCTTGCAGGAGATTTTATATTATTATACAAAACTTCTAAAAATTGTATTACGCATTATAAATTCTAATAACAAAAGTAAAGCTGCTAAAATGACAAGCGGTCTGTATTTCTCTTCGTAATTATAGAATTTAAATTCTTCAACTTCTGTTTTTTCTAATTTATTGATTTCGCCATATATTTCTGCGAGCTTTTTATTATTGGTTGCTCTAAAATATTTTCCTCCAGTTACATCTGCAATCTCTTTTAATAAGTCTTCATCAATTTCAACTTGAACCCTTCCATATTGAAATGATCCGTTTGATTTGATAGCAATTGGAGATAATGCCATTCCGTTAGTTCCTAAGCCAATTGTATAGGTTTTAATACCATATTCTAAAGCTAATTCGCTGGCAATTTTAGGATCTATAAACCCTGAATTATTTACACCATCTGTCAATAAAATAATGACTTTACTTTTAGCCTTACTATCTTTTAATCTATTCACAGACGTTGCTAATCCCATTCCAATAGCTGTTCCGCCATCAATAATGGTATTGTATTTTATATCTCTTAATGAACGTAACACAATAGATTTATCGCTTGTGATAGGTGTTTTAGTAAAACTTTCTCCTGCATATTCAACAAGACCTATTCTATCATTTGGTCTGCCTTGAATAAATTCACCTGCAACTTTTTTTAGTGCTTCTAATCTATTTGGTAATAAATCTTTTGCTAACATACTTGCAGACACATCAATTGCCATGACAATATCTATACCTCTTGTTGTTTTTGTTTTTGAAGACACATCAACTGTTCTTGGTCGAGCTAAAGCTGTTATTAACAGTCCAAGTGCTAGAAGTCTTAGCACAAATAGAACTGGCTTCAAACGTGCTAACCAAGATGTAGTGATTTTAAACCCTTTTAGGCTAGATATTTTAAGTTCAGCTGTTTGTTTTTTTACGGTAAATAAGTACCAAACAATAGCTAATGGTAGCAATAATAGCAACCAGAACCATCCTTTATTTAAAAACTCTATGCCTTCTAACATTACTCTTCTGCTTTTTTAAGTTCTATTGAATTTAAAATACGTTCTGCCATCTGGTTAGCGTAATCATCAGTTTCTCTCCATTGCAAAATGATTTGCTGTCTTACGTTTTCAGCTTTAAACAAAATAACAGTGTAGTTGGCTAATTTAAAATCACCATCAATTTCAAGCGACATTGTACCATAGGTTTTTAAACCTTCTGCTGCATTTGGCGTTATAAACTGTTCTCGTTTCACAGTAATATCTTTTGCTCCTTGAGCCTCCAAACGTTCAACAAATTTTTCAGAAGTAGCATATAATTCGCTAGTTTTTGCATCATCAGAAGCCTGTTGTTTTTTCTCTTCTTCAGAATAATTAAATACGGTTGTACTTACTTGAATATCTATTCCTGAGCTAGGGGAAAAATATCTAAATGTCGTGTTTGATATTTTGTCTTTAAGTTCTTTAGGCAATTCAATAATTTCTCGTTTAAGAACCTTTGGTGTATTAATCATTACTGGTGGAACACCATATTCACTTCTTACCCAATTACCTTCTAAAAGTTCTTTACTTTCATGACCAATGACAGTATCTTTCACATAAGTAAATCCATATTTAATTCCAAAACCTACAAAGGTTGCAATAACTAGAAACACTGAAATTAATACAGTTAATATTACTTTTTTGCGTTTCTTTTTTCGTTCTTGATCTTCTTTGTATTTCTCATTAAGTAGCTTTTCTTCTTCAGTTGGTTCAGGCAGCGCTTCCTTAACATGATCTATTTCGATATCGATAGTATTTCTATCTAATTTTGCAAGTTCAACATCTGGAGCAGATTTGGCAAATTTCACTAAATCGGCACGTTTTAAAATGGTTTCGAGGTTTCGAATGTCATCTTTACTTAATTCAATTTGATTCGCGTCTTTTAAAAGATTCAACCTTGAAATTAATTCATCAGTCGTGCTTTCTAAAGATTTGTCATATACTTTTTCGTCAAGGTATTTTCTGATAATGAAGGTTAATTCGGAATAGTAATCTTTCAATTCAGAATTTTCCAAATAGGTGCTTTCATCTAAAGTTTTTAAAGCTAATTTTGCTCTGTCATAAGGAGGAAGCAAAGCTATTTTCGCTTCTTCAGTTAATGGTTTCTTTCTCCAAATGAACCAATACAATAAAAATGCAACAAGAGCTATAGCGCATAGAATTCCTAATATCATTAACCAACGGTTACTGCTACTTTTATCAACTTTAATAAACGGCTTGATATCATAAAGCCCTTGTTTTGTAGTGTCTACTTGAATATTTGAGACTTTAACCTGTAACGAATCGGTGAAAAATGTTTTAGTACCAATGATTATTTTCTGTTTCGGAATGGTATAAGACCCAGAATCAAATTGCGTTAATCCGTATGTTTTTATGAGTTGATATTTCGCATTATTTTTTGTGGTATCTACCTTATATGATTCAATCATTTCTAAAGGCGAGAATGTTTGTCCTTCAGGAAAGACGATCAAATCGGTTGTATCGGCTTCAACTTCAATTTTAAATGTAATTTGCTGTCCAATTTTAATTTTAGTTGAATCAATTGAAGACGTGACTTGAGAAAAGGATAAAAAAGGACATAGACAAAAGAGCATATAAAATATGCTTGAAGCTTGTAACTTGTAACTTTTTACGTTTTTAATATTTAAATTATTTCTCTGCATTTTATAATAGGTCTCGACTGCGCTCGACCAGACATTCTATTAATTATTATCTAGTTTTAAAATAGCCCAATAACTTTTTCACATAACTATCATCCACACGACAATCGATTGTTCCTGCTCCAGATTTTGTAAATGCTTCTTTATAGTAGTTCACTTTTTCATGATAGTATTTACTATAATTAGTTCTAATTTTTTTAGACATAGTATCTACTAAAAGCAACTCTCCTGTCTCTTCATCTTGCATTTGAACCATACCTATATTTGGAATGCTTTCTTCGTGCTTATCATAAATTCTAATTCCTGTTATATCGTGTTTTCCAGCAGCAATTTTAAGCGTTTGCTTATAATCGTCTGCTATAAAATCGCTAAGTACAAAAACAATCGCTTTCTTTTTCATCACGTTAGATAAAAACTTTAAGGCTTCAGCAATATTAGTGAGTTTACTCTTAGGTTTAAACTCGATTAATTCACGAATAATTCTCAGCACGTGAGACCTTCCCTTTTTAGGTGGAATGTACAGTTCTACGTCATCAGAAAATAAAATCAAGCCAATTTTATCATTGTTTTGAGTGGCAGAAAATGCTAAAGTAGCTGCAATTTCGGTAGCAATTTCATTTTTAAATTGTTCATCTGTACCAAACAATTTTGAGCCTGAAATATCAACCATAAGCATCATCGTGAGCTCTCGTTCTTCTTCAAAGACTTTTACATAAGGCTCGTTGTAACGTGCTGTAACATTCCAATCGATACTTCTTACATCATCTCCAAACTGATACTGCCTTACTTCAGAAAAAGTCATACCACGACCTTTGAACGTCGAGTGATATTCGCCTCCAAAAATATGATCAGACAATCGTCTTGTCTTGATCTCAATTTTTCGTACTTTTTTTAGTAATTCCTTAGTATCCATTTTTCTACTTTGTCATTCCGCACTTGATGCGAAATCTATCTGATTAAATTTCTTACAAATAATAATGAGATTCCTGCCTTCGCAAGAATGACAATTCTAAGGGACTTCAATTTCGTTAACAATCTTATTAATGATATCTTCAGAAGTTATATTTTCAGCTTCAGCTTCGTAAGTAATTCCGATTCTATGACGTAAAACATCGTGAACAATAGCACGAACATCTTCTGGAATGACATAGCCACGACGCTTAATAAACGCATAACATTTTGCTGCAGTAGCTAAATTGATACTACCACGAGGAGAAGCTCCAAATGAAATTAATGGTTTTAACTCTGCTAGCTTATATTTTTCAGGATAACGGGTTGCAAAAATAATATCAAGGATATATTTTTCAATTTTCTCATCCATATAAACGTCTCTAACGGCTTCTTGAGCTTTTAAAATTTGTGCAACTGAAGCAACTGGATTCACTTTATCCCAAGACCCTTTTAAATTTGCTCTCATTATGAGTTGCTCTTCCTCTTGCTTAGGATAATCAATAACAGTTTTAAGCATAAAACGATCGACCTGAGCTTCTGGTAACGGATAAGTTCCTTCTTGCTCTACTGGGTTTTGAGTTGCCATTACTAAAAATGGCTTATCTAAAATAAATGTCTTATCACCAATTGTGACTTGCTTTTCTTGCATGGCTTCTAACAATGCTGATTGCACTTTTGCTGGAGCTCTATTGATTTCATCTGCTAAAACAAAGTTGGCAAAAATAGGCCCTTTCTTTATTGAAAAATCGTTGAGTTTCATATTATAAATCATGGTACCAACAACATCTGCAGGCAATAAATCTGGTGTAAACTGTATTCTACTAAAACTTCCATCAATAGCTTTTGATAACGTATTAATAGCTAAGGTTTTTGCTAATCCTGGAACACCTTCAAGTAAAATATGTCCTTGTCCTAATAACCCAATTAGTAATCGTTCAATCATATGCTTTTGACCAACAATTACTTTGTTCATTTCCATGACTAATAAATCAACAAAAGCGCTTTCTTTTTCAATTTTTTCATTGATTGACTTTATATCAATTGTCCCTGTTTCTTCCATTATCTTTATATTTAAAACACAATATTTTTAACTCACTTATTTCGTATCGCAAATTGTTAAAATTTTTCGTTGTTTCCTGTTAAGAATTGGTTAAAAAATAAAGAGCAGTACTAATAGCACTGCTCTTTAAAAAAATGTGGTTTTTAAACTGTTTAAAACAGATTATATAGTCGCATTAAAGTATTCATCTTTGGATTTAATTTCACTTCGTTTTGAGACGAAAATTGTACAGAATCGTCTATATTTAACTCAATAGTAAACTCATAAAGTTTATTTTCAACTAACTGTCTTTCAAGGATATTGACCGATGCATTATCATATTCAGACTCTATATCAACAACATACTCAATATTATTCTTTACGACTGAGTTATCACTCCCTAAAACTAATTTTATATTATATATGAATTCAGCTGGCACTTGTTCGAAATCAACTAATGTTAACACTTGATTGTCAGTAAAATCTGTTAAATCATGGATTCCAGTATTAATTGCGTTTAAACTTAACCATGCATTTGGATCTGTTTCATCTTCTAAAACTCTTAACTGAACATCTAATATTTCAAGATTAAGTCTACTTAATTGTGTTTGAGTGCCTGTAAGCTTAACATTAACTAAACTGTTTTCTATTGGTGAAGAATCTTCTTCCTTAGTGCAACTAGTAAATAATACTATTGCTAATAAACTAATTAATAAGGTTTTTGAATTGTAGAAAAAGGTCATAATTTGGGTCATTTAATAATTACAAAACAATAATACTTCATTACATAAGATTTGAGTATTTTTATACATGAGTTGCAGAAAAATCCTTATAAACTGAAAAAAAAGTGAAATATTCTCGATTAATTGCAGGTACCATGACTTGGGGAAGTTGGGGAAAACAATATAAAAAAGCAGATATGATGTGTTTAATGCATCATTGTCTTGAAAACAACATAACAACATTTGATCATGCAGATATTTATGGTGGTTATACAACCGAAGCCGAATTTGGGAATGCATTTACTGAAAGTGGTATAAATCGTGAAACCATACAACTTATTTCTAAATGTGGCATTCAATATATGAGTGATAACAGGCAAAATTCTGTTAAGCATTATGATTATAGCAAAGACTACATCATTTGGTCTGCAGAAACATCTTTAAAACATTTAAAAACAGATTATTTAGATCTCTTTTTACTACATAGACCAAGCCCATTAATGCAACCTGATGACATTTCTGAAGCGATAACAATTTTGAAACAACAAGGTAAAATCAAAAATTTTGGAGTGTCTAATTTTACACCTTCTCAAGTTGAATTGATTTCAAACGCTGTAGACATTTCAGTAAATCAAATTGAATTTTCTTTAACACAACATTCAGCGATACACAATGGTTCTTTAGACCAAATGCTGCTGAAACAAATTATTCCAATGGCTTGGTCACCTTTAGGAAGTGTTTTTAGAGAAGACAACGAACAAACCAGACGCATCCATAAACAATTAGGAGCACTAACTGACGTTTATAATGCTACTGAAGATCAATTGTTATTAGCTTGGATTTTAAAACATCCTGCTAAGATTCACCCTGTGATTGGCACTACTAATAAAAAAAGAATTACAGATGCTAAAAAAGCAGAAAACATAGAGCTAAAACTCGAAGATTGGTTTAAAATATTAGTGGCAACCCAAGGTCATAAAGTTCCATAAACAAGACTTGATAACTTAATGATTAACAAACGTCTATTAATTAAAAATTTATTGGCTCATAATGATGAGAATAGTTTTTATGATAAAAAACGAAAAATAGACATTACTCATAAAGAAGGTAAAGCAAAATTTTTAAAGCACATTTGCGCGCTTTCAAATAGCAATCCAAAAAATAACGCTTACATTGTTATTGGAGTTGAAGACGAGGACAATAAAATTATTGGTGTCAATTTTTTTGACGATAGTAAAATTCAGAATCTCATCAATGCTTATTTAAGCAATCCTCCAATTGTTCAATATGAAAACATTCCTTTTCCGCACTTACCAGATAATAAAGTTGTAGGTCTAGTCACCATTCGAGCTATTAATGAAATCACTTCTCTTCGAAAAAATATTTGGAAATATTATGGTGGCTCTGTATTTTTTAGAGATGGAAGCATGAGCATGCCTAAAGTATTTGATATTGAAATTAAAGATGTGAACTCAAAAATTGTTTCTGAAATTGAATCACATGCTCAAAATAATATTCAGTACACACTTGATGGTGTTTTTGATTTTTTAAATGAGCGGAAAGATTTTAACCCTCAGTACAAAGTGTTTAAAGAATATTTTGTGTTGTGTTGGTCTGGACATGAAAAAACAGTTAAAAACAAAATCTATTACTCTAGAGTTGACATTGAATTGATTAATGAACAAGTCCGTTTGTTTTTTTCCACATTAGATGAAGTTAGTATCACTTTTAATGACAATTCTTTTCAAATTATTGAATATGTGAGTCTCGGACTTCAAAACTCTTTTAAATATTATGAATTAGAAAAAACTATAATTCATTTTGAAGACAATGCGCAATATAACATTGAAACCAAACTCTTATTCAAACCTCCTCAATTTGATAAAAAGGTATTGCATCATATTTATAATTCTAATAATACTTTATTAGAGAAACTCAAAAAAGGCTTATCCTTGAACAAAAATGAAATGATAGATTTGAGAAACCTCCCAGCAACTTATCTTATTTGCTATCTTAATTTATTTCACGAAGCCATTGATAAACTTAATGAAGCAAAACCCTATTTAAAAAACTATAGTCAAACAATTTACAATTCGTATCAGGAAGTAACTCGAATTTTAAGGAAAGTAAAATACAGTTAATCGATAAAATTTAACACGATTTGCAATTCAACCTTTTTTTTATGCTTATTGTAGTATTTATTATAAATGAACTCTACTTTTTATGATATTTGTCTTGCTATTAATCAATTACAAAACAACCTTATTTCAATGTCGACTTGTCGAATAAGAAATAAGGTTTTTGTTTTTTATACACTTTCCTTTCTTCTAAAATTCAATACATCCATTTTTTATGGTTTAGATAAAAAGAGTAAATACATTCAAAATAAAGAAGGGTTAAGTACTGTTAATCGATGAAATTTAACACGATTTGCAATTCAACCTTTTTTTTATGCTTATTGTAGTATTTATTATAAATGAACTCTACTTTTTATGATATTTGTCTTGCTATTAATCAATTACAAAACAACCTTATTTCAATGTCGACTTGTCGAATAAGAAATAAGGTTTTTGTTTTTTATACACTTTCCTTTCTTCTAAAATTCAATACATCCATTTTTTATGGTTTAGATAAAAAGAGTAAATACATTCAAAATAAAGAAAGGTTAAGTACTGTTAATCGATGAAATTTAACTCGATTTGTAATTCAACCTTTTTTTATGCTTATTGTAGTATTTATTATAGATGAACTCTACTTTTTATGATATTTGTCTTGCTATTAATCAATTACAAAACAACCTTATTTCAATGTCGACTTGTCGAATAAGAAATAAGGTTTTTGTTTTTTAAAACATTAAATAAAATCTAGCTTAGAAAAGCTTTTGTTTAAAATCGATTTATCATCAATTGAAAGCCAACTACTTAATATTGTTGCGTAAATAGACCTAAAGTCTACGGTATATTTTAAATCACCATTATCATCTAAATTTGATAAGCTTGACAAATCGTTAAAGAAGCCTGGTGTTTTTAATTGATTTCCAATTATAAATACATTATTTGCTGCACCATGATCTGTTCCATTTGCAGCATTTTGTTTTACACGTCTTCCAAATTCAGAAAAGGTTAAAATAAGTGTATCATTAAAAGTCCCTTGTTGTTTTAAATCTGAAACAAAGGCATTAATGCCTTCCGCATAAATTTTAAGTAATCGAGATTGCTGGTTTAATTGTCCTGCATGCGTATCAAAACCTCCTAATGAAGAATAAAACACTTTAGTTTCAATTCCAGAATTAATGAGTTTTGAAGTGGTTTTTAACTGATTTGCAAACGCATTATTTGGATACTCTTGTTTGTTTCTTGCTGTTTTATGTTTTTCAAATATATATTTTGCAGAAGATTCTGCAGCAATCATCGTTTTATATAAATATCCTAAATTATGTTCGCTCAAATGCTCATCTTGATAATGTTTTAACACATTTTTAAAATAAGGATCTTGGGAAGTTCTAAATAATACTCGTGGATTTTTTGTTGCAATACCATTAATGTTTTGGCCTTTTAAAGCCAATGACAAACTATCATCTATCTCAATCGCATTATAAGATTTATTTCCATAATTATCTAAATATCGACCAATCCAACCTGTTTGTAGATATTGATTAGAACTACTTGCAGTTTGCCAAATATCCGTAGACCTAAAATGAGAACGGTTAGGATTTGGATACCCAACATTATTAATAATAGTTAAATAACCTTGATCGTATAATTCTTTTAAAGGCAATAAATTTGAATGAAAACCTAGCTCATCTGTAGCTTTAATTAAGTCGCTTTTTTGTATACCAATTGTTGGTCTATTGCGATAATACACATCATTATTAAACGGAATAATAGTATTTAAACCATCATTTCCACCAGCAAGTTGAATGATCACCAAACGCTTATATCCCAAGCCAGTCGCTGACATGTTTTCAAATGCCTTTACAAAATTTGGCACAAAAAACAAACTGCTCGCTAACGTGGACTGTTTTAAAAAATGTCTTCTATCCATAATTAACACATTTGATATTCTGGTAAAGACATGAGCTGCACACAAAAATTTCGTTTTGAGTTTTGGCTTAATGTTTTTACATAAGTTGCTGTTCCTTCACTTAACTCAGGAATAACAAGTTGCTGCTTTAAATCATCAAAAGAAAAACTACTGCATGCTGTTTCAAAAGTTTCCCAATCTATAGCTGTGGTAACAAATTTATTCTTCTTCTTTTTTGAGTAATAGGTTTCAAAACTATCTTCAAAATCTCCTTTTTCTTTAATTGAAATTTTAGCATTTGCCAATATGATTGAAGGCAACTTCAAACGAAGCATGATGGTATTACTATCAATCCAACTTTTTCCTCCTTTCCAACCTGCCACATTTGGAGGGTTTAATAATATTTGCCCTAATAACTTCTGAATTTTAATTACATCTTGAGGTTTTTCAAACTCCACAGGAACGGTTCTAATCATACCAACTAAAAAATCTATTGGTGATTTTATTTTTGAACCTATATTCTTTTCAGAATAAAACCAATCAGACATAAACAAATGCCGCATTAGGCTTTTAATATTATAGTCTTTATAAAAAACAGTTGCTAATTCTTCAACTCTATTTTCATTAATAATATCATTAACAAAATAGCTATAGATTTTTCGACAAATAAAACGAGCACATTGTTTTTGCTCTAATATCATATCAATGATATCATCACCATCATAACGTCCTGTATGACCAAAAAACGTTTTAAAATCATAGTCATGCTGAAATTTTCGCAACACGAATTCTCCTTCAAAATTATGACTATAACCTGTAAATGCTTTGGCACTTTCTTTAATATCTTCTTCAGTATAATGACCTTCACCAAGAGTAAATAACTCCATTAATTCTCGTGCAAAATTCTCATTAGGTTTTCGCTTACGGTTTTGCTTATTATTCAGATATTTAAGCATTGTAGCTTCTTTTGAAATGGCTTTAACAAAATCTCCAAAATTTCCTAATGCATGATTTCTTAATGTATTATTATATTGTTGTACATAAAAAATATTATTGCCTCTACATACAAAATGATTAGCCCAAAATAAGGTCATTTTTTCTCTTAGAAGTGCTTCTGTTGTGACCATACGATTTACCCAGAACGTGTTTAAGACTTTTAATTTCTGATTGCTTATTTTAACAAACTCACGTCGTTTACTTTTATCTTTATAAACTGATTTTACAGTAAATCGTTCTATTTCTGTAGTGTCAATTTCTAGAGGAGTTGAACTAGAAGAATTTTGAAACAACGCATCTACAACTTGATGTTTATCCATTGCAGATAAATTTTTAAGCTGATTTGGTGTTGCACCAAAACCTGCTCTCCAATATAAATGTTGAATATCTTGTTGTTTCATATGTATACGACTCAAATACTTCTGCTAAGTTTAATTTAATATGTCAAAAATGATTCCAAAATTGATTGCATAAAAAAACCGTCTCATTAATTGAAACGGTTTTTTTGTATATAATATTTTGATGAGATTCCATGTCAAGCACGGAATGACATTACAAATCAAACTTTATTCCTTGCGCTAAAGGCAACTCATCAGAATAATTTACAGTATTTGTTTGTCTTCTCATGTAAACTTTCCAAGCGTCTGAACCAGATTCACGTCCACCTCCAGTTTCTTTCTCGCCACCAAAAGCTCCGCCAATTTCAGCACCAGAAGTTCCGATGTTTACATTAGCAATACCACAATCTGAACCAGCATAAGACAAGAATTTCTCAGCTTCTTTCATTTCGTTGGTCATGATTGCTGAAGATAGTCCTTGAGCAACACCATTTTGTTTTGCAATCGCATTTTCAACCTCTCCAGAATATTTCATTAGATATAAAATTGGAGCAAATGTTTCATGTTGTACAATTTCAAAATGATTTTCAGCTTCAATAATTGCTGGCTTTACGTAGCATCCAGATTCATAGCCTTCGCCTTCTAAAACACCACCTTCAACTAGTACATTTCCACCTTCGGCTTTAGCTTTTTCAATAGCAGCTAAATACGTGTTTACAGAATCATGATCAATTAATGGTCCAATATGATTCTTTTCATCTAAAGGGTTTCCAATAGTTAATTGACCATAAGCTCCAACAATGGCATCTCTTACTTTATCGTAAACAGATTCGTGAATAATCAATCGTCTTGTAGAAGTACAACGTTGTCCACAAGTTCCTACAGCTCCAAAAACAGCACCAGGAACTACGACTTTTAAATCAGCAGTTGGTGTAATAATAATGGCATTGTTTCCACCTAATTCTAATAACGATTTTCCGAAACGTTCAGCAACAGTTGCACCAACAATTCTTCCCATTCTTGTAGATCCTGTAGCAGAAACTAGAGGAATTCTAGTATCTGTAGTCATCATTTCACCTACTTTGTAATCACCATTGATGATACAAGAAATCCCTTCTGGCAAGTTGTTTTCTTTTAAGATTTCAGCAATAATATTCTGGCAAGCGATTGAGCATAAAGGTGCTTTTTCAGAACCTTTCCACACACAAACATCACCACAAATCCAAGCTAAAGCCGTATTCCAAGCCCAAACAGCAACAGGAAAGTTAAATGCAGAGATAATACCAACAACACCAATTGGGTGCCATTGTTCTCTCATCACGTGTCCTGGACGCTCAGACGGAATTGTTTGTCCGTTTAATTGTCTTGATAATCCAACTGCAAAATCACAGATATCAATCATTTCTTGAACTTCACCATAACCTTCTTGTAAAGATTTACCCATTTCGTAAGACACTAATTTACCTAGAGGCTCTTTTAAATCTCTTAATTTGTTTCCAAATTGACGAACGATTTCACCACGTTGAGGCGCTGGCTTATCTCTCCAAGATAAAAATGCTTTTGTAGCAGCATCCATTACTTTGTCGTAATCTGCTCTTGTTGTTGTTTTTACTTTTCCTATTAATTGTCCGTCAACAGGAGAATACGATTCAATAATGTCTCCACTAGAAAAATTATTTGAACCTGTAGAGGTTCCTTCATTTATGTCTTGAACACCTAATTGTTTTAAGGCTTCTTTTATTCCGAAATCGGTAGCAATTGCTTCCATATATGCTTGTTTTTTAAGAATTATTAAATTTTGACGCGAAGTTACTAATAAAATGTCAGTTTTACTTGATGTAATTTATTGATTAATGTAACTTTAAAGCACTTATAAATTCTTACTGATGATGAGGAAGAAACGAATACTACTTAATTCTTAACGAATTCTATTTTATCAATAACACATAACAAAAAGGATAGATTTACATAGATAGAATACTTTAATTTTAGGGTATTCAGCTATCAAAAAGATGGTTTGAATTTTAAGGGCAAACCATTAAATATTACTTAAACCATGAAACTAAAGCAATTTTCAACATTTGTATTATGTCTAGCACTTGTGTTTTCTTGCAAGAAAAAAGACAGCATTACTCAAGAGACAGATAACCTATTCAAATTTAGAGATTATATAAGTTATACTACTTCTGGATTGCAATCTGTTACAGAACCTATTACCATTAACCTATCTAAAGATGTTGAAGATTGGGAAGTTGGACAAGAAATCACTGATGATCTTATTAAGATTTCTCCTCATATTGAAGGTTCACTTAAAACTTCAAACAAGCATACTTTGGTATTTACTCCTGACGAACATTTAGAACCTGCTACTGAGTATACAGTTATGGTGAAACTTGATAAGATTTATCAAAATATGTCAAAAAATTACAAAGATTATGTGTTTCAATTTAAAACAATCACACCTAGTTTTAGTCTGAACACTAAAGATTTACAATCGTATTCTAAAAAATGGCAATACTTAGAAGCCGTTATAAAATCGGCAGATATGATTTCAATTGATGATGCCAAAACATTGGTTGAAGCATCACAAAATGGAAAGTCTTTAAACATTCATTTCAATGAGTTGGTTGAAAACTCAACGTATTTTGAATTCAGAATTGATAGTATTAATCGTTTCGTTGAAGATTCTGAAATATTGGTAAAATGGAATGGTAAATCCATAAAAGCCAAAAATAAAGGTGAGAACAAGTTGGCCATTCCTGGTATTAATAACTTTACTATTATTAATGTTGAATCTGTTAAAAGTCCTGAACAATATCTTTCAATAAACTTTTCAGATCCATTACAAAAGCAACAAAATTTTGATGGCTTAGTAACGATTCAGAATTCAAAAAATCCAAAATTTAGTGTCGATGGAAATGTCCTAAAAGTCTATCCTGAAGGCAAATTAATTGGTGATATTCAAGTCGATATTTTTCAAGGCATTTCTAATACAGATGGTTATAAACTTAAAAGCGCATTTTCTGAGGTTATTTCTTTTGAAGAACTTAAACCAATGGTTCGCTTGATTAGTAATGGAACTATTCTACCAAATTCGAACGATCTTAAATTCAATTTTGAAGCCGTAAATCTGAGTGCTGTAGATGTTCGAGTGATTAAAATATTTGAAGATAATATTTTGCAATTTCTTCAGGATAATCCAATGAATAGCAACAATCAAAACGAAATCAAACGCGTTGGTCGTCGCATTGCTAAACAAACGATTCAGTTACAAACTGCGTCAGAAAATTCAGGAAAATGGAAAGCATATAGCATCGATTTATCAAAATTCTTTAAAGCTGATGCTGGAGCAATCTATCGTGTCGAGCTTAGTTATAACAAAAATTACTCCTTGTTTGATTGTGAGGCAAATCCGAATAGTGAAACAGAAGACGATGAATACGACGACTACTATTATGAAGAGGATTACTATTATGACGATTATGCAGATACTAATACTGAAGATGATGATTTAAAAGAAGAAGAATATTGGGACAATCGGACTTACAGATACCGAAACTACACTTACAATTGGAGGCAACGTGACAATCCGTGTCATGATGCGTATTATGATGGTGGAAAAATTGTATCTCAAAATCTAATAGCATCCAACTTAGGCGTGATTGCAAAACAAGGTGCAGATAATACCTATTATTTTGCTGTGACTAATATTCTGAATACTAATCCTGAAACTGGAGCTACTATCAAGTTGTTCAATTTTCAACAGCAAGAAATTGCTTCGGTTTTAACAAATACTGAAGGCCTAGCAACGATTGAAGCCAATAAATATGCAAGTTTTGCTATCGTTTCAAAAGACAACAATACAAGTTATCTAAGATTGACTGATGGGAATTCTTTGTCCTTAAGTAAGTTTGATGTCTCTGGAAACAAATTACAACGCGGACTTAAAGGCTATATTTATGGTGAACGAGGCGTTTGGCGACCAGGAGATTCGTTGTTCTTAACCTTTATGCTGAATGACAAAGCAAATCAACTTCCAGAAGGTCATCCTGTAAAATTAGAAGTGACTGATCCAAACGGAAAGTTGATTTATAAGAATGTCACTTCAAATAACTTAAACAACTTTTATAAGTTTATTGTTCCAACCTCTTCGGAAGGAAAAACAGGAAATTACAACGCAAAAATATCTGTTGGAGGCGCACAATTCCATAAAGCATTAAAGATTGAAACTGTAAAACCTAACCGACTTAAAATTAAAATAGATTTTGAAGATGACATCCTTTCAGCAACAGAGCCTCTCAACGGAACGCTTGATGTAAAATGGTTACATGGCGCTCCAGCAAAAAACATCAAAGCTGAAGTGAAAGCAAAATTTAGCACATCTTATACAAGTTTTGAAAATTTTAAAGGTTACATTTTTAGAGATCCTACACGACAGTTTAATTCGGAAGAACTCAATATCTTTGAAGGCAATCTCGATGACGATGGAAAAGCAACCATCAACACAAAACTAGATATTGGCAAAAATGCGCCTGGAATGCTAAATGCTCAGTTTTTAGTGAGAGCCTTTGAAAATGGAGGTGATTTTTCTTTAGATGCCTTTACAAAAACCTATTCGCCTTATGAATCTTATGTAGGTTTACATTCGCCTGAAGGCAACTATTATGGATCTTATTTTACTGATACTAATCAAACGTTTGACTTGGCAGTTGTTGATAAAAACGGACAACCTGTAAAACGAGATAACCTCGAAATTAAAGTCTATAAAGTAGAATGGCGTTGGTGGTGGAATTCCTCTTATGACAATCTATCAAATTATGTATCTAGTAGTTACCACAGACCAATTCTTGAACAAAAGGCATCAACAGATGCTAATGGAAAAACAGCATTTACTATAAAAATTCCTGAAAATGATAGAGGTCGTTACCTCATTAGAATTTACGATCCTGTGAGTGGTCATGCTACTGGACGAACGGCTTATTTTTACAAAAACTGGTCTGGATTTACAGCAGGAAATGATAAAGAGGCAGCAAAAATGTTAGTATTTGCTTCAGATAAAGATAAATACAATGTTGGTGAAACAGCAACGATAAAATTTCCGTCAGGTCATGAAGGAAGAGCATTAGTGAGTATTGAAAATGGTTCAGATGTTCTTGAATATAAATGGATAAAAACCACCAAAGGTGAAACTAAAGTTGAGATTCCTATTACCTCTGAAATGGCTCCAAATGTGTTTTTGAACATCTCATTATTACAACCTCATGCGATAACCAGTAACGATTTACCTATTCGTTTGTATGGTGTGATTCCTATTCTAGTCGAAGATCCAAAAACGATTCTTGAACCAGAATTACGAATGGCAAGCGTCTTACGGCCAGAACAAGAATTTGAAGTCTTCGTCTCCGAAAAAAACAATAAATCTATGACTTATACAATCGCAATGGTTGAAGAAGGATTATTAGACTTAACACGATTTAAAACACCAAATGCATGGCAGGAATTCTATTCTCGTGAAGCTCTAGGTGTCAAAACTTGGGATATTTTTGATGATGTTATTGGTGCATATTCAGGAAGTATCGATCAGGTTTATGCCATTGGTGGTGATGGAAGTGCTGCAAAAGGCAAAAACAAAAAAGCAAATCGATTTAAACCTGTAGTGACCTATTTAGGACCTTTTGAGTTGGAAGCTGGTGAAAGAAAATCACACGTAATTAAACTCCCAAATTATATTGGTGCAGTTCGTACAATGGTCGTTGCAGGAAATAACAAAATGGAAGCTTATGGAAGTACTGACAAATCTGTAGAGGTTAAAAAGCCTTTAATGGTTTTAGCAAGCTTACCACGTAAGTTAAGTCCTGGTGAAAAAGTAACACTTCCAATAACGGTTTTTGCAATGGAATCTAAAGTCAAAAACGTGAATTTGAGTTTGAAATTAAGTGATGGAATTTCAGTGGTTGGTAATGCAACACAACAGTTATCATTTCCAAAGCCTGATGAGCAAATGGCTTATTTTGAATTGGATGTGAGCAAAGCAAAAGGCATAAATACTGTTGAAGTCATTGCCACTGGAAATGGAGAAACATCGACTTATAAAGTAGAATTAGATGTTGTAAATCCGAATCCGATAACTTCAAAATTTGAAAATGCAGAACTAGAAGCAAATGCCACTAAAACATTGAATTTTTCAACCTTTGGAGTTCCTGGAAGTAATTTTGCAACCGTTGAATTTTCAACACTTCCTCCAATGGATTTCTCTAAACGTTTACAATACTTAATTCGCTATCCTCATGGTTGTGTAGAGCAAACGACTTCAGGCGTGTTTCCGCAGTTGTACTTGACAGATATCTTCGATTTAAAATATGAGAAGAAGCAAAAAATTCAATCTAATATTGAAAATGGAATCAAACGTTTAGGAAATTTCCAAAGACCAAATGGAGGTTTAAGTTATTGGATGGGAGAAAATTCAGCCAATGATTGGGGAACAAGTTACGCTGGACATTTTATGATTGAAGCCGAAAAGAAAGGCTTCGTATTGCCATTAACGTTTAAGAGCAATTGGTTGCGTTATCAAAAACAAGCTGCTCGAGATTGGAGACCAAGCTATAGACGATACAATTCAGATTTAGCGCAAGCCTACAGATTATATACCTTGGCATTAGCTGGAAGTCCAGATTTAGCTTCAATGAATCGTTTACGAGAATTTGAAGAAATTTCAAATGAAGCCAAATGGCGTTTAGCAGCAGCTTATGCTTTAGCTGGACAAAAGGAAGCAAGCGAGCAATTATCTAGAATTGCTAATATTGATTTTCGACCAATAGATAATAATTATTACACTTATGGTTCCGTAAATCGAAATAGAGCAATGGCACTTGAAACTATGATAATTACTAACAATCCAAAAGCAAGAGCGCTTTCTAAAGAAATAGCTAAAGACTTAACTAGTGATTATTGGATGAGCACGCAAACGACAGCCTACAGTCTTTTAGCGATGGCTAAATTAGTTGAAGCTAATGGTGGAAAAAACATGAAATTCGCATACACCTGTAATGGTAAAACTGAAACTATAGATACCAAGAGTTCAATTGCTCAGCGCGAACTTTCAATTGTTGATGGATCAAATACAATAACTTTAGAAAATGCAGAAAGTAACTTAGTTTATGTAAGAGTTCTAAATTCTGGGAAGTTACCACTAGGAAAAGAATTAGCCGAACAAAGAGGTTTAGGAGTCTCAGTGATGTATACAGATTTAAAAGGAAATCGTATGGATATCTCTAAACTTCAACAAGGTCAGGATATTGTGGCTAGAATAAGTGTAAGCAATAAAGACAATAGGTATTTAAATGATATTGCATTAACTCAAATTTTCCCATCAGGATGGGAAATTGTGAACACGCGTTTTACCGATTTTGGAGATACAACAACAAGTTCAGCAAGGTATACAGATATTAGAGATGATCGTGTGAATTTCTATTTCGATTTAGGGAAAAATGGAAGTAGTCAAGGTACAAAAGTCTTTACAGTGATGCTAAATGCAGCGTACTTAGGACACTATTATTTACCAGGAACACAAGCAGAAGCCATGTATGATAATGATTTCTTTGTGAGAACTAAAGGACGTTGGATTGAGGTTGAGAAGTAACATATTCCTACATAACTTGTGAGATTCTGAAACAAGTTCAGAATGACGACATTTATAAAATTCATAAAAAAAATGAAAAACAAAAACTCATACTACGCAGTAATTTTCACATCAACACAATCTGAAAACACAAAAGGCTATGATGAGATGGCAAATCAAATGGAAGCTTTAGCAAAAACTCAAGAAGGCTTTTTAGGTCTTGAAAGTGCTAGAGATTCTGTTGGAATCACAGTTAGTTATTGGGAAAGTTTAGACGCTATTAAAAACTGGAAACAACAAAGTGATCATTTGATTGCACAACAAAAAGGCAGACAAGATTGGTACAATTGGTATAAAGTTAGGATTTGTAAAATGGAACGAGAGTATGAATTCTTTAAAAGCTAACTTATCGTTTTAAAGTGAAGTGTCCTCTAAATTCTTGTCCATCAATAGTAATTACATACCAATAATCTGAAGTTGGTAAAGCTTGGTTAAGATACATTCCGTCCCAAGATACTTCTCTGTTTTCTGCAGAATACAAGAGTTTTCCATAGCGATCAAAAACATGTACTTTCCATGATAAAAAACAGTCGATTCCTATTAAATCAAAGGTGTCGTTAAAATCATCTCCATTAGGTGTAAAATATTTCGGAATAAAAAAATGAAGGAATTCAATTGTAACAACCTCATCACACTCAATGTGTTTCACATAAATCGTGTATTTACCACCTGAAATATCATAGAATACATTATGTGATTGATAATTTATTCCATTTAAAGAATACACAAAATCATCAACATTTGTGGTCGTAACAACAATCTCATTTCCATCAGATTGAACATTTAAAATTATAGGTAGATCTAACTGTTCTACAACTATTGTTTTTTCAGTTGTTGAGCAACCATCAGTAGAAACAACTGTAAAAATTCCTGGAGCATTAACTGTAATAAATTCTGTGATTTCTCCCGAATCCCAAAGATGTGTTGCGTTTATTAAGTTTGTATCTGCATACAATATAACCTCTTCATTTTGACAAAAACGTACAAATTCCTCAACATAATCAATAGGCTGCTCACCAACGATTTCCCAAATACAATCCGTTTCATTAAACAACGTACTCTCCCAACATTCTAAATCTGTTGGTTCTATTGGTTGTGTGCCAGTAATATCCCAATCACATGTGATATTATTAAAAGTTGTAGCTTGCCAACACTCAATATCAGGTTGTACAGGTTGTGTTCCAGAAATATCCCAACTACAAGTCTCATTATTAATGGTAGCCATTTGCCAACACTCTAAAGTAGGTGGATTGGGAAGTTGCGTAATAGATACTTCAAATATTGTCGAAAAAGTTATGCAATCATTATTACTCAAGTTTGTTGCAAACTCTGCCACTTTGGCTCTGTAATACGTTGTTGTTGTAACTCCTGAAACAGTTAAGTTATCATTTGTAGCTCCAACAATATCTATCCAATTAATTTCATCAGAACTTTCTTGCCATTGGTAAAAATGATCACTAAAAACAGAATTATCTGGAGTTGCTGTTAAGATTGTTGCATATGGTATTTCTGTACTGCAAAAAGACACAAACGTATTACTAGAAGGATCTGTAGTTGAAATAAAATCGCCACAACTTTTAAAAATAATATCATCGATGGCTAAATCATTTCCGCAGCCACCAGAACCATTATTAATCATTTTCAAAATGACTGATGTCTGACTTGGAATCGTTTGAAAAACTAAAGCATATTGTTGCCAATTAGGAGAATTAGTACTTACTATATTTCCTGTATTTCCAGAAGCTAATAAATTTGTATCTGTGTTATCCCAAATTTCAAATCTAACATTTACTGGTATGACTCCAGCTCCACAACCTCCATTAAGTGGTGTTAAGTTAACAATCCATGATGAAAATTCATATGACGTATTTTCACACAAACCATTAATGGTTGTTCTATAAAACTCACCTGCTGAAAAACTAGAGTTTACAACAAGCATCCTACCATCAGAATCACTAAGTGTATGGTCTGGAATATTGAACCAATCAAAGTAATTTGTATTGCTTGAAACTGTGTACAAACCATCATTTGGGTCGCCTCCATTAGCATAAGTATATGTCGTTGTTCCTGCAGGTAATGATGAATCTGAAAGACCTGTTCCAAAATCTTCAACAAAAATTGAATCTCCAGAATTTCCTTGACAAAAACTTAATTGCGCAAAGGTGCATTCTGAAGAGAAATAAACACAAAAAATTATGATTATATTAAGATATAATTTATTCTTTTTCACGTTTAAATATAGACAGAAAATTATGAGTATTATTACATCATATTAAATTTACAAACCAATTTAACAACTATAACGTTGTAGTAAAGCTAATGCGCAGATTAACCCACTTTATAAAGACTCATAAAAAGAAAAGTATCGTACTTGGAGTGCTTTTAATTTGCTATTTTTTTTGTTTACCAAACGACTTATTTAAAGATCCAACAGCCACAGTTATTATGTCTAAAAACAACGACTTATTAGGTGCACAAATTGCATCTGATGGACAATGGCGTTTTCCTCACAATGATAGTGTTCCAGAAAAGTTTAAAGTGTGTATTGTTCAGTTTGAAGATGAATACTTTTATAAGCATCCTGGTTTTAATCCAGTTTCAATTTTTAAGGCGTTAAAAGATAATATCAGTTCTGGCGAAGTGAAACGTGGCGGAAGTACATTAACACAACAAGTGATTCGACTTTCAAGAAAAGGTCAAGCGAGAACTTATCTAGAAAAACTAAAAGAAATTATTTTAGCTTCCAGATTAGAATTCCGAGATTCTAAAGAAAATATTTTAGCCTACTATAGTAGCAATGCACCTTTTGGCGGAAATGTTGTTGGATTAGATGCTGCAGCTTGGCGTTACTTTAACAGAGATGCATATCAATTATCTTGGGCAGAAAGTGCTACTTTAGCTGTACTACCAAATGCGCCAAGTTTAATATATCCTGGAAAAAATCAAGAACGATTACTAGAAAAACGGAATCACTTACTTAAAAAACTTTTAGAAAACACGATAATAGATAAACTAACTTACGAGCTATCAATTGCTGAAGATTTACCTAAAAAACCATATGCGTTGCCTCAAATTGCACCGCATTTACTACAAAAAGTGGCGCAAAAAAATAAAGGTGAACGCATACAAACAACTATTGATACCAAACTTCAAGAACGCGTAAATCACATTGTAAAAACCCAATATAACATTCTAAAACAAAACGAAATTCATAATGCAGCTGTGTTGGTTTTAGATGTTCATACTAGAGAAGTACTTGCTTATATAGGAAATTCACCAACAGATCGAACACATCAAAAAGATGTGGATATTATTGACAAACCTCGAAGTACTGGTAGTATTTTAAAACCCTTTTTATATGCAGCGATGCTAGATGCAGGAGACTTGTTACCAAACACTTTGGTTGCAGATATTCCTTCGCAATTTGGAAGTTATAATCCTGAAAATTTTAATAAAGAATTCGATGGCGTAGTTCCAGCTAGTCGAGCATTATCACGTTCCTTAAATGTTCCAGCAGTGAGAATGCTTCAAGATTTTGGGTTGGACAGATTTCATCACTATTTAAAACAATTAGAGCTTAAAGATTTAAAATATAATGCAAATCATTATGGATTATCGCTCATTCTTGGTGGTGCTGAAAGTAATCTTTGGGATTTATGCAAAAGTTATGCTGCACTATCGTCGACATTGAATCACTTTTCAGAAACTTCAAGTGAATATTACACTAACGAATTTGTTGAACCAACGTTTATGGCTTCAAAACGTATCGACTTCGGAAAGAAATCTACAGACAAAACTTTATTTGATGCTGCTTCCATCTATCTGACTTATGAAAGTTTAAAAAAAGTAAATCGACCTGAAGGTGATGAAAGTTGGGCGTTTTTTGATGACTCAAAACAAATCGCATGGAAAACAGGAACTAGTTTCGGGTTTCGTGATGCTTGGGCAATTGGAACCACAAAAGATTATGTTGTTGGCGTTTGGGTTGGTAATGCAGATGGTGAAGGAAGACCAGGTTTAGTTGGTGTACAAACGGCTGCTCCAATTCTATTTGATGTGTTTGATATCTTACCAAATAGCGATTGGTTTGCGAAACCTTTTGATGAAATGCAACAGGCTACTATTTGTTCTAAAAGTGGACATCGAGCGTCTTCTATTTGTGATGACACTGAAGATACTTATATTCAAATTAGCGGATTAAAAACTGAACCTTGTCCATATCACATTTTGGCTCATGTAGATGCTACTGAAACCTATCAAGTGAATTCCTCTTGTGAAGAATTAAATGCTATTAAGCATAAACCATGGTTTGTATTATCACCTTTAAAAGCCTATTACTACAAAACTAAAAACCCGTTTTATAAACCATTACCTAAACTGCGATTGGATTGTATGGGAGAAAATCAAGTGGCAATGGATTTTATATACCCAAAGACAAATAACTCCGTATTTCTTCCTAAGGATTTTGATGGAGACACTAATGATTTGATTTTAAAAATTGCACATTCAAAACCTGAATCAAGTGTATATTGGTATATAGATGAACGTTATGTTGGTACAACAAAAGACATTCATGAATTAGCAATTGTCCCAAAAGCTGGAGAACATCTAATTACAGTTGTTGATGAATTTGGTAATGAAGCGAAACGTAAGATTTCGATTTCGGAATGACAATTAATTATTCCTTTATTATCCGTTCGACAACATTTCCTTTATCTGTAACTATTTCAAAGAGATAAAGTCCTGATGAGATATTAGAAATATCTATAGTTTCAAAATTTTTGTAAATAACTCTAATTAACCTTCCATCTATACTATAGATAGAAATGTTCTTAATTGTTAAGTTTTTATTATTCGTTAAATAAACTTTAGAATCTGTTGGATTAGGATGTATAGTTAACGTATAAATTATATTGTTATCTTCTATATTTAAAGTAGCTGATGAAGTAGTAGTGCTTATTCTATTACCCATTATATCATATTGATAATTTTTAGTGCTTGTATCATTCTCTACAGTTATTAGTCTATTATAAGCATCATAAGTGTATATGTGAGTCTCTTGGGCAAACATAAGTGTCGTCCAAAAAAAACCAATTGTGAATATTATATGTTTAGTGTTCATATTTATTTATTATTCTATTGATCCAACATTTTATTTAATTTTTTTTGATATTCAATTTCGTAAGTTAATCTTGAATGAGATAATTTAAATATATCTTTAGCCATATCATTTCCAATATATTCCGAAATTTCAAAAATTTCTTCTCCATCCCATAAACCCCAAGAAAGACCAGATATACCAGTTTGAATAAGGGATTTAGGTATTGTTTGATAACCTAACCCTTCCCGATGATTTACATAGATATTAGTACCAAATGAAAAAACAGTTCCAGCAATACCTAAATTATCACTAACTCCTGAAAATTTACCTGATAATTTACTTGTTTCATCTGCTAAGTTTGTTATTAAGCCTAAAGTATTTAAAGCTCCTTCAATATTATCTTTAGAGTTTGCTGAACTAATAGTCTGGTTGGTAATTGAAATAATACCTGTAACAACATTTATAACATTTTCACCTTTAGGATCAATCCCAGTAACAGGATTATTATCTGCATAAGGATACAAATTTGTGCTCCAAATAGGATCTTCACTTAAGAAGCGTCCAATTGTTGGATCGTAAAAACGTGCACGCATAAAATATAAATCATCACTTTCGTGAGACACACCATATTTACCTACATAACGATACGCATTATAATCGGCTTCATCACTTTGTTGTAAGTTACCAAATTCATCATATTGGTATTTATGAGTAATGGTTTCACTTGCATCTGTCATTGCAATTGTACTTCCTCTAAAATCGTAATGGTAATAGTTGGTTTGGTTACTATCATCTATTCTTGAAATTAAACCTAAACCATATACATAATAGTTTTGTATGGTATTACTGCTATTAGCTTCTCCTAGAACATTACTCATTCCTAAAGAGTTTAAAACAAAACGTTTTTCCTCACCATTTACTACACTTTTTGTACGATTGCCATTAGCGTCATATTCATATTGAGCAGTTGTCGTTCCAGAAACATTTGTAAGTCTATCATAGACATCATAGGTATAAATATTACTTGTTTTATTAGTTGTATTACCATTGGTATTAAAAGTAAAACTATCGCTTCCAGCTGTTTGTATTCTATTGGCATTATTATAACTATAACCTATGGTTTCATTTGCCTCACCTGTAGAGGTATAAGGTTCCCATTTCGTTTCTGTCAGGTGATTTCCTATTGGATCTAGAGTGAAATCATACTTAATAAACTCACTTGTATCTGTTTTTTTCCAAGAGATATTAGTCATTCGTCCAGCACTATCATAACTATAATCGCAATACGTACCATTTGGATATTCAACTTTAGTGAGCAACGCATCATTTCTATAAGTATACGTTGTAACTTGATTATTCCAATCCTCAACTGTGTGTAATAAATTATCGGAATAATACGTGTAAATTACCTCCTTATTATCAGGATAAATGAGCTTAGTAACATTTGAGTTTAAATCGTATTCATAGCTAACAATATTCCCAAAATAGTCAGTTATTGAGGTAATTCTATTTAGTAAATCGTAACTATAATTTGTAGCTCCATTAGAATTACTTATTTGCGTAATATTATTATTACTGTCATAGGTGTAATTAACTGTATCACTTCCTCCGTTTACTGTAGATAATCTTCCGTCGGCATCATAAGTATAAGTAAATGTAATTCCATTAGGATTCACATAGGTTTCCATTTTACCATCAGGATAATATGTATATGCATCTTCTGCTCCTTCAAAGGCTACATTTTCTAGAAAATCATTCTCAAAATCGTATGTTAATACAGTGTTTCTGTTATTAGCATTTTTTATTTGAGTCATATTGTCATTTGGATCATAAGAGTATTGTGTGGTTTGTGTATTGAATGTTTCTTGCAATAGATTATCATTATTATCGTAACTATAATTTGAGTTAAACCCATTTGGATTAGTAAATGATAATAATCGACTTGCCGCATCAAACGTTGCACTTGTGCTTATACCTTCTGGCGCGTTGGTAGAAATAGTATTTCCATAATTGTCATAGGAATATGTTGTTGTTATATTCTCAGGGTTTTGAGATTGTGTTACTAAGCCCAAATTATTTACAGTTAAAGATGTACTTCCTCTAGGTGTAGTAATGGTTGTTAGATTACCATTTCCATCATAATTATAAGAGTAGTTTTCTCCCAACGGATCTGTATACTGCGTAATATCACTATTAGCGTTATAGGTATAAGAATGCGAAACACCTATTGGAAGGCTCATTAATGTTAAATTACCTTGCTCATCGTAATTAAGTGTCGCATTTTTATTATTAATAGTAATATCATTAGGTTTACTAACATGCATGTCATCATAACCAATTGAAACATCAATATTTGTATCCTTTTCAATTGTATTTGGATAACCAAACTTATTGTAATCTATGTTTGTTACTTGTCCATTTGGATTTGTAACTGTTGTATTAGTAAAGTCTTCAATTCCTGTTTGACCATAATTTTGATTATAAACAAAATTGGTTGGCTGATTTCCATTTGTTTGACTACTCATTAATTTTTTATTCTCATAAGTATTTGTTACAATATTACCTTTTGGTAATTGTATACTCATAAGCAAATCTTTTTCATAATCTAAACCATAAGTATAAATAGTGGATTGATTTTTAGCATCTTTAAACTCAATAAGTTTAGAATCATCATAAGTATAAAACACTTTTCTGTTTAAAGGATCTTCTATATCGTTTATTACATCTGAATTAGCATGATACGAAAACAGCAACTTTCTGCCAGCAGTTCCTACAACTTCTTTTATACGTTGAAAATTTGGTGTGTTAGGATTCTGTGACACTTCATAATTAACAGCTATTGTGTTACTATTTCTATCCTGAATACTTACTAAAACATATGGGAAGTTAGAGGCCGTTCCTGCTATTTTTTCATAGGTATATACAATTTGATTTTTGGTGGTAATTGTAAAAGTACTTGTAGTAGGTTTTTCTAATGTATTATAAACACCATTAGTTACACTCGTATAATTTCCTCCATCTAATTTATATACGTGAAAACCACTATTTGGCAAAGCAACAACAACTCTAAAATCGTCAGGATATTGAACATCACCTTCTATTTCAGTTATATATGAATTATAAGTATGTGACCATAAGTTCCCTAAAGGCTTTATAGGTGTAAATTGTGGAGGCATTTCAGACAAATAAGAATTGTATGTATGTTCAAAACTCAAAGGAATACCAACACTACTTATAGCAAAGCTAGTTTTTGTATAATGATTAAAATTACCACTATGTAAGGCATTGTAAGTACTAAAAGTTTCTGGTGTATAATTTCCTGGAGAAAAGAAAGAGTCATCTGTTATTGTTGGAATTGGTAATGCTAAGACAGTTAGCATTCTATGTAGCATTATAAAAGCTTCTCGTCTTATAGTGGTATCGTCTGGGTGAAATAAATTATCTACATTATCTTCTATAATTCCTAAATCGTAAGCCTTAATTATATAATTATAAGCTTCATGAGTAGGGTCTAAATCTGTATATGAAGTCGTTCCTGTATTATCAGTTTCATCAATATTAAAAGCTTCTAAAAACACTTTAAGTGTATGCGCTTTTGTAATACCATCAGAAGGCTTAAAGTTGAAAAAATTTCTATCAAACGGTGATTTATGGTCGTCAAACTCTAAATAAGATACATTTTTCGCAAAGCTGTAATACCAAATATCTTCTTTTTGTAAGTCGTTAAAAGGAGAAGGGAAAACATTGGCGTAAGAATTAGTATCATTTAAACCAATGCCAAGGTAAGCTAATTTAGCTAGCTCTGCTCTATTCAATATATTATCTGGTTCTGCTTCTCCATCATTATCTAAAATTCCTCGTCCACAAAGATCTGTTACTGCATCAAAAGCAATATGGGTAGATGGTGTGTCTGTATAAGCACAATTCCAATCACCAAGAACAACTGTATCTTGGCTATACAAACTCCAACGTCCATAAGCATCTTGAGCCCTAACATATAATTCGTGATTACCTTGTGTTAAGCCAGCTAATGGTATTACAAAATTTTCATTTATGGCTGTAGCAGCTGTTATAGATAAAGGTGTTGCATTACCCAAACCAGGATCTTCATTAAAAAAATACTCTAAAGCCACAATATTAGGTATTGCTTCGCTTCCGTTTATAATAAAAATATTTTTTTTAGTATATAGACTCCAGCGATTATATGCATCTCTACTTCTTACATAGAGACTATGAATACCTGCTGATAAATTATTAATAGGAATTGTAAAGTTTTGATCAACTGTAGTACTTGAGCTAATAGCTAAGTTTATTCCATTGCCAAAACCTGGATCTGTATCCCAAAAGTATTCTACTTCTACAATAAGAGGTGTCGCTTGGTTGCCACTAATAACAAATAGGTTTTTCTTAGTGTATAAGCTCCAGTTATTAAATTCGTCTTTTGCTCTAACATACATACTGTGTATGCCAGGAGATAAATTACTAATATCTAAGGAGAAATTTAACTCTACCTGATCGTCTTGGGCAAAGCTAAGTTGGTTTGCATTTCCAAAACCAGGATCTGTATCATAAAAAAACTCTATTTGTGTTATGTTTGCGTTTTGCGAAAACCCTAAACACACACAGCAAACAAGACTAATTGCTACTAGTAACTGTCTCATAAGTTTAGTTATTAGATTTCACTTTTATGGTAATAGGTATGCCACCATCGTTGGTATAACCTGTATCTGGTACATCAAACTCATAAATATTAGGAATATTAGGAATACCAGACAGACGATAACCACCACCAAACATACCGCAATCTATGCCTCCAGAACCTGCGCCTATTGCTGGTGAACCTGCTTTTAAAATGTATTTCCCATCATCTGTATAATTTGGGTCTGAGCTGTCTATAAAAACGGTGCTCATATCAATATTATACTGGTTACCATTTAGTAATCCTCCTGTAGCGCCTGCATTTAAAATATTATTTTGAACATTAGAATAATCATCTAGGTTATAGCCAAAATAGATATTAACATTTGATTGAACTATATTATTTTTAAATTCACTAAAACTAATTATTGAATTGCCACCAATTGACCCAAGAGTATTATTAATTAATGATATCATTTGGGCATTTGCTCCATTAGAAAATGATATTAACGTCCCAATATAATTTCCTTTATAAATAATATTAGAGCAATTGCCAATAATATAATTTCCATAAAAATTACCATTATTCTGTGAAGAACCATTTAAAAAACTGTTTGAAACATTGACATTATTTGAATCAATTACATATGTCCTACCAATAATATAATTCACTAATATATTAGAAACTTCAGTCATACGGACAGTTCCAGATATTCCAGATATTGATGAATTATCTGACCCTAAATTAAATTTAATATCTGTACTAACAGGTAATTGATAGGATTGCGTATTTGGATTTTGTCCTAAGAAATAACCAGCTCCTATTATTGTTAATTGTTTCGTAATAATTGCTTCTCCATAACTAGTAGGTGACCCTTGCACTAATAAAGTATCACCAGAAGCAGCTGTATCTATAGCAGTTTGTAGGTTGTCAAAATCTGAAGGCGCTCCAGGTTTATTATCTACACTGTAAGTAGTTTGGGCTAGCATTACATTTGTAAAACATAAAATAAAAAGGGTAGTTAGTTTTTTCATTGGTTTTAATTTAGTAATCAAATATATAAAACTTAGCTAATCTTTTGTCAGAAAAGACTGATTTCAAGTCATTAAGTAATAACATAGGATATTAAAGCTATCTTTTAGATATAAAAAAAGGCGCTCGATTGAGCGCCTTAATAATAATTATACATTTGTTTTATTGTTTTCCTAGCATCAATAATTCACTACAAAAAATTTCAGTAATGTATCGTTTTTGTCCTTCTTTATCATCATAACTTCGTGATGTTAATTTCCCTTCTATAGCCACTTCTTTTCCTTTAGTTACATATTTTTCTATAATTTCTGCTGTTTTTCCCCAAGCTACAACATTGTGCCATTGTGTGTCTGTTACTTTTTCGCCTTGTGCATTTTTGTAACTTTCATTTGTTGCAATTGAAAATTTAGCTAGCATTTTTCCCGATTCTAGATTTACAATTTCTGGATCGTTTCCTAAGTTCCCGATTAACTGTACTTTGTTTCTTAACGTATTCATAAGATAAGGTTTTAATTATATTGAATGTCATTAGTTCGATTCAACAGTGCAAATATGAGATGGCTTCAAAGTATTAGTCGGTTGTTACGTGTTTAAATTCGTTTGTAAATATTTGTTGTCGTTTGTAAACGGATAATATTTTTTATATATTTGATACTATGCGCAAGTATATCAGCTATTTATACCCAATCACGCGAAAGGTAAAATCAAAGTACAATGATACTTTAGAAATCACTTGGCATAATGGAAAAAAACACCTCAACACCAAAAACGCCAACTATTCGTATGGTTCATTACAAGTCATTTTAAAGTTTGGGCTCGATAAAATTGACTTAAAACACATCAATTCTATTTTGCTTTTAGGTCTTGGTGGTGGAAGTGTAATTGAAACACTTCGACAAGATTTCAACTATAAAAAACAGATTACAGCAATAGATATAGATCCTGTAATTATAGACATTGCAAAAACAGAATACCTACTTGAAAGCAATTCAAATACCACAATTATTTGTGAAGATGCACTTCAATTTATAAAAGAGAATACAACAAAATATGAGTTAATTATTATTGATTTATTTATCGATATTAAAGTGCCTAAACAATTTTTAGAACTCTCGTTTTGGGAAGATGTTATAAAATCAAAATCTACAAATGGTGTCATTTTATTTAACGCTTCTTTAGAAGAAAAAAAGAGCCATCAATTACAATCTGTTATCAATTTTTTAAAAACAAAAGTGTATAAAGTTGATGTATATGAAAATGTGAATAATACGAATACAATACTCATTTCTCAATCTTTATAACAAAACAAAACTCGAAAATTATGGAAAAACAATGTCCAGAATGTGGAGAAAAAATCGTTGGTAGAATTGATAAAAAATTCTGTAGTGATGCGTGTCGCAATTCATATAACAATACTATAAATAAAGACAATAAAAATTTAATTAGAAACACGAACAATTGGTTGCGTAAAAACTATCGTGTTCTTGAAGCCTTAAATCCGAATCAAAAAACGAAAGTCTCAAGAGCCAAATTAATTGAAAAAGGATTTGATTTTAATTACTTCACAAGTATTTACACAACCAAAGCCGGAACCGTTTATTATTTTGTGTATGATCAAGGCTATTTACCGCTTGAAGGTGATTATTATGCTTTGGTGAAACGTGAGCGTTAATTGTAACTATTTATGACTATTCCATACTAATAAAGTATAAATCGAATTAGATGAGTGAACCAATTATTATAGCAATAGTTTTAACCGTTTTCGGAATAATTGTGTTTTGCAGCTATTATTTCAGTAAAAAAAATGTAATCATTAGAACACTTGCAAAAATCCCTAACAAACCAGCTTCAAGTTTAAAAACTAATGAACTGTCAAAAGTTACAGGCAAAGCGCTTCACGTAAAGGAACCATTAACAGCTCCATTTTCAATTAGAAAATGCGTGTTTTATCAAATTATTATTGAACAAAAAGTAAGTACTGGTAAAAGTTCTAGTTGGAAAACCTTAATCAAAGAAGAGCGGTTTCAAGAGTTTTTTGTTCAAACCAAAACTGAATTTGTAATTATAAAACCTCAAGAGCACCCTAAAAATTATAGCTGTCATTTGGTAAAAGATAAAGATCAATCATCTGGTGCATTTAATGATCCTACACCTCAATTCGAATCATTATTAAAGCGATATAATATAGACCCTCAAACCTTTTTCGGATTCAATAAACGATTACGTTATAAAGAAGGAATTATAGCAATTGGTGAAGAAATTACGGTCGCTGGAATTGCTAAATGGAAAACACTAAGCGAACCTATTCCAGAATATCCATATTCGAAAATAGCAACTCTAGAAAGCACAGATAAACAAAAAATTATCATTACAGATTTGCCTGAAGTACACAAAAACAAACGTTAAATTATTTCCAATTCTGACCTTTTAATTCAATGGCTGCTTTCAAAACATCTTTCTGACTAATTTGTCCAGCTAATTTTCCATTTTCAACAATTGGAAAACGACGTATTTTAGATTCTAAAAACTTATTGGCTGCGTCAAAAATATTCATGTTACCATCAATGGTTTCAACATGTTTTACCATTCTGTTTTCAACCTTATGCTGTTCCATTGGCATATTGTAATAACGACTTTCACTAATATCTTTAAGACAATCGCCTTCAGAAATAATACCAACGAGTTCATTATTACTATTAACCACTGGACCTCCAGATATTTTATATCTAATAAGAGTTTGTATGACTTCTTCAACCGTTTGTTCAGGTCTAAAAGTGATTAATTCACGTGACATATAATCACTTACTTTTAATGCCGCAACTTCTGTAATATTCTGTTGTTGCTTTCTTGCCCCTTGAAAACTTTTAATACCCATACCAATTATTTTTTGTGTTGAATTTAAAGTTACTGAAAATAAGTGAATTATGCTAAAGCTAAATTCCAGCTAATAATTTGTACATTTCAAATCTCTTAAATAAGAAGCATTGAAACAAAGAATTTGTGTTTTAGGTTGTGGATGGTTGGGCTTTACTCTAGCGAAATCTTTAGTGAAAAACAACTACATGGTCAATGGATCAACAACTACTTCTGAAAAAATTAGTGTTTTAAAATCAAATAATATTGAAGGTTTTTTGGTGCAATTATCTTCGGAAGGCATTATTGGTGCTATTGAAAATTGTCTGGCAGATTGTGAAACTTTAGTTCTTAATATTCCACCTGGATTACGAAAAAACCCTGAAGCAAATTATGTCAAGCAGATGCAACAGCTTATTCCTTATGTGGAATCATCTTCTATTAAAAATGTTCTATTTGTGAGTTCAACTTCTGTATATGATGATCATGAATCGTTTCCAATAATTTCTGAAACTAGTGACACATCTACGACATCAAATACAGCTAAACAACTATTGGCTGTTGAAAAACTATTTCAGAATAATATAAATTTTAAAACGACGATACTTCGCTTTTCTGGATTATTTGATGAAGATAAACATCCTGCAAAATTTTTATCTGGAAGAAAACATCTAAAAAATCCTGAGGCTCCTGTAAATTTAATTCATAAAAGTGATTGTATTGCCATCATCGAAAAAATTATAGAACGACGTGTTTGGAATGAGGTCTTTAATGCATCTACGACGCCACACCCTAAAAAACAAACGTACTATACTGCTGCTTGTAAAGCTCAAAACTTAACCCTTCCAACATACAATTACTCTCAAAAAAGCTTAGGTAAAATCATAGACTCTACAAAGTTGGTACAAGTTTTGGGTTATACATTTAAAATTAAACTAGAACATTAGCATCTTTTTAAGACACTGTTTTGTTTATTTTTTTAGTTTTGACACATTAAATAATTAAGAAGATGAAAAAAATACTTTGCCTAGTTGTGATAATGACTTCAATGAGCTTGACAGCGCAAACAAAATCCGAATTACTAAAACACTTTGAAAGCTATTATAAACAAATGAAAGAACAAGGTGATATACAAGGCGTAATTAATGCTATGACTCACCTTAATGTGTTGCAACCAAGTCAGCAACGATTAGATACTTTAGCTTATATTTATGTTTCAGAAGGCAGAAACATAGAGGCTTTAAATACTGTTGGCATTGACAATAACGCAACAGATTCAGCTATTAGCACAGAAGTAAAAGCTCTTGCTTTAAAAGCGTTAAACCAGCCTAAACGCGCTGTAGTTTTTTACGAAGTATTGTTTCAAAAAGAACCTAATTCATACTTAGCCTATGAAATTGCGGATCTAAAAACACAAATACAAGATTTAGCTGGAGCAAAAGCTAGTGTTGATTACGGATTAGTTAATGTAAAGGCAGACATGAAGAAAGTGTTTTATGAAACTCAACAACCTTATGAGGTATCTATGAAAGGTGCTTTAACTTATTTAAAAGCCATTATTTTATTTAATATTAATAAAGTCGATAACATTGATCAAGCCATTGGTTTATTAGATGAAGCTATTGCTATAGATGCAAACTTTAATTTAGCACAAATAAGTAAAGATGCTTTAGTAGCATTAAAAACGCCTAAGAAAGAATAACAATATCTATATTATAAAAAAAGCCTTTTGTAGATTACAAAAGGCTTTTTTTATGAGTTTAAGTTGGGTTAAAATTTATAGCTCAAACCAACAGTGTAAAATGATTGTAATTTATTATCAGCATCTTCTAAAGCAACACCTTGAAAGCTTGCTGCTTCTTGTTGGTTACTTCTTAAGCCAAAGTCAAAACCTACACCAATCATTTTCCAAAGCGTATAACCGAAAGAGTTTGACCATGTCCAGTTAGATAAGTCTCCACTTTTATAACTTTGGAAAGCAGATAAATTAGATTTAAAATTTACAGCTCCTATTTGTCTTGTATAATCTGCAACAATTTTAGCTCCTAAAGACGATTCAAAAATATTGTCATTATCAGCAAATACAAAGTTGTAGTTTAATGGATGAACTACTACAATTAAATTTTCAATTGGTAACCATGTAAAACCAACACCAACATCTAAATATCCTGGATCGTTAAAGTTATCTAATAATGTAGTTCTGTATTCCATTAATGTAGAAACTGCTAATTTTTCGCTTAAATTTCTACCATATAAAGAAGAAATACTGAAAACATCTGTTGTTGGATTGAAATCACCATCATCTAAATCTGTGTCTTTATTATCTAACTTTACCCAGTTTAAATTTGCAGTTAAAGAGTTTCTCCAGAAATGTTTCTCTTCAATTAAATTGGCATAACCATTAACTGTTATACCAATATTTCCAGAAGCATTATTAGGAGCTCCTTGAGAATACCAATTATTGAAATTTGATAAACTTCCACCAATAGTACCAAATGCACCTATTCTCCATCCTGGCAACGCATCGATTTGTGCTTGCAACGCATCTGCTTCAGCTTGAGCGGCATCAGCTACTGCTTGTTTTTCTGCTTTTTGAGTTTGTAGTTCTTCCTTAGTTTGAGAAAAACTAAACACCATTGATAACATCAAAACAGAAGTTAAAAGTAATCTTTTAGTCATTTTTTTAATTTTAAAATTTATTATTAAATGCAAATATAATTTATTAGAAAATTGAACACCAACAAATTATACAAATTAGCATATTTTTATATAGTCTTTGACACATTTTAATTTAATGGGTCACAGTTATTCAGAATTATTTTTTCTTTTTAAAAAGAGGAACAGAAGAGCAGGCTTCTCCATACATAATAGACTTTGCTATTGGTTGTAATACTTCAGTAAGTAAAATATAGGCATTTTCTGGTACAGGCTTGTTAGAACAGCCTTTGATAATAATGGGTTTTTCTTGATAAGAATCTAGGTCTAAACCATTAATAATACTTTGATAAATCGAAGTCTCTAGAGTGTTTAAATCACCAATTATCGTCTTTTTAGAATACGAAGCTAACTCAATAGTAATTAACATATAAGCCCAAGCTGGAATAATAGCATCAGTGGAACAAATTAGTGCGACATATTGATTTTTATATTGCGACCAGTCATGCTCCTTAACATGATGTCTAAAGTCTTTTTCACGAAGCACAAATCCTTCATAAAGCCAATCTTTAATATCAAATAACACACGTTCTCCTTGAGGATAAAAATCTTCTAAATCAATAACAACAAGTTTGCTTTGTGCAACTCTATTTATGATCTCGTCTGCCATTTTGTAATTAGCTTATAGCATTCCTAATTCTAGTTTTGCTTCTTCACTCATTAAATCTTGAGTCCAAGGTGGATCAAAAGTGATTTCAACTTCAGCAGTTTTCACATCATTTAAAGATTTTACTTTTTCTTCAACTTCTAATGGAAGTGTTTCTGCAACTGGACAATTTGGTGTTGTTAAGGTCATTAAAATTTTAACTTCATAATCTTCATTAACGAATACGTCGTAAATAAGTCCTAACTCATATATATCTACAGGAATTTCTGGATCGAAAATCGTTTTTAATACTCTTACTATTTTTTCACCTAAGAGATTCGTGTCTATTGTTGTTTCGCTCATCTTGAACTAATTTAATTGTGTTTGGTATGCAATTGCATACATTTTGATTTGCTTTATCATACTAACTAAACCATTCGCTCTTGTAGGTGATAAATGCTCTTTTAATCCTATTTGATCTATAAAACTAGTATCTGCCTCAATAATATCTTTTGGATGCTGATTAGAAAATACTCGAATTAAAATAGCGATGATACCTTTGGTAATAATCGCATCACTATCTGCTGTGAATGCTATTTTATTGTCCTTCAAATCGGCATGTACCCAAACTTTACTTTGGCATCCTTTTATGATGTTGTCTTCTGTTTTATACTGCTCATCAATTAATGGTAAGGTTTTACCAAGATCAATCATATATTGGTAACGCTCTTCCCAATCTTCAAACATTGCAAACTCCTCAATGATTTCATCTTTTATCTCTGTAATCGTCATTTTTCTTCTTTAATTAAGCTTTAAGAAACCGTATTACAAAAATACAATATCTCTATTGTTTAACCATTGTTTCCTTTACAGATAATAGTTTACCAACAAACAATGCAAAAGGTTTAGGCGGATTCCCATGGTCAAATCCATTTGAAACATACTCTTTTTCATTTAATACAATCGTTAAGGTTGCCATTGCTGCTGCATCATACTGAAACGTTTTTGATGGTGGCTCTATTGAAGGTATTGACTCAACATCTAAATCGTTATAAAGAGACATAAGGTCTGAAAGTTGTTCATCAGACAATTTGTATATACTAGTTTCTTTCAAATTTCTATCCTTTGTATATTTCAGCACATTGCCTTCAATCCATATAGCTTCGAAAAAACCTCTGGTTGATGCTCTATATAAGATGTTAATTTTTGTCTCAGCTTGTCGCAATTGAGACGTCTTATTTTTAGTCGCGCTTATCAAGACCGTTTCATTCTTTTTAAGACTTAATTCTCCGTTTGATAATTCAAACGCATTCACTTTAGTCATTGTTTGAAAAAACAAATGTTCCTTTTTATTCACTTCTTCCTGACATATCATTCTAGTAGCTCCTAATTCAGAAAAAGAAATAGTATTGCCATTTGTTGTATAAGTTCCAAAAAATCGATTACAACCTGCAAAACCTGAAACTCTATTTGTTTTAGAATCGAACTCTAAAGTGAGTTTATCATTAGTAACTTCAATAGTATCCAATTGCTCTAAAACATAGGTGCCTTTAATTATTTCGTTGGTAATCATGTCTGTTGACTTATTTAAACTTGCGATATCATTTGAGCTTCCGCAAGACTTTAATATAATAAGACTTATTAATATTGCTAAATGTTTCATGGCTTTAAAGTTTTATAGTTTACTTATAATAATACAAAAAAGAAGCCAAACTTTAAGCCAGCATCATTTTTGCCTTTTTCACACCCGAAACTAAAGCATCTATTTCGGCTTTAGTATTATAAAATGCAAAGGATGCTCTTACTGTTCCTGGAATGTTATAGAAATCCATAATGGGTTGTGCACAATGATGTCCTGTACGAACTGCAATTCCCATTTTATCTAATATTGTTCCAATATCGTATGGATGTATACCTTCAATATTAAAAGAGATTACTGAGGTTTTCTGTACTGAAGTTCCATAAATTTTTAAGCCTTCAATCTTTAAAAGTTCTTGTGTTCCATACTCTAAAAGCTCTTTTTCATAAGCTTCAATGGAATCAAAACCAATGGCATTCATATAATCTAGAGCAGTTCCAAACGCAATGCCTCCACAAATATTTGGTGTTCCAGCTTCAAACTTATGAGGCAAATTGGCATAAGTTGTTTTTTCAAAAGTGACCTCAGCAATCATTTCACCTCCTCCTTGATAAGGTGGTAATTTGTTTAACCATTCTTCTTTTCCATATAACATTCCAACGCCTGTTGGCCCACAAATTTTATGAGCAGAAGCCACATAAAAATCGACATCTAAAGCTTGAACATCTGGCACTAAATGCGGACAAGCTTGCGCACCATCAACTAAAACAGCTGCGCCAACTTGATGCGCTTTATCAATAATAGTTTTAATAGGATTTATGGTGCCTAATGCATTTGAAATATGATTAACGAAAACTAGCTTTGTTTTTTCAGACAATAAAGTTTCATACTCACTTAGGATTAATTCGCCATCTTCATTCATAGGAATGACTTTTAAGATAGCTCCTGTTCGCTCACATAACATTTGCCAAGGCACAATATTACTATGATGCTCTAATGCAGAAACTATGATTTCGTCACCTTTTTTTAATAACGACGAAAACCCATTTGCGACCAGATTGATACTATGTGTTGTTCCAGACGTCATGATGATTTCATAACTGTATTTTGCATTAAAATGTTTTTGGATTTTAATACGTGCTTGTTCATATAAATCTGTTGCTTCCTGACTTAAAGTATGAACACCTCTATGAATATTAGCGTTATAATTAGAATAATAATCTACAATAGCATCAATCACTTGTTGTGGTGTTTGCGACGTTGCAGCATTATCAAAATAGACCAAAGGTTTCCCATTAACCTTTCGGTTTAAAATTGGAAAATCTCCTCTTATTTTATCGACGTTTAACATAGATGCAAAGTTACGAGATGTTTGGTTAAAAAGGTATTCAGAAAACGAAACTTATATTTTTTTTAATATTTTATTCCAATACATTTAAATAAAATGTATATTTGTAAAATGTATAGCAAAGAACTCACAAAAGGAACATTACAACCTATCATTTTAAAACTTATTAATAGCAGAGACAAAATGTATGGTTATGAAATTACACAAGAGGTAAAAAAATTGACCTCTGGCAAAATTGATATCTCTGAAGGTGCTTTATATCCAATACTACATAAGTTAGAAGCCAAAGGTGTTTTAGACACTGAAAAAGTTTTTATAGGCAAGCGTGTAAGAAAGTATTATAAAGTGACCAGAGAAGGGAAACAAATGGTTACTGATGTTACTAAAGAAATAAACGATTTTATAGATACACTTCAAATAATTTTTAATTCTGAAATCCAAAAATTATGATATTATCTGACAAACAAATTGAATTCATAGAAAGAAATTTAAAGCTTTATGGTGTGAAATCTGAAGATTTGAGAGAAGACTTATTAGATCACATATGTACTTATATTGAATCAAAGGGTTCTGGTGATTTTGATTCCTTATTTCAAGAAGCGCTTCAAAAGTTTGGAGGTTATGCTAGTTTTCAAAATCTTCAATTAGAAACCAATTATCAAAAATTTGCTAAACAAATAATTACGATTAACAAATTAAAATTTTCCTTCGGGTTTTTAGTCATTTTATTTTTAGTCACGAGTTTAGTGTTTCAAATGATGAATTGGCCTTATGCTAATGCATGGTTGCTTTGTGCGATATTAGTTACCGTTTTGGCGATACTTCCCATTCATTTTTATGCTAAATACAAAAAATCAATCCATAAATTTTCTTAATACAATTTCACATGAAAAAATCATTTTACATTTTAGGCTTTTTAAGCTTCTTTACATTAGGTATTGGAGCCATGTTTGAATTTTTATCTTGGCCTTACAGAGGAATTATTGTTTTTGTTGGCTTTCTGTTTTTAAATTTCGGATTGATTCCTGCATATTTTTATCAAAAGTATCAGCAAGAGCAAACTAAACTTAAAGATCAAACCCTAAATTAACACCTAACTTATTAGCTATAATCTTAGTAATACGCTTTTTGATTTCAGGTATTTTAACCGAATTTAAAACATTATTACTAAATGCAAACATAAGTAATGCTTTCGCTTCTTTTTCTGGAATTCCTCTAGAACGCATATAAAACATTGCACTTTCGTCTAACTGACCAATAGTACAACCATGAGAGCATTTTACATCATCTGCAAAAATTTCCAACTGAGGTTTTGTATTTATTGACGCTTGATCACTCAACAAAATATTGTTATTAGATTGAAAGGCGTTTGTCTTCTGTGCTTCTTTATTTACATAGACTTTTCCATTAAAAACACCAGTTGATTTATCTGAAAAAATACCTTTATAATCTTGATGACTTTCACAGTTAGGTTCAATATGATGCACTAATGTATTATGATCTACATGTTGTTTATCACCAATAATCGTAACACCATTTAATGTAGAATCAATACGTTCACCTTCTTGATAAAAGTTAAGATTATTTCGTGTTAATTTTCCACCAAAAGAAAATGTATGCACAGAGGCATGGCTTTCTCGTTTTTGTTTTACGAATGTATTATCAATAAGTGAAGCACTTTTCTTATCGTTCTGAATTTTATAATAATCAACTATAGCACGTTTATTTGCAAAAATTTCTGTGACACTGTTAGTTAACACAGGATTATCTGTTAAACTTTGATGGCGTTCAATTATTTGAACATGTGCATTTTCATCAACAACAATTAAGTTACGAGGTTGCAACATTAAAGCCGATTCATTTCCAGTAGAAAAATGCAAAATTTGAATTGGTTTTTCAACTATTTTATTCTTTGGAATATGAATGTAAGCGCCTTCTTGAGAAAACGCAGTGTTTAATGAAGATAAACTATCTTTTGTCGCAGCTTTATTGAAATAATTTTCAATAAGAATTCTATATTTTGGTTTTGATAAAGCAGCAGACATTAAACATACATCAATACCATCATGTGTTGTTTGTGACAAGTGTGATGCATATTTTCCATCGATAAAAACAATCTTATAGCTATCTATATCGTGAATAAAATACTTTTTTATATCGCGATGCTCTAATTCATTTTCCTTTTTTGGAAACACACTATAATCATGTTTTAATACACTATTAAGAGATGTATATTTCCAAGCTTCATCACGTTTAGTAGGAAAACCTTTATTTTCAAATACTCGTATTGCTTCACTACGAACATCATGAACCGGAGCATCTATATCTACCATGTTCTCGAATGCCATAAATGACGACACTAATTTATCTTTTAAATCCATTTCTTTCTATCATTCCTGCAAAGGCAAGAATCTTTTAATTTAAAATATTGGTTTTATTTGGATTCCTGCTTTCGCGGAATGACAATTAAGCTCCTACCTCTTCCTTAATCCAATCGTAACCTTTTTCTTCCAATTCGTGAGCTAATTCTTTAGTTCCCGATTTTACGATACGTCCATTGTGCAATACATGAACAAAATCTGGAACGATATAATCTAACAAACGTTGGTAATGTGTAATAACGATTACAGCATTATCTTTACTTTTCAATTTATTTACACCATTAGCAACAATTCGTAAAGCATCAATATCTAAACCAGAATCTGTCTCATCTAAAATCGCCAATTTTGGCTCTAACATTGCCATTTGAAAAATCTCATTACGTTTTTTCTCTCCTCCAGAAAACCCTTCATTAAGAGAACGTGATAAGAACTTACGATCTATTTCAAGCATTTCAGATTTTTCACGAATCATTTTAAGCATTTCATTAGCTGGCATATCGTCTAAACCTTTTGCTTTTCTTGTTTCATTAATTGCCGTTTTCATGAAATTAGTTACAGATACGCCTGGAATCTCAACTGGATATTGAAACGATAAGAAAATTCCTTTATGAGCGCGTTCTTCAGCAGCTAACTCATCGATATTTTCTCCTTCTAAAAGAATTTCTCCTTGCTCAACTTCGTATTCTTCTTTTCCAGCAATAACTGAAGCCAATGTACTTTTACCAGAACCATTTGGTCCCATAATAGCATGAATTTCACCAGGTTTAACTTCTAAGTTAATTCCTCTTAAAATGGCTTTATCTTCAACACTTGCGTGTAAATCATTTATTTTTAACATAGTATAATTTTCAATTATTCTGTCTAACTATCACCTAGTTTAATGACATCATTCTCTTTGGTTTCGTGTTTTTTCACATTATCAATCTGTTTGATATCAATTTTGAAAGGCCAACCTTCTTCACCTTCTGGTTTTGGAATTAATTTCCCTCTTATCTGTACTGTCACATAATCCGTAGGGTCACTTTTATAAGCTGCTGCCTTTTTATTTAATTCGTGCATTTTATCATTAATCACTACTCCGTAAATATCATTACGAGTTTGCAAAACAGCGGCATCTCCATAATAAATGAATTGCCCAACTAGCGTTTTTAACCCATCGTTATGATTGGCCATTTTTTCATTTTTAGAATCTACTTCAGTTCCAATTTCATCTGAAACAGTTTCTGTTTTCACATCATTTTTACAACCTATAAAAATAATAGCGACTAATAAGAGTGTCAATAATTTTTTCATTTTAAAATTTTGCTTGTATTAATGTTTATCCTACTGAACCTTCTAAACTAATTTCTAAAAGTTTCTGAGCTTCAACAGCAAACTCCATCGGTAATTTATTTAAAACTTCTTTACTAAAACCATTGACGATAAGTGCAATTGCTTTTTCTGTTGAAATACCTCTTTGGTTACAATAAAAAATTTGGTCTTCACCTATTTTACTCGTTGTTGCTTCATGCTCAATTTGAGCCGATTTGTTTTTTGCTTCGATATATGGAAATGTATGAGCTCCACATTCGTTACCCATTAATAAACTATCACATTGAGAGAAATTACGAGCATGATCTGCTCGAGAACTAATTTGAACTAATCCTCTATATGAATTTTGAGATTTTCCAGCTGAAATTCCTTTGGAGATAATAGTGGATTTGGTATTTTTCCCTAAGTGAATCATTTTTGTTCCAGTATCTGCTTGCTGGTAATTGTTAGTAACTGCAATTGAATAAAACTCACCAACGGAATTGTCTCCTTTTAAAATACAACTAGGATATTTCCATGTCACAGCAGAACCCGTTTCAACTTGAGTCCAAGATATTTTTGCGTTTTTCTCACAAAGTCCTCTTTTAGTTACAAAATTGTAAACACCACCTTTCCCTTCAGCATTTCCTGGATACCAGTTTTGGACTGTAGAGTATTTTATTTCAGCATCATCTAAAGCAATTAATTCAACAACTGCTGCATGTAATTGGTTTTCGTCTCTACTTGGCGCTGTACAACCTTCTAAATAACTCACATAACTACCTTCATCAGCAATAAGCAAGGTTCTTTCAAATTGTCCTGTTCCTCCTTGATTAATCCTAAAGTAAGTTGACAATTCCATTGGACATCTTACACCTTTAGGAATATAGCAGAAACTTCCATCACTAAAAACAGCTGAATTTAAAGCTGCGTAAAAGTTGTCTTTTGTTGGAACGATAGTGCCAATATATTTTTTTACAAGTTCTGGATGCTCTTTGATCGCTTCAGAAATACTCATAAAAATAATGCCTTTTTCAGACAATGTCTTTTTAAAAGTTGTTGCAACAGAGACTGAATCTACAACAATATCCATAGCGATATTGTTCATTTTTTTCTGTTCATCTACTGAAATTCCTAGCTTTTTATACATGGCTAAAAGATCAGGATCAACATCATCTAATGTTTTATTAGGATCTACAGCAACTGGTGCAGAATAATAAGCAATGGATTGAAAATCTGGTTTTTTATAATTAACATTGGCCCAATCTGGCTCTGTCATTTCTTTCCAGACTTTGAAGGCTTCAAGTCTCCATTCAGTCATCCATTCTGGCTCTTCTTTCTTTTTAGAAATAGCACGAACGATATCTTCATTTAAACCAATTGGAAAAGTTTCAGATTCTATATCTGTAAAAAAACCATATTCGTATTCTTTGGTTTTTAATTCTTCCCTAAGGTCATCCTCTGTATACTTTGACATAGTTTGTCTTTCTGTTTATTTTACAATGAAAATGATTCTCCACAACCACAGGTTCGGTTGGCATTTGGATTATTAAATACAAATCCTGCTCCATTAAGTCCTCCCGAATATTCTAATGTAGTGCCAATGAGGTATAAAAAACTCTTTTTGTCAACAATAATTTTCACACCATTATCTTCAAAAACTTTATCCTCTTCTTTTTGTTCTTTATCAAACTTCAAATCGTATGATAATCCAGAGCAACCGCCACTCTTAACACCTACACGAACAAAATCTGTAGCGCTATTAAAACCATCATCAACCATGAGTTCGATGACTTTCTTTTTAGCTGTTTCTGATACTTTAATCATTTCTTATATAGATTTTGTCTAAATAGATTGCAAATATAATGTATAAGTAGGTTTTATCCACATTTCCTAACATTATATTAGCAAATAATTGCATAGAAATAGGCTATGAATTGTGAGAAATCTCAGATTCAGAATAAAAAATCAGATGAAGTACCTGTATTTAAGCAGAAAGTTTTTGAGGTGAATACCTGTTTTGCAGAAGATATAATTGTCTTAACGCCGTTTTGATGTTTTGATTTTTAAATGGAAGTGCATCAAATGTATCCGAATCTTCTATAACAATTTTTGATTTACATGTCTTACATGTCAATTCATGAGAATCTTTAGATATACGTTCTAGATTATGCCCAAAAACGGAGCACGACAAATCATTAGTAGTAGTAGTTTTCATAAGTAGGTATTCTTTAGGGATTAGAAACTTAGTGAAATTGTTTAATAACTTAGACTAACCACGTATTTTTTCGATGAAATGCATTCATATTCTTGTTTTACGTTTTGAAAAAGGCCTAGAAATGTAAAGTCTTCAAAAAAAACATACTATTTTTGCACTATGATTGAAGATAAAAACCAACAACGTACATCTTTAGAGAATTTAGGTGAATTTGGACTCATTGAGCACTTGACAAAAAACTTTGATATTAAGCACAAGTCAACTATTAAAAGTATTGGAGATGATGCTGCTGTTTTAGAGTTCAAGACTAATCAAATTGTAGTTACTACAGATTTACTTATTGAAAATGTACATTTTGATTTAAGCTATGTACCCTTAAAGCATTTGGGTTATAAAGCTGTAGTTGTAAACCTCTCTGATGTGTATGCCATGAATGCTAATGCTACACAAATTACAGTTTCTATAGCAGTCTCAAATCGTTTCCCACTTGAAGCACTTGAAGATTTGTATGCTGGTATTGAAGCTGCTGCAAAAATCTATAACATTGATGTTATTGGTGGAGATACGACATCTTCAACTACAGGACTTATTATTTCTGTAACTGCAATAGGAGCGGTTGATGAAAAAAATGTGGTGCTTAGGTCTGGAGCAAAAGCTAATGATTTAGTTGTTGTAACAGGAGATATTGGAGCTTCATATATGGGTTTACAAGTATTAGAGCGTGAAAAGGAAGTGTTTAAGGTAAATCCTCAAAACCAGCCAGATTTAAGTATGTACTCTTATATTATTGAACGTCAATTAAAGCCTGAAGCTAGAAAAGATGTTATTGAATTGCTAAAAAGTTTAGACGTAAAACCAACTTCCATGATTGATATTAGTGATGGTTTGTCATCTGAAATTATTCACTTGTGTAAAAACAGTGATGTTGGTGTTGAACTCTATGAAAATAAAATCCCATTAGATCCTCAAGTGATTTCTACTTGTGAAGAATTTAATATTGACAGTACAACTATAGCTTTAAATGGTGGTGAAGACTACGAATTATTAATGACAATTTCACAAGAAGATTTTCCGAAGATAAAAGGAAACCCAAACCTTACAGTAATTGGTTATATTACCGAAAAGTCAAGAGGTATGCACTTGATAACAAGAGGAGAGCAAGCTATACCAATTATTGCAAAAGGGTGGAATGCTATGAAAAATGAGGTGTGAAATTTATCAGATTTTTTTCATTCTTAACATGAAATGTTTTTTCTTTTTTAAGTCCTAATCTAGACATTCGTTTATTATGAATACGTTCTAACACCGAATTAATTTCTTTGAATTTAGGCGTAAGTGGAGATATGCCACCTTTTCCATTTGTGGTCATCTGCGTACTACAATGTGTACACTTATATTCTTTAACGTGATAGGTGATTTTTTTAGAGACCTCATATTGGTGTCCAAAAAATGAGCAGTAGATACTTTTCATTATACAGTTAAATTTAGTTATTACTTTAGATGGATTAATCTAAATATATTGAAAACCAAATATTAACGTGCGTTTTTTCCTTAATAAATCGATGAAGTGAGTGTTTTATTCTTCAAACGTATCATTCTACGTGTATAAATCTCTTCAAGAATGCTATTAATTTCTTGAAACTTAGGTGTTAATTCGGTAAGTTTTCCATTACCATTTGTTGTTAATTGACGTTTACAACACTTACATGTATATTCCTTTACATGTTTAGTTACCTTTTTAGTCATTTCATAATTGTGCCCAAAAAGGTCGCAGTAAATCCTCATCGGAGCTATAGCATTTGTAGTTTTTTTCATGTCTTAATGATTTGGGAACCACTAACATAGAAAAAAATATCAATAACAAACGATTAAGAGCTTTATTTTTCGATGAAATGCAATAATTTGTAAGTTAATTCTTTCTTATTTTCAATATGACTCATGTGACCATCTGGAAATTCAACTATTTTAGTAGTTGAATTATGAACAAGATTGATAAGAGTATTGTATTCTAAAACAGGGTCTTTACGTCCAATAATCATCATTGTATTAAAATTAGCTTTTTGAAAAATAGATTCTCTATTTAGCCTAACTTTCATACCTTCCAAAGCAGCAATAATTCCTTGAATTGGCATTTTAAGCGCCTCTTGTTTTATAAATTCTATCTCTTTAGAAAATCGCTCTCTATTATCTGATGCAAAAAGATTTGCAATCGACATGCTAATAAATGTTTTATGATTTTTCTTTACGGCTTGTATGGCTCTATCTCTATTTATTTTTCGCTCTGCATTGTCGTCTAAAGCAGAAGAGTTCATCAAACATAAGCCACTAATGAAACTTGGGTGTTTTTCGGCCAAAGCCAAAGCAACATATCCACCCATTGAATGACCAATGAGCGTGCATGTCTTAATTTTTAATTCATCAAAAACTGCTTTTACTGCATCTGCCATATCATCCATAGAATGAATATATCCAATGCAACCTGTATTTCCATGACCTAATAAATCAATACAAACCACTCTATTGGAATCGACAAAATATGGAACAAGAGATTTCCACATTGTACTATTTTCTAGAAAACCATGTAATAAAACAACAGGATTTCCTTGCCCTTCATCTGTATAAAAAACAGAGCTTCCTTTGTATTCTAAAATCATTTTATGAATTCATAATTTCCTCAATCTCTTCAGCTTCAATAGGAATATTACGCATCAAATTAAAAGGCTCTCCATTTTCTTGGATTACCAAATCATCTTCTAAACGTATTCCGAAACCTTCATCAGGAATATAGATACCTGGTTCTACAGTAAACACCATATTGGCTTGCATAGGTTCAGTTAAAATTCCGTAATCATGCGTATCTAATCCAATATTATGACTCGTACCATGCATGAAATATTTTTTGTAAGCTGGCCAATCTTTATTTTCATTTTGAACATCAGCCTTATCTAATAAGCCCAAACCTAATAATTCAGAAGTCATTAATTTCCCTACTTCAACATGATAATCTGCCCAAATTGTTCCTGGTGTAAGCATTTTTGTAGCTTCATTTTTAACGCGATTCACAGCATTATAAACTTGCTTTTGTCGCTCAGAAAACCGACCAGAAACAGGAATAGTTCTTGTCATATCACTTGAGTAGTTCGCATATTCTGCTCCAACATCCATTAAAATCAAATCACCAGCTTTACACTGTTGGTTATTCTCTATATAATGTAATACATTGGCATTATTTCCAGAAGCAATAATTGGTGTGTAAGCAAATCCTTTAGAGCGATTATTTAAAAACTCATGCATAAATTCAGCTTCAATATTGAACTCCCAAACATCAGGTCTAACAAAGTTTAATACACGACGTAATCCTTTTTCGGTAATATCACTGGCTTTTTGCATCACATCTAATTCAATAGCATTTTTTACAGAACGTAAGCGTTGTAAAATTGGATTACTCTTAGCCACAGCATGTGCTGGATATTTATCTTTAAGCCATTTTGTAAAACGATCTTCACGAGTTTCTGTTTCTACATTCGATCTGTAATGTTCATTCGTATTGATAAAAACCGTGTCACATTGTGTCATCAGCTCAAACATGATTTTCTCCATGTCTTGAAGCCAATAGACCGTTTTAATTCCACTAGTTTTAAAAGCTGCTTCTTTAGTTAATTTTTCACCTTCCCAAACTGCAATATGTTCATTCGTTTCTTTTAAAAATAAAATTTCACGATGCTTTTCATTTGGGCAATCAGGAAACATTATTAAAATGCTTTCCTCTTGATCAACACCGCTCAAATAGAAAATATCTCGATGCTGCTCAAAAGGCAATGTACTATCTGCGCTAACTGGGTAGATATCGTTAGAGTTGAAAACTGCTAAGCTGCTAGGTTTCAGTTTAGCAGCAAAATTTTTTCGATTTTTTATAAAAAGAGTTCTATCTATTAAGTGATATTTCATGGTTTATTGTTTTAATATGGTAAAGGTAAATAGTTTAAGTAAGTATCGCAACTTATCGATAAATCGCTATATTTACCGATGAAATACAATAATTAAAACATTAACCGACAACTAACCAATATGAAAAAAACTACTTTTAAAAATTTGTTTGCAGCAGTTTTAATGCTGTGTATGATTGTAAACATGTCAGCACAAGAACTCATGTTTGAAGTACCTTTAACTGAGCAAATTCAAGCATCTACACAAATAGTTGAAGGGAAAGTTGTTTCAAAAAATTCGTTTTGGGATATCAATCGCGAAAATATTTACACTTCAAATATTGTAGAAGTTTATAAAGTATTTAAAGGCGAATCTATATCAACTATTGAAATTATTACAAGAGGTGGTACCGTTGAATTAGAAGCTGAAATTGTTACTCCTAGTCTACAACTGGGTCTTTATGATATTGGAATATTCACATTACACGATAACAACACTAATATTACGAATAACTCAACTTCTACATTTCAGCCATATAGTGAAGCTCAAGGCTTTTACAAATATAATACGCTTTCTAATGTAGCAGCAAACCCTTTTAAAATAAAACAAGGCATCAACAATTTTTATAATGAAATTGAAGGCCTAACGAATAACGCGTACACTAGTATTGGAAACTTTAGCATAACTGATATCATAAGTTTAAATGAAGCAAATAGAGGGGTAATTAATATCACATCATTTGATCCAGCAATAGCTACTGCTGGAACACAAACGGTTTTAACAATTAATGGTTCTGGTTTTGGAACAACGAAACAAAACGTTGGATTTGCTAATGCAAATGATGGTGGTGCTACTTTTACTTTAGCATTAGAATCACAGATTTTAACATGGACAGATAATCAAGTGACCGTACAAATACCTTCTCAAGGTGGCTCAGGTCCTTTTGCATTAATTAACTCTGCTGCAACAGCTGTAATAGCACAATCAGGAAATTTGGATATCACTTATGCTGAAATAAATGCTGTTTTTGATCCTGATGGAAATGGGAACTTTGCCTACCCAACTCAACATATTAATAATGATGGTAGTGGTGGATACATTTGGCAAATGGAAACCGATTTCAATAACAATACAGCTGCTAACGAATCTTTCACTAGAGCCTTTGATACTTGGAGGTGTGAAACTGGTATAAATTGGACTATTGGAGCTGTAACTGCTACAGATGTTATTGCTGATGATGATATAAATGTCATTAGATTTGATGATGGATCTGAGATGGCTTCTGGAACTTTAGGAGTATGTACTTCCCGCTTTGGAGGTTGTTATACACAAGCACAACCAACAACCGAAATGCAATGGTTGGCGACCGAACTTGATATTGTTTTTAACGATACTACTAATTGGCAATTTGGACCAGCAAATGCGAATAACTCTCAAATAGATTTTGAAACAGTTGCTGTGCACGAATTAGGACATGGACATCAATTAACTCATGTGATTGACACAAACAAAATAATGCACTTCGCCATTGGTGGTGGCACCAATAATCGCTCATTAAGTGCTAGTGATATTTCTGGCGGTAATGATATACAATCAAGAAGCACAACCCTTACTCCTTGTGGAGCTCCAGTTATGATTGATTTTGATTGCTCAACTTTAAGTGTAAGTGACCAAGGATTTGCTGAGAATATATCTATTTATCCTAATCCAGCAAAAGATTTGCTTAATATTAAGCATTCCGGAACTATTCGCTTAGATACAGCCATATTATATGACGTAAGAGGGCGATTAATTTCAACCCTTGACCTTAGCAATACCACATCAATTAATACGAGTCAACTTCATTCAGGAATTTATTTCATAAGGATTGACGACACTGATGGAAATACATTAACTAAGAAATTTATTGTAGAATAATCACAAAACAAATAATCTAAAAAGGCGTTCAAATTATATTGAATGCCTTTTTTAATTGTAAGTGCCTCATACCTATTTGTAAAGCGTTAAATACAACTAGGAATTACTGTTTTATTCAAAAAAGCAGTAATTTCATAGCTCAAAAATTCTAACCAACATGTCGTATTCTAAATTTTTATCAATCATTGCACTTATCTGTGTTTTTATTTCTACAGCACAACAAACATCTACATCATCTGATCCTATTATTAAAATACTAGATCAAAAAGAAAACCTCTCCAAAACGTCACTGGTAAAAAATGTTTTCTTTGAAAATATTGGACCAACAATTATGAGTGGTCGTGTTGTTGATCTCGCTGTAAATCCAGAAAACCCAACAGAGTTTTATGTTGGATATGCTTCTGGAGGTGTTTGGCATACTATAAATAACGGAACAACCTTTACACCTATTCTTGATACGTCAAACACACAAAATGTTGGCGACATAGCAGTCGATTGGAAAAGTAGAACCATTTGGGTTGGTACAGGTGAAAATAACAGTTCAAGATCGAGTTATGCTGGAATTGGAATTTTAAAATCTACTGATAACGGAAAAAATTGGCAAAATATGGGCTTAGTAGATTCTCATCATATTGGCCGAATTCTTATCAATCCAAACAATCCTGATGAAGTTGTCATTGGAGTTACTGGACATTTATATTCTCCAAACCAAGAACGAGGCATTTACAAAACAATGGATGGCGGAAAAACATGGTCGCAAAAATTATTTATAGATGATATGAGTGGTATTATTGATGTGCAAACCAATCCTAATAATTTCAATCTCATGTTTGCATCGTCTTGGACTAAAGATCGAAAAGCTTGGAATTTTAGCGGAAGTGGAAATAATTCTGCCATATACAAAAGTACTGATGCTGGAAATACTTGGATTAAAGTATCTACTGAAAAAAGCGGCTTTCCAACTGGAAATGGTGTTGGCAGAATTGGCTTAGCCATTTATAATGATGATATCGTTTATGCTGTACATGATAGTCAATTTCGTAGACCTTCCGAAGACAATAAGGAAACCTCAAATAGGTTAACAAAAAATGATTTTAAAAGTATGACGACTAAAGCATTCTTAGCTTTAGATGATAAAAAACTGAACGACTATTTAAAAACAAATGGCTTTCAGGAAAAATATAGATCTGAAAATGTAAAGCAAATGGTACGTAGCGGAAATGTAAAACCGATTGACCTTGCTAAATATATTGAAAATGCAAATTCTATATTGTTTGACACACCTGTTATTGGAACAGAAGTTTATAAAAGCACAGATGGAGGAACAACATGGAAGAAAACACACGATGATTATCTAGACGATATTTACTATAGTTATGGCTATTATTTTGGTCATATTTATGTCGCTCCAAATAATGAAGATCATATTTACATTTATGGCGTTCCTATTGTGAAATCTAAAGATGGTGGGAAAACGTTCACTTCTATTAGTGCTGAAAATGTTCATGCAGATCATCATGCACTTTGGATCAACCCTAAAAACCCAAACCACCTCATCAATGGAAATGATGGAGGTGTAAACATTAGTTATGATGATGGTGAAAATTGGATCAAAAACAATTCACCTTCTGTTGGTCAATTTTATGCGATTAACGTTGATAATGAAAAGCCATATAATGTGTATGGTGGTTTACAAGACAATGGTGTTTGGGTTGGCGCTAATAACGCAAGAGAAGATAAAAGCTGGCACCAAAGAGGTCAATACCCATGGAAAGGTATAATGGGAGGTGATGGCATGCAAATTCAAATTGACAATAGAGATCATAACATTGTGTATACAGGCTATCAATTTGGAAATTATTACCGACTTAATCTCGAAACTGAAGAAGACGCATACATTCAACCTAAACATGAGTTAGGTGAAAATCCATATCGTTTTAATTGGCAAACACCCATTTTTTTATCACCTCACAATCAAGATATTTTATATTTAGGTGGAAATAAACTCATGCGCTCCATGAATCAAGGTGATGATTGGGAAGCCATTAGTGAGGATTTAACCAATGGTGGAAAAAAAGGAAATGTGGCTTACGGAACCTTAACTTCAATAAGTGAATCTCCTTTTCAGTTTGGATTGATTTATACAGGAAGTGATGACGGATTAATTCATGTTACTAAGAATTCAGGTAGCCATTGGACTAACATTTCTAATAATTTACCAAAAAACCTTTGGGTGAGTCGCGTCATCGCATCAAAACATAAAAAAGAACGTGTTTACGTAAGTTTAAATGGGTATCGTTCAGATGATTTTAAAGTCTATATCTATATGAGTAATGATTATGGGCAAACTTGGAAAGACATTAGCGCTAACATTCCTGCGTCTCCAGTAAATGTGGTTAAAGAAGATACTGAAAATGAAAATATCCTTTATCTAGGAACAGATAATGGCGCTTACATCTCTTTTAATCAAGGAAAAAATTGGGAAGTTTTCAGTAAGGGATTGCCAAATGTTGCAATTCATGATATTGTAATACAACCAGAAGCTAAAGATCTTTTATTAGGAACTCACGGAAGAAGTATTTATAAAACTGATATTTCAGCACTTCAATTAATGAATTCTAATATATTATCAGATGAAATTACACTTTTTAAAGTAGATGATGTAAGACATTCTTCGCGATGGGGAAGTTCTTGGGGAAAATGGTACGACACCAATGAACCTGAAATTGAATTGGCTTTTTATGCTAATACTTCAGAAGAAAAAACGGTAAAAGTTTTATCTGAAAAAGGAACGCTTCTCAATGAGTTGAAAGTAACTGCTGACAAAGGATTTAATTATGTAAATTATAATTTATCATTAACCGAAAAAGGACGAAAAGCTTTACTTAAAGAAAATACATCCATAGAAATAGAAAAAGCTAAAAATGATCTGTATTATTTACCTAAAGGCATATATACATTTCAAATCAACAATGTAAAAACTAACTTTGAAATAAAATAAAGCTAATACTTTAAAGTTATACTAAAAACTCTAAATCAATGAAATACATTAAACTTAGCATCCTTTTAATCTGTGGATTAGTGATGTCATGCAGTGAAGACAATGATGACAACTTAAGACTTGACCCAACAGAACCTAACTTGGTTATTAAACTAAAATTTGACCCTAATCAAGAACGTTTAGGTAATCTTGGTCAACCTGTTTCTGTTGTTACTGGAAATGCCGCACAATCACCTAGTATTAATCGCATGAGTGCCAATTATATTGAATTTGCTCAAATGGAAACAACTGCTTTAGGAACTGGTGAAATTATTTTTGAAGGCGATGAAACAACTGCTGGAGGAGCTCTTGCTATCGATTTTCAAAATGCTGTTTTCGCAGGAGATAATGAAACATTTTTAACGATTCCGTTAAGTGAAATTGCTACAGGAAACTACGAATGGGTTAGAGTCTCTTTAGCATATCAAGAAGGTAATATTGATCTATTGGTAAATGGACAAGATTATACTGGAACCTTAGCTAGCTTTGTTGGTTACAATTCTTATATCACTTCTTTTGATCTCAACGGAAGCACTTTTGATATTAATAACAATAAAGTACAAGGCTTTTGGGCTTTTGAATCTCAAGAAATCACCACACAAGGACAAGCTCCAGCAGGTGCTACAACAGTTCCAAATCCACTATTTAACTCATCTCCAATTCCGCAAGGATCATGTATTGTAACTGGTGAATTTGAAAACGGATTAGCCATCACTGGAAATGAAACACAAGATATTACTGTAACATTATCATTTTCAATCAATAATAGTTTTGAATGGACCGAAGTAAATGCAGATGGAAAATATGAACCAGAAGCGGGAGAACAAGTTGTAGACATGGGACTTCGTGGTTTAATTCCAATGGTTTCTAATTAAACCCATTCTAAATTATCAAAATTGTAGCTAAAATTTGTTGTACAACACAATGAATCTTATCTTTGTTAGACAAATAATTAACTACAATTATAATGAGCGGAATTTTAAATTCGTCGATTGGAAGAAAATTTGCCATGGCACTTTCGGCACTCTTCCTTATGTTTTTCTTACTTCAACACTTTGCAATCAATATTCTTTCTGTGTTTAGTGCAAATGCTTTTAATGAGGTATCTCACTTTATGGGAACGTTTTGGGCCATTCAGTACATCCTACAACCTGTATTGATTTTTGGCGTGATTTTTCACTTCGTAATGGGTTTTGTTCTCGAAATTAAAAACAACAAAGCAAGACAAATTAATTATGCTAAAAATAATGGAGCTGCGAACTCCTCTTGGATGAGTAGAAATATGATTTGGAGTGGTTTAGCAATTTTAGCCTTTATAGTGCTTCACTTTATTGATTTTTGGATTCCAGAAATCAACACAAAATACATCGTTGGCGACATGTCTGGTTTGCACAATGGTGAATACAGATATTTTCATGAATTAGTAGAAAAATTTCATAGTCCGCTTCGTGTAGGAGCTTACATTATCGCATTCGTATTCTTAGCATTACATTTATTACATGGTTTTAATTCAGCATTTCAATCTGTTGGAGCAAATAATAAATACACTAAAGGATTAAAAACGTTCAGTAAGATTTTTGCAATAGGTATTCCATTAGGATTCATTTTCATTGCATTATTTCATCATTTAACAGGACACTAAAAAACAGCTTGTATGGCTTTAGATTCTAAAATACCACAAGGTCCAATTGCGGATAAGTGGACAAATTATAAAAATCACATCGACTTAGTAAATCCTGCTAACAAGCGTAACATTGATGTTATTGTTGTTGGTACTGGTTTAGCTGGTGGTTCTGCTGCTGCTACTTTAGCAGAACTTGGCTACAATGTAAAAGCATTTTGTTTTCAAGATTCGCCAAGACGAGCACATTCAATTGCAGCTCAAGGTGGAATCAATGCAGCAAAAAACTACCAAGGTGATGGCGATTCAACTTATAGATTATTTTACGACACTGTAAAAGGTGGTGATTATCGTTCTCGTGAAGCTAACGTATATCGCTTAGCTGAAGTTTCAGCAAATATTATTGACCAATGTGTTGCTCAAGGTGTTCCTTTTGCTCGTGAATATGGTGGGTTATTAGATAACCGTTCGTTTGGTGGTGTTCTTGTATCAAGAACATTTTATGCTGCAGGACAAACTGGTCAACAATTATTATTAGGAGCATATTCTGCAATGAATCGCCAGATTGGTCGTGGAAAAATCAAAATGTACAACCGTCACGAAATGTTAGACGTTGTTAAAGTTGGTGGAAAAGCTCGTGGAATCATAACGCGTAATTTAATCACTGGAGAAATTGAAAGACATTCAGCACATGCTGTGATTTTAGGAACTGGTGGTTATGGTAACGTCTTCTTTTTATCAACTAATGCAATGGGATCTAATGTAACAGCTGCTTGGAAAGCTCACAAACGTGGTGCTTACTTTGCAAATCCTTGTTACACACAAATTCACCCAACTTGTATTCCTGTTTCTGGAGATCATCAGTCTAAATTAACATTGATGTCTGAGTCTCTACGTAATGATGGACGAATTTGGGTGCCAAAACACATGAAAGACGTTGAGGCTATTCGTAATAGAACTTTAATGCCTAAAGATTTAGCTGAAGCTGATCGCGATTACTATTTAGAACGTCGTTATCCAGCCTTCGGAAACTTAGTGCCTCGTGATGTTGCTTCTCGTGCTGCAAAAGAACGTTGTGATGCTGGTTTTGGTGTAAATGCAACTGGTGAAGCTGTATTCTTAGATTTTGCTTCTGCAATTCAACGTTATGGAAAAGAAACTGCACATGTAAAAGGTTTAGATGAAAATGACGCAGCTCTTGTTAAGACATTAGGACAAGAAGTTATCAAAAATAAATACGGAAACTTATTCCAAATGTATGAGAAGATTGTAGATCAAGATCCATACAATACTCCAATGATGATTTATCCAGCTGTTCACTATACAATGGGTGGAATTTGGGTAGATTATAATTTAATGACAACGGTTCCTGGTTTATACTGTATTGGTGAAGCTAATTTTTCTGATCATGGTGCAAACAGACTTGGAGCTTCGGCTTTAATGCAAGGATTGGCAGATGGTTATTTTGTATTACCTTATACCATTGGAGATTATTTATCTGATGATATTCGTACAGGTACAATTCCAACAGATTCTAAAGAGTTTGAAGATGCTGAAAATGAAGTTAGAAAGACTTTAAATTTCTTCGTTACTAATGAAGGAAAACACTCTGTAGATTATTTCCATAAGAAATTAGGAAAAATCATGTGGAATAAAGTCGGAATGGCTCGTAACGTTAAAGGTTTAACCGAAGCTATTTCTGAAATTAAAGAACTTCGGGCAGAATTCTGGAAAGATGTTAAAGTTCCTGGAACTAATGAAGAATACAACGAAGAATTAGCAAAAGCTGGTCGTGTTGCAGATTTCTTAGAATTAGGAGAACTATTCGCAAAAGATGCTTTAGATAGAGAAGAATCTTGTGGTGGACACTTTAGAGAAGATGCTGTAGAATTAGATGGTGAACAAAAAGGAGAAGCAAAACGTGACGATGAAAACTTTGCTTATGTTTCTGCTTGGGAATATAAAGGTGAACCTAGTGATGCTGTGTTGCACAAAGAGCAGTTAGAGTTTAAAGATATTGAATTGAAACAAAGAAGTTATAAATAAGGAAAGCTATGAATATGAATTTAACACTTAAAATTTGGCGTCAAAAAAACGCAAGTGATAAAGGAAGTATGGTTGATTATAAAGTCAGTGATATTTCGCCAGATATGTCTTTTCTTGAAATGTTAGACGTACTAAACGAACAACTCGTAAATAAAGATGAAGAGCCAGTTGCTTTTGATCATGATTGTCGTGAAGGTATTTGCGGCATGTGTTCTTTATACATTAACGGTGAAGCACATGGTCCAGATAGAGGAATAACGACTTGTCAATTACACATGCGTATGTTTAAAGATGGTGATACGATTACGATTGAGCCATTTAGAGCAACTGCATTTCCTGTAATAAAAGATTTAATTGTCGATAGAACTTCTTTTGATCGTATTCAACATGCTGGAGGATTTATTTCTGTGAACACCTCTGGAAACACGATTGATGCGAATGCAATTCCGATTAACAAACACGACGCAGATACAGCGTTTGAAGCTGCAACTTGTATTGGTTGTGGTGCTTGTGTTGCGAGTTGTAAAAACTCATCTGCAATGTTATTTGTTGGTGCGAAAGTATCTCAATTTGCATTATTACCACAAGGACAAGTTGAAGCTACAGATCGTGTGTTAAACATGGTAAAACAAATGGACGAAGAAGGGTTTGGGAACTGTACTAATACTGGAGCTTGCGAAGTAGAATGTCCTAAAGGCATTTCTCTTGAAAATATTGCTCGTATGAATAGAGAATATTTAAAAGCAAGTCTAAAGGGATAATCTAAAATAGTTTAAAACTCAAATTATATACAAACGAAATCTCAAGAGCAATCTTGAGATTTTTTGTTTCTTTACTACATAAAATTAATCATGATTGATCCCATAACATTCTATAACCAAGAACTAGAGACATATAAAACAGAAGTCGCTTCACATAAAAAAAGCCTTTTAATACTCAGTTCATTGCGTATATTAATATTTGCACTTACTGGAATAGCAATATATGTTACCTTTTCCAACTGGCAATTAGCATTAGCTATTGGAGTGTTAGGTTTAACAAGTTTTATATATTTACTTTCAAAGTATACAAACATAAAAGCAAAACGCGAACTCCATAAAGCATTGGTTCATATCAATGCTGAAGAATTAAAAATTGCTTCTGGTGATTTTCATCATAGAGATACAGGCTTACAATTTCAAGATCCAAAACACTTTTACAGTTTAGATATTGATCTCTTTGGAAAAGGATCTTTTTTTCAATTTATTAATAGAACAATTTCTTCGGAAGGTCAACACGAACTTTCAAATGCCCTAAAAACAAATAATACCTCTAACATTGAAGAACGACAAGACGCAATTAAGGAGTTATCTGAAAAAACAGAATGGACGCAATTGTATTCAGCTACAGGAAGCTTAATAAAAACTGAAACTCCAGCATTAAAAATTATCAATTGGTTAAAAAACCATAAAGGTTTCATTCCAAAATACATGAAATTGTTACCATGGCTATTTACAATAATCTCAGTAACCTTATTAATCTTATCGATCCTTAACATCTTAGATATTACATACTTTGGGTATTGGTTGTTTGTTGGATTAGGATTGACAGGGTTATATTTGAAAAAAATTAATGTTTTAGCTGTAAATTCAGATAAAGCTAAAGACACCTTTAGACAATATGCGTCTTTATTACTTCAAATAGAAAATGAACGTTTTACATCAAAACTTCTTCAGGAAAAGCAAAAACAAATTCAATCTGAAGGCAAAAAAGCGTCAGCAATTTTTTCTGAATTTTCAAAACACTTAGATGCTTTAGACAATCGCAACAATCTTATTGGAGCAATTTTCGGAAACGGTTATTTGCTTTCAGATATTAAAAACGCTTATAAGGTGGAGCAATGGATTTCTAAGTATGGACACAAAGTTGAAGATTGGTTTGAAGTGGTTTCCTTTTTCGATGCTTATAATAGTTTAGGGAATTATGCTTTCAATCATCAAGATCATGTATTTCCAAAAATTTCAAAAAATCAAATAACCATAAATTCAAAAAATTTAGGCCATCCATTACTAGATAAAACCAAACGCATCAATAGTGATGTCTCTATCAAAAATCAGCAATTCTTTATTGTGACTGGAGCAAATATGGCTGGTAAAAGCACATTTCTAAGAACAATTTCTTTACATATTATGATGGCAAATGTAGGATTACCTGTTTGTGCTACATCAAGTTCTTATTCTCCTGTGAAACTCATTACAAGCATGCGTACAAGCGATTCATTAACCGATGATAGTAGTTATTTCTTTTCAGAATTAACACGCTTAAAATTCATTGTTGATGCCATTGAAAAAGAACCTTATTTTATCATTCTAGATGAAATTTTAAAAGGCACTAACAGCACTGATAAAGCCATTGGCTCAAGAAAGTTTGTCGAAAAATTAGTTGCAGGAAACGCGACTGGAATTATTGCCACACATGATTTAAGTCTATGTAAAATTTCTGAAGAATTAGACGATGTAGAAAACTATTATTTTAATGCTGAAATTGTAAACGACGAGCTCTACTTTGATTATAAATTCAAAAAAGGAATTTGCCAAAATATGAATGCGAGCTTTCTGTTAAAGAAGATGGAGATAATATAATAGTCTAGATATCATTCAAAGCCTTCTGAATGACAATAGACATTTTTAATTTATTGAATAAAACAAAAAAACCCATTCTAAATTAGAATGGGTTTTTAATATTGTGAGATAAAACTCAATTAAGCTTCAAAAGGCTCAATAGAAACGTAAGACTTATTGTCTCTTTTCTTTGTGAATTTCACTAAACCATCAACTTTAGCATGTAAAGTGTGATCTTTTCCACCATACACATTTTCACCAGGATGATGTGTATTACCTCTTTGTCTAACGATGATGTTACCAGCTAATGCAGCTTGACCACCAAATATCTTAACACCTAAGCGTTTCGATTCTGATTCTCTACCATTTTTAGAACTACCTACTCCTTTTTTATGAGCCATTGTATTAAGGTTTTATATTGTTATACTTAAGTGGTTAGCTTACGCTTTTCCACCGTCTAATTCGTCTTGCCATTTCTTTAACTCATCCCACTTACCATCAGCAGCTAATTGAGCTTGTGCTGGCCAAGTATCTGTTACGTGGTTTCCACGAACATCTGCGATGATTTCTGAAATTTTTGCAGAATCTGCTTTAGCTAAATCCGCATAAGTTGCGATTCCTGCTTCAACTAATGTTGATGCAATCTTTGGTCCAATACCTTCGATTTTCTTTAAATCGTCAGCTTTTCCAGTTGATTTCTTAGCTTCAGTTTTTGGAGCAGCAGCTTTTGCTTCTACTTTTGGTTCAGCTTTTTTAGTTTCTTTTTTCGGAGCAGCTTTCTCAGCTTTTGCTGGAGTTGCTTTTTTTGCTCCTGAAGCAACAATACTTTCAATTACGATTTCAGATAAAGATTGTCTGTGTCCATTTTTAACACGGTAACCTTTTCTTCTTTTCTTTTTGAAGACTATTACTTTATCACCTTTAAGGTGCTTTAAGACTTTTGCACTTACTTGTGCTCCGTCTATAGCTGGGGCGCCTAAAGTTACATTGTTACCATCGCCTATTAAAAGAACATTATCGAAAGAAACTTTCTTACCTTCTTCTGTTGCTAAACGGTTAACAAAAACTTTTTGGTCTTTTTCAACTTTAAATTGATGCCCTGCTATCTCTACAATTGCGTACATAGCGTAACGTTTTTATTAATTATTTTATTCAAAATGTGTACTTTCTCTTCAGAAAGCGGGTGCAAATATACATCCTAATTAATTAATTTACAAACGATTTAAACAAATTGAGGAATATTATAGTTTATTTGAATTGAAGCCATTAAAAATTCATAAAAAAAATGACTATTATATGAATTTTAAGATTTTTTTAGAATCAGAACCACTAAAAAAGAATAGTTAATCATTATTTTTGTAAAACATTGTAACATTTCACGTTATAAGAACACTTACAACTCGTAAAACTAATTTAAAACAAACTCACAATGAAAAAAGGCTTATTTACTTTAGCTGCTTTTGTACTTGCAATATTTGCTACATCTGCACAAGAAGTTAAATTTGAAGAATTTGATCTAGACAATGGATTACATGTTATTCTTCATCAAGATAACACTGCTCCAGTAGTTATCACATCCGTTATGTATAATGTTGGAGGAAAAGATGCAGGAGGAACTGCTGAAGCACCTCGAACAGGATTTGCTCACTTTTTTGAGCACCTTTTATTTGAAGGAACAGAAAATATTGGACGTGGAGAATTTGCAAACATAGTTCTAGCAAATGGCGGAAGATTAAATGCAAACACGTCACAAGACAGAACCTATTATTATGACATCTTTCCTTCTAATAAATTAGAATTAGGGCTTTGGTTAGAATCTGAACGTATGTTACATCCTGTAATTGATCAAGTTGGTGTTGATACACAAAACGAAGTTGTTAAAGAAGAAAAGCGACAACGTTATGAATCACCTTACGGTAAAATCTTTGAAACTTTAGGAAAGAATCTTTTTAAAGTACACCCTTATAAAAACCCAAATATTGGCTTTATGGAAGACTTAGACGCTTCTACTCTAGAGGAATTTAACACCTATTTTAAAGATTATTACAGTCCAAATAATGCTGTTTTAATAGTAGCTGGTGATATTGATTCTGGTGAAACTAAAGACTTAGTAAAGAAATACTTTAATGAAGTTAAAAGAGGATCTGAAGTGGTTAGAAATTTCAGTAAAGAGCAACCAATTACTGTTACAGAAAAAGCGAAGGCTTACGATAAAAACATTCAAATTCCAGCGATACTTGCAGCTTACAGAACACCTGGATTTGGAACAAGAGATGCTTATATTTTAGATATGATTTCTTCATATTTAAGTGGAGGGAAAAGCTCTGTACTTTATAAGAAATTAGTTGATAACCAAAAACAAGCATTAGCTGTTCAGGCCGTAAATATTCCACAAATGGATTATAACATATTTGCCATGTTTGCACTTCCATTAGGTGAAGTTGGTTTAGAGACTTTATTAACTGAAATTGATGAAGAGGTAACTAAAATGCAAACCGAATTAATTACTGAACGTGATCACCAAAAACTAATCAATCAATTTGAAAATCAATTTGTAAATGCAAACTCTGGTATTGAAGGTATTGCAGAATCACTCGCAAAGTACTACCTTTTATATGGTGATGTAAATTTAATCAATAAAGAAATTGAAATATACAGATCTATTACAAGAGAAGACATTCAGGCTGCTGCTAAAAAATATTTAAGTCCAAATCAACGTGTTGAAATTGAATACTTACCTCAAACAGATGAACAATAAGATGAAAACTATATATAATATGAAAACGAAATTATCAGCATTTATTTTACTGTTCTTAATGTCAGTAGTTAGTGTAAATGCACAGTTAGATAGATCAATTCAGCCAAAACCAGGACCAGAACCGTCAATTACTTTAGAAGTCCCTAGTGAATTTGAACTAAAAAATGGATTAAAAGTTCTTGTTGTTGAAAACCATAAACTGCCAAGAGTTACGTATTCTTTAAATATTGATAACAAGCCATTTTCGACAGGAGCAAAAGCTGGTATTGAAAGTCTTATAGGATCGATGTTAGGAAATGGAACTACAACTATTACTAAGGACGATTTTAATGAAGAAATAGATTTTTTAGGTGCCAATTTAAACCTAGGTATTAATGGTGGTTTTGCGAGATCACTTTCAAAATATTCGGAAAGAATATTAGAATTAATGGCAGATGCTGCTATCAATCCTTTGTTAACTGAAGAAGAATTTAACAAGGAAAAAGAAAGATTTATTGAAGGTTTAAAAACTGAAGAAAAAGATATCGATGCTATTGGTGATCGTGTTGGTGATGCTTTATTATATGGTGCAAAACATCCTTATGGAGAATTTGTTACTGAAGAAACAATTAATAATGTCACTTTTGGTGATGCCGTTGCATTTTATGAAAAACACTTCAACCCTAATAATGCTTATTTAGTAATTATTGGAGATGTTGATTTAAGTACTGTTAGAAAACAGGTTAAGAAATATTTTAGTGATTGGGAAAAGTCTATCGATGTGTCAACTACAGTTCCTGCAGTTAATCCAAATGCCCAATACACCCAAATTAATTTTGTGGATTTACCAAATGCATCTCAATCAAGTATTTCAGTTAAGAATAGTGTTGATTTAAAAATGAATGATGAAGATTTTCATGCAGCACTTATTACAAATGACATTTTAGGATCTGGTTTTTCTGGTTATTTGTTTAAAAACTTACGTGAAGACAAAGGATATACTTATGGTGCTTATTCAAGATTAAGAGCTAATAGATATGGTGCTGGAAGTTTTAGTGCAGGTGCAAAAGTGAGAAACATGGTTACAGACAGTGCTGTAGTTGAAACCATGAAAGAAATTAACCGTATTAAGACTGAGACTGTAGAATCTCAAACGCTTAAAGATGCAAAAGCAAAATACGTTGGTAATTTTATCATGGGATTAGAAGATCCACAAACCGTAGCACGTTATGCTTTAAATATTAAGTTAAATAACTTGCCGAAAAATTTCTATACGACATATTTACAAAAAATTAATGCAGTTACTGCAGACGATGTAAAACGTGTAGCAAACAAATACATGAAAGCTGAAAATGCTAGAATCGTAGTTATAGGTAAAGGAAGTGAAGTTTTAGAAAACCTTGAAAAAACAGGAATTCCTATTAAATATTACGATAAATATGCAAATGCTGTTGATAAGCCAGTATTCTCTAAGCCAATCCCTTCTGGAGTAACAGCTGAAACTGTTATTGCTAGTTACTTAAGCGCAGTTGGAGGAAAAGACAAATTACAAAACATCAAAACATTATTAAATAATGCAGATGTAACTATTGTTGGTGCTCCTTACAAACCTAAAGCTGTTATAAAAGCTATGGCTCCTAATAAGGAATCTATGGAAATGATTATAGAAGGTATGGGAACAGTTATGAAAGAAAAGTTTGATGGTGCAACTGGTTACAAAGAACAACAAGGAATGAAAATACCAATGACTGAAGATGAACTTTCAAACAAGAAAGCTGAAAAAGGTTTATTTACAGAATTATACCTTGATGTTGCTAATATGAAATTGGAGACGATTTCAACTGTTGAAGGTAAAGATGCTTATAAGATTATAGTGACTAAAGGAGACGATGTGTCAAGTAGATACTATGATGTAGAAACGGGTTACTTAGTTCGCACAGAATCAACTAGCGAACAACAAGGCCAAAGCATCACTACTACTTTTGATTTTTCTGATTACCAAGATATTAATGGAGTAATGATACCTCATACTCAGAAAATAACCGCAGGACCACAAGTTATTATTTTAAACTCAACAGAGGTTAAGTTTAATGAAGGCGTTACTGATGCCGATTTTAATTAATAAAGATTAGAATAACTAATTAAAAAATCCGAAGCAGAAATGTTTCGGATTTTTTTATCGCTTTCGTTTATGCGAAAGATAGACTCCAACTAAGATAATGAAACTTCCTAAAGCTTGTGTTGAACTAAAACCTTCGCCATCTAGTAAGCCCCAAACTAAAGCAACCAAAGGCATTAAGTAAGTTACAGAAGATGCAAAAACTGGCGTTGAAATTTGTACCAAAGTATTAAACAAAACCTTAGCTAAAGCAGTTCCAAAAAGGGATAAAATAACAATATATACTAGTGACATTTTAAAATCAGGATGTGTATAAGTATTCTCATTGAAAAAATCAGTAAAACAAAGGACAATAATAGCTGGTATTATAATCGCAATATAATTTCCAGTTGCAATACTCAAAGGCTTTACATGTTGTAAATGTTTTTTAATAATATTCACATTAAGTGCATACATACATGTGGCAATAATAATATATCCAGAAAATAAATAATTTTGATTAGGATTGAGTTCGGCACCTTTCAAAATCAAAATACTAGTTCCTATAAAACCAATAATTACACCTAAAACTTGTCGTCTTGTAGATGCAATTTTAAAGATTGAAAAGCCGAATAATACTGTATTCAAGGGAACTAAAGAGTTTAAAATTGAAGTGACAGCACTATCAATTTCTGTTTCTGCGACAGCAAATAAAAATGCTGGAAAAAATGATCCTAAAAATCCTGATAGTATCACCCATTTCCATTCGTTATTTTTAATAGATTTAATGCTCTTAAAACCAACAATGAAAAGAAAAACTCCTGTTATAATTGTTCGCAAAGCACCTAATTGATAGGGAGACAATCCTAAAAGTGCCTTCTTTATTAAAATAAAAGAGCTTCCCCAAATTAAAGCTAAAACAATTAAATACAACCACTTACTATTAGTGTTTTTCATAACAATCTTTTAACCAGGTCACAAAATTCGTTAATTTTCATGCAAGGAACATCAATATTTATTAAGTTTGTTACAAATACAATATTTAAAAACTATGAATACATTAAAAAACATATTAGTTGTTGCTTTAATATCTGTAAGCGTTATAGCTTGTAAAAATGATGCAAAACCTGAGGTTAAAACTATTGAAACTGAAGTTGCTTCAGAAATCAATACAAATGAAGCAAAGCAATTAGATCCTAATGCCACATATGCAAAAGCAGAATTTGGTATTGAAGGAATGACTTGTGCAATGGGATGTGCAAAAACCATAGAGAAGAAAATTGCTAAAATGGATGGTGTTAAATCTGCTAAAGTTGATTTTGAAAAAGAAATCGCAATGGTAGAATATGATGAAGCTAAAGTAACCACTAATTCTTTAGAAGAAGCAGTCGCAAAAGCAGGAGGTACTTACAAAGTAAAAGACATGAAAACCGTTAAGTCTTTCTCTTCTGAAAAGCATGAATGTTCAGGAAAATGTGACAAAGCATCTTGTGCAAATAAGACAAAAGCTGAAAAAATGGCTTGTGCTAAAGATTGCAAAGAAGCGTGTTGTGCTAAGAAAGCCTAAAACACTTTATAACAGTATAAAAAAAGCCATTCAATAGAGTGGCTTTTTTTATGTCTTATCGTAACGAAAAACCCTTTGCTGCCCACCATGGATGAATTTCAATTTGGAGACGACCAGCTTTAACCATTGGATCAGAATTAGCTAAACTATCTGCCATTTTTTGATTCGGAACATTATAAATTGTAATGCCACGAATATCACCATCATCTCCAAAAGGACCTGATATATCTGCATAACCCAATTCATACATCTTACCTAAATGGGCTAAATGTGCCGTCTGAAGCTGAGTCGCTTCTTCTTCATTTTGATTACGAACTGATCCACGCTTTAAAAATGCAATAAAATACTGCTGCATAATAATAGTGTCTTGAGTTTTTTCATCAACATAATCAAAGATTTGAAAGCCTTTTGATGTGAGTTCTTTTTTAAGTTCTCTAACTGATTTTTTATCTTCAACATCTTTTGTTTCAACAACTTCTTTAATATCATTGTTAATTAGTTCAACCGATGATATAGTATTTTCTTTACAAGCCGAACAAACTAAAACGAGACAAAGTGTAACTAGAATTTTATTCATTATTTATATGTTTTCTACCATGTTTTATATGGCATTAGACTTAATTGAGAATTATAATATTTAATATCACCAGTGACTTCTTTTCCTAACCAATCCGGTAATTCAAACTTTTCGTTTTCATGTTCAAGCTCAACTTCTGCAACAATCAAACCTTCATTATCTACAAAAAATTCATCGATTTCAAAGACATGTTTTCCAGCTTTAACTTCGTATCGCATTTTATCAATAATGCCTTCTTCGCATAAATTTAAAAGTGCTTTAGCATCACTTTTCGAAATTTCTTTTTCCCACTCAAAACGCTTCAAACCATCATTAGTTGACTTGCCTTTTACTGTCAAGTATCCTATTTCTCCCTTAAGCCTAACACGAACAGTACGATTAGGGTCAGTATTTAAAAACCCTTGAATAATTCGTGTGTGTTTGAAAGATTCTGTTTTAAAATCTTCTGAAATCACTAAAAATTTGCGTTCTATTTCAATCATGTCTATTATTAACAGTCGTGTTATAATTTTCTAATTTGAATTGAATGATATTTACCAAAAAGAACCAAACTTAAAATTGCTCCAATAGAAGCATAAAGCATATCCGATTGAGTATCCCAAATATAGCCTTGAGTACCTAAAAAGGAATCTCCTCCTTCTCCAGTTCCTAAAGAAACTGCCCATTCAATAAATTCATAAGTAACGCTAATTGCCATTGCAATACATACGATAATAAAGTTTAACCAATTATTTGAATTAACTACATGTTTTCGAATTAACAATTCTCTTGCAATCATAGCAGGAACAAACCCTTGAGCAAAATGACCAACTTTATCGTAATTATTTCTGGTGTGATTAAAAGTCTCCTGAATCCAATCAAATAATGGCACTTCAGCATATGTATAATGACCACCAATAATTAAAATTACACAATGAAAAAAAATAAGGATGTAGATAAAGTTTGTAAATCTAAACTTTCTGAATGTTATAATGAGAACAAAAACCCCAAGTATAGCAGGCAAAACTTCTAAGAACCAAGTAAAATATTCGAAAGGTTTTATAGCTGACCAAACAAATAATAAAAGTAATACTCCTAAAAGTGTATATATAAGTTTCATAAATGAATCAAAGATATCATAAATTTGTTTTATGATGAACACCTTACCAATAAGAAAAATTATTCACGTCGATATGGATGCTTTTTATGCTTCTGTAGCGCAAATGGATAATCCTGAACTTAAAGGTAAAGCGATTGCTGTTGGTGGTGGAGGTATTCGAGGTGTGATTAGCGCAGCAAGTTATGAGGCTAGAACATTTGGTGTAAAAAGTGCGATGTCTGGCAGGTTAGCAATTAAATTGTGTCCGGAATTAATCTTTGTAAGAACCGATTTTGCACGCTATACAGAAATTTCTAAACACGTACGACGCATCTTTTATGATTATACAGATTTAGTAGAGCCTCTATCCCTCGACGAAGCCTATCTTGATGTCACCGAAAACAAAAAAGGAAATCCGAGTGCATCATTAATTGCTGAAGAGATCCGAACTCGAATTTTTAATGAGGTTGGTTTAACTGCTTCTGCAGGAATTTCAATCAATAAATTTATTGCCAAAGTCGCTAGTGATTATAATAAGCCTAACGGACAAAAAACTGTAAATCCAGAAGAAGTGCTTCAGTTTTTAGAAGTCCTAGATATCAGAAAATTTTATGGTGTTGGTAAGGTTACATCCGAAAAAATGTATCAAAAAGGCATTTTTACAGGCGCAGATTTAAAATCTAAATCTCTAGAATATCTTGATGATAACTTCGGAAAATCTGGACGCTATTATTATCATGTGGTTCGAGGAATTCATAATAGCGAAGTGAAACCAAATCGCATTAGAAAATCTCTGGCTGCCGAACGTACATTTAGTAAAAACTTATCTTCTGAAGTTTTTATGCTTGAGAAGCTTGATCATATAGCTGAAGAAGTTTCAAAACGACTAAACAAAAGTAATGTTGCAGGAAAAACGATAACACTTAAAATTAAGTACAGTGATTTTACGCTCCAAACACGAAGCAAAACTTTGCCTTATTTTATAAATGATAAAAACATCATACTCGATACTGCGAAAGATTTATTGTATCAAGAAAGACTTAATAATTCTGTACGTTTATTAGGCATTTCATTATCTAACTTAAATACTGAAACTTCAAAAACTAAAAAAGTTAAAACGATTGAAAAACCAATTAGTGTTCAATTGAAGTTTGAGTTTTAAAAAATAACCTCACTATATTATATTTAATGAGGTTGTTTTTTGCGTTAGCGATAGAACGTTTAGACTGCGCTCAACGCAGGCTAATTGTTTAAGCTCCTCGAAGAGAGCGAGTAGTGAAAGCGCGACCCTTGTGGTAACGCCCAAATTTTAAAAACTACAACTCTCTATTTCTTTAACTCTTAAAGTATTCACCATTCCTTTTTCTTTAATAGGCATTGCTGCTAAACTAATGAGCATATCACCAACTTCAAGATAGCCTTTTTTACAGGCAATGGCATTAACATCTTCTATCGTTTCGTCTGTAGTTACAAACTTATCATAGTAAAATGATTCAACTCCCCAAAGTAAACTTAATTGAGTTAGAATTCGTTTGTTTGACGTAAATACTAAAATATATGCACTTGGTCTCCATGCCGAAATTTGAAAAGCGGTATATCCACTATTTGTTAGTGTTGAAATAGCTTTAGCATTAATTTCGTTAGCCATATTAGCCGCATGATAACAAATAGATTTTGTAATGTAACGATTGGTGCGAATATGTGGTGGTGATTGAGGCACCTGAATTAAATCTGAATCTTCAACACTTCTAACAATACTTGCCATTTGCTTAATAACTTGTACTGGATAATTTCCAACTGAAGTTTCTCCTGACAACATCACAGCATCAGCGCCATCCATTACAGAGTTAGCAACATCATTTACCTCAGCACGTGTTGGTGTTAAACTTGTAATCATTGTTTCCATCATTTGGGTAGCAATAATTACTGGTATTCTTGCGCGTTTTGCACGTAATACTAATTGTTTCTGGATGAGAGGCACTTCTTCAGCTGGAATTTCAACACCTAAATCTCCACGAGCAACCATTAATCCGTCACAATAGGCAACAATCTTATCTATATTTTCTACAGCTTCAGGCTTTTCAATTTTGGCTATTATTGGAATTTTATGATCACTATGTTCTTTAATTAATGACTCAAGTTCTATTAAATCCTCTGCATGACGAACAAATGATAATGCCATCCAATCAACTTGTAAACTACATGCAAATATGGCATCTTCAATATCTTTTTCTGTAAGAGCTGGTTGCGAAATATTTGTGTTTGGAAGGTTTACACCTTTCTTAGAACGCAATGGACCACCTTGAATGACTTTGGCTTTAACTTCAGATTTTTTATCTGTAGATACAACTTCAAAAATTAATTTTCCATCATCTAAAAGAATACGTTCTCCTGGTTTGGCATCCTGAGGAAATTTATCATAGGTCATGTAAACACGCTCTTTTGTGCCTTCGAAACGTTCTCCTGTTGCAAAAATAATTTCATCGCCTTCATTAACAACGACTTCGCCTTTCATGACGCCGACTCTCAATTTCGGCCCTTGTAAATCACCTAATATTGCAGCGTTATAACCAAACTCTGCATTGAGTTCTCGAATCATTGTGACACGTTCTTTAACATCTTCATAATCGGCATGAGAAAAATTGATTCTGAACACATTTGCGCCTTCTTCAAGCATTCTTTTTAGGACTTCTTTACTACTTGTAGCTGGTCCTAAAGTAGCAACAATTTTAGTTTTCTTTTTTCGTAACATTAATTAAAAATTAAATGATCTTTTGATTTTATCTGATCTACATCTATATTATAAGATGTAATTACTTGTGGTATAGATTGTATTTTATTGAGAATACTCTTCTCATTAAAATTTTGATTTTCGTTAGTGACTTTAATTAAATAATCTACATTTTTAAACTCTGGTAATAAATTATAAGTTTTCATAATCAAATTTTGATTATCAAATAAAGAACCAGAACTCTGCAATGCAGCTTCCTCCTTTTTACAAACATTAGAAACTAAATTCCAAGTTGTATCCATGGTTATATTATCCCACTCATAAATTGCATATGACGCAGCAAAATAATTATAATCTAAATCTTGAGGCTTACGTTTTAAATTTAGATCTAAATATTTATTAAGAAAATAGGCTAATCTATAGTCTTCTAGTCTACAATGTATTGCTAAAAGCACAAAAGAAGTGTCGTAAAAATCGTCTACAAATAACTTATGTAAAGCCATAATTTAATCGCTATCAAATGTAAATATAGAACATTATGACTAGTTTAAGATTAAGTTTTTATTAATCTTAACAGCCTTGGGCTTCGAAAACGTTATAGTACTGCAACTATTTTTTTAAGAATATAAAATAAGGTATTAAAATACTTTGGTAATCTCATTTTGAAATACAAAAAACGCGCGTCTGGATGCTTTTTCTTCGGCTTTTTTCTTAGAAGTTGCTCTCGCTTTAGAAATAACCTTATCGTTAATGGATAATTTAACAGAGAAATGTTTTAAATCATCATTTCCAGTGTCTTCATAAACATTATAATCGAACGATTTTTTTTCTTTTTGACACCATTCAATAAGCAAGCTCTTGTAGCTAATTACCTTACCTTCTAAAGTCTCAATATCAACATGAGGTTTGATTACCTTTTTAAAGATAAATTTATCGCATTTCTTATAACCTTTATCCAAGAAAATAGCACCTACTAGCGACTCAAAAAGATTACCATGTATATTGTTTCCGAAATTTGAAGTCGGTATTTTGCTTACAACTAAATCAATAAGTTTCAGTTCTTTTCCTAACTCATTTAAGTGTTCTCTACTCACAACTTTTGAACGCATCTTAGTTAAGTAGCCTTCATCTCCATGAGGTACTTTTTCAAATAAATAAGAAGCGATAACTGCGCTTAACATAGCATCACCAACAAACTCTAGTCGCTCATAATTAAGAGCGTTGCCTTTATCATCTTTTAAATTTAAAGATCTATGTGTAAATGCTTTTATGTAAAGTTCTTTGTTTTTAGGCTTATAATCCAGTATTTTGGAGAGTTCCAAAAAAAAATTCCCGTCTTTACTAGAACGGGAATTTAATATGTTACGAATGATATTCATTCGTATTTAATCTAATTTTTTGAATAATACACAAGCGTTGTGACCGCCAAATCCAAACGTATTACTCATCGCAACTTTAACGTCTCTTTTTTGTGCTTTATTTAATGTTAAATTAAGTTTAGGATCAATATTTTCATCAACAACTTCGTGATTTATAGTTGGAGGTACAATACCATGTTCCATTGCTAAAATTGAAGCAATAGATTCAATAGCACCTGCAGCACCTAATAAATGTCCAGTCATGGACTTGGTTGAATTTATATTGATATTTTTTGCATGCTCTCCAAACACTTCAGAAATCGCTTTAAGTTCAGCAACATCTCCAAGAGGTGTTGATGTTCCATGCGTGTTGATATGATCAACTTCTTCAGGTTTAACACCAGCATTTTCTAAACAATTTTTCATTACAGCAATAACACCAATCCCTTCTGGGTGAGGTGCTGTCATATGGTGAGCATCAGAAGATAAACCACCTCCTAGTACTTCAGCATAAATTTTAGCTCCTCTAGCTTTAGCGTGCTCATAATCTTCAAGAATAATCGCTCCTGCTCCTTCGCCTAACACAAAACCATCTCTGGTTCCATCAAAAGGTCTTGAGGCTGTTTCTGGACTTTCATTTCTTGTTGATAACGCATGCATCGCATTAAAACCACCCATTCCGGCAATGGTTACAGCTGCTTCACTCCCACCAGTTACAATGATGTCACAATGTCCTAAACGAATGTAGTTTAAGGCATCAATCATTGCGTTGGCAGACGATGCACATGCAGATACAGTTGTATAATTAGGTCCCATAAATCCATGTTTTATAGATATGTTTCCTGGCGCAATATCTGCAATCATTTTAGGAATAAAGAACGGATTAAATCTTGGTGTACCATCTCCTTCAGCGAAATTTAATACTTCATTTTGAAATGTTTCCAAGCCTCCAATTCCTGCTCCCCAAATAACACCTACTCGTAATTTATTTACTTTTTCTAGATCTAACTTAGCATCTATAATTGCTTCATCTGAAGCCACCATAGCATACTGGGTAAATCTATCCATTTTACGAGCCTCTTTTCTTTCTAGAAAATCGGTAGCGTTAAAGTTTTTTAATTCACAAGCGAACTTTGTTTTGAACTTTTCAGTATCAAAATATGTTATAGGTGCAGCACCACTTTTCCCACTTATAAGTGCATCCCAATATTCATCTTTGGTATTGCCTATAGGTGTAAGCGCTCCTAAACCGGTAACTACTACTCGCTTTAATTCCATAAAAATTTATTGGATTATTTTGCTTCTTCTATATAAGAGATAGCTTGACCAACTGTAGCAATATTTTCAGCTTGATCGTCTGGGATTTGAATATCGAATTCTTTTTCAAATTCCATGATTAACTCAACAGTGTCTAATGAATCTGCTCCTAAATCGTTAGTAAAGCTAGCTTCTATAACAACTTCGTTTTCATCAACTCCTAATTTGTCTACGATAATCGCTTTTACTCTTGATGCAATGTCTGACATAATTTTTTAATTTTAAGTTTTAATTAGGTCGCAAAAATAAAAAAACTTTATTTCAATACACACCTTTAGTTTAAAAATGTGTCTGTAATTTACTAAAATAACTTTGAAGATTTTATCTTTTGCGCTCTAATTGTTAATTATTATTCTTTTTTTTGTTCTGAATAATAGTAACTGATTGTCTGTAAATGAAACGTATTGTAATCTTTGCGTCCGGAAGTGGCACTAATGCTGAAAATTTAATTAAGTTTTTTCACAACAGAGAAAATATTTCTGTTATTCAAGTATTTACTAACAATCCTCATGCCAAAGTTTTAGATAGAGCCAAAAAACTTAAAGTTAGCGCATTGTCTTTCAATAAAATAGCATTTACTGAAACTAATGACATATTAAATGCTCTAAAATCAATACAACCAGATTTAATTGTATTAGCTGGCTTTCTTTGGAAGTTTCCGAAGCATATTTTAGAAAAATTTCCTAATAAAGTGATTAATATTCATCCTGCGCTTCTACCAAAATATGGAGGAAAAGGCATGTACGGAATGTATGTTCATGAAGCCATTGTTAAGAATAATGAAAAAGAAACAGGCATCACTATTCATTTTGTAAATGAACACTATGATGAAGGTGCAATTATTTTTCAGGCTAAATGTAAAGTAAATGTTTCTGATTCTGCTCAAGATGTAGCCAACAAAATTCATAAATTGGAAATGGAACACTTTCCTAAGGTGGTCGAAAAACTTTTAAATGAGTAAAAAGAAAAAGAAATATTACACCGTTTGGAAAGGACATCACACAGGTGTTTTTGAATCTTGGAATGATTGTAAAGCGCAAATTAAAGACTTTCAAGGTGCTCAATACAAATCATTCTCAACTTTTGATGCCGCAAAAAAAGCTTTAAAAGGAAATTATTTTGATTATATAGGAAAAAACAAATCGTTTAAAAGCGAACTTACTGCAGAGCAACTTAAACAAATTGGCTTGCCTAATTATAATTCGATTTCGGTAGATGCTGCATCATCTGGTAATCCTGGTATTATGGAATATCGTGGTGTTGAAACCAAATCTAAAAAACAGCTTTTTATTCAAGGTCCTTTTGCTCAAGGCACCAATAATTTAGGGGAGTTTTTAGCATTAGTTCATGGACTGGGATTTCTAAAAAAGCACAATAGTGATTGCATTTTATATACTGACTCAAGAACTGCAATGAGTTGGGTGCGTAAAAAAACCTGCAATTCAAAGTTAGAACGCAATACAAAAAACAAACCCGTTTACGATTTAGTAGATCGTGCAGTACAATGGCTTAAAGACAATGAATATAAGACAACCATTGTAAAATGGGAAACAAAAGCTTGGGGAGAAATTCCTGCAGATTTTGGTCGAAAATAAATTCTTTTTTAAGTTTTCAAAAACCGTATATTTGCAGCAAATTTTAAAACACTTTATGAGCAAATTAGTTATAGTTGGTACAGTAGCTTTTGACGCTATTGAAACCCCTTTCGGAAAAACAGATAAAATACTTGGTGGTGCAGCAACCTTTATTGGATTAGCAGCATCACAATTTAATGTAGATTCTGCTGCAGTATCTGTAGTTGGTGGTGATTTTCCACAAGAATATTTAGACTTATTATCAGACAGAAACGTTAATATTGATGGTATTGAAATTATAAAAGAAGGAAAAACATTCTTCTGGAGTGGTAAGTATCATAATGATATGAATTCTCGCGATACGTTAGTAACAGAATTAAATGTTTTAGAACATTTTAATCCTATCGTACCTGAAGCTTATAAGGATGCAGAAGTTGTAATGCTTGGAAACTTACATCCAATGGTACAACAAGGCGTATTAGACCAAATGACTAAAAAACCAAAATTGGCTATTTTAGATACCATGAATTTCTGGATGGACATAGCTCTTGACGATTTACATGCCGTTATAAAAAATGTCGATGTTATTACAATTAATGATGAAGAGGCGAGACAACTAACTGGAGAATACTCATTAGTAGTTGCTGCTCGAAAGATTCATGAAATGGGTCCTAAGTATGTAGTGATTAAAAAAGGAGAACATGGCGCTTTATTGTTTCATGATGATCATATGTTTTATGCTCCAGCTTTACCTCTAGAAGAAGTATTTGATCCTACAGGAGCTGGCGACACTTTTGCTGGTGGTTTTGCTGGTTATCTTGCAAGCACAGAAGACTATTCGTTTGAGAATATGAAAAACGCAGTTATATTTGGCTCAAATTTAGCTTCCTTTTGTGTTGAAAAATTTGGAACAGAGCGCATGCAAAATTTAACTAAAGATGAAATTGGCTATAGACTGAAAGAGTTCAAACAACTCACTCAATTTAATATTGAATTATCATAAACCAACGCGCTCACAATTGAGCGCGTTTTTTATTAAACACTAAATCCAAAATTAATAATTTTGGTAAACCTAATAACAAGAATACAACAATGAGCGATGCTTTAAAACATGAATGCGGAATTGCACTCATAAGACTAAAAAAACCATTAGAGTATTACAAGGAAAAGTACGGAAGTGCATTTTACGGTGTAAATAAAATGTATCTCATGATGGAGAAGCAGCACAATCGTGGTCAAGATGGAGCTGGTTTTGCGAGTATCAAATTAGATACTAATCCTGGAGAACGATACATAAGTCGCGTACGTTCTATAGCTCAACAACCTATACAAGATATTTTTGCTCAAATTAATGAACGCATTAATGATGAGTTAAATGAGCATCCAGAATACCAAGATAATGTCGCGCTTCAAAAGAAGCACATTCCATATATAGGTGAATTACTATTAGGTCATGTTCGGTATGGTACTTTCGGAAAAAACAGTGTTGAAAGCGTTCATCCATTTTTAAGACAAAACAATTGGATGCACAGAAATCTTATTGTTGCTGGGAATTTTAACATGACCAATGTAAACGAATTGTTTGATGGTTTAGTTGAACTTGGTCAGCATCCCAAAGAAAAAGCGGATACCATCACTATTATGGAAAAAATCGGCCACTTTCTAGATGATGCAGTTAGTAAAATTTATAAAAAACTAAAAAAAGAAGGCTATAGTAAAAGTGAATGTTCACCTTTAATTGCTGAGCGCTTGAATGTTACTAAAATATTGAAAAAAGCAGCTAAAAACTGGGATGGTGGTTATGCAATGGCTGGATTATTAGGTCATGGAGATTCCTTTGTTTTAAGAGATCCTGCAGGAATTAGGCCAACCTATTATTATGAAGATGATGAAATCGTTGCTGTAGCTTCTGAGCGTCCTGTAATTCAAACAGTATTTAATGTTGATTTTGAAGATGTAAAAGAATTAGAACCTGGACATGCAATCATTACAAAGAAATCTGGTGAAGTATTTATTGAACAAATTCTTGAGCCTTTAGAACGAAAAGCTTGTTCATTTGAACGCATCTATTTTTCTCGTGGAAGTGATGCCGAAATTTATCAAGAGCGTAAAAAATTAGGAAAGTTATTAATGCCTAAAGTTTTAGAAGCCATTGAAGGAGATACTAAGAATTCGGTGTTTTCATACATACCAAATACTGCTGAAACGTCATTCTTCGGAATGATAGAAACTGTTGAACAACATCTCAACGAACGAAAAACACAAGCCATATTAGATGGTAACGGAAAACTTTCCGCAGAGAAAGTGACCGAAATACTTTCTGAAAGACCTCGAATTGAAAAAATCGCCATCAAAGATGTAAAACTTAGAACTTTTATTACTGAAGATAGCAGTCGTGACGATTTAGTAGCTCATGTCTATGATGTCACTTATGGTGTTATTCAACCTACTGACAATTTGGTGATTATTGATGATAGTATTGTGAGAGGCACAACGCTTAAAATGAGTATCATTAAAATGATGGATCGTTTAAACCCAAAACAAATTGTTGTGGTTTCATCTGCTCCTCAAATTCGTTATCCAGATTGCTACGGAATTGACATGGCGAATCTTGAAAGTTTAATCGCTTTTAGAGCTATGCTAGAACTATTAAAAGAAAACGATAAATATCATATGATTGAAGACGTGTATCACAAATGTAAAGCACAGCTTGAATTAAAGGACAAGGAGGTCAAAAACTTCGTAAAAGATTTATACAACGAATTTACTGCAAACCAGATTTCTGATAAGATTGCAGAATTAATATCTGATGATACAGTAAAAACGAAAGTGAAAACTATTTTTCAACCCATCGAGAATTTACACAAAGCTTGCCCTAAGAATTTAGGAGATTGGTACTTCACAGGAAACTATCCAACCGTTGGTGGTAACCGTGTAGTTAACAGAGCTTTTATTAATTTCTATGAAGGAAACAAAGAAAGGGCTTACTAGATAAAATACTCAATTTTAGCATTTTACCCGAAAAAAAGCGTTGTTTATCCGATAAAAATGTATTTCATCTAATATTTGTTTAAGGTTAAACAAAATACGCATACATTGGTATCACCATAACATAAGTAGGTTAAGTTCATGGTAGATTTGGGGCAAAAAAAGGTGAACTTCTGTTCACCTTTTTTTATTAACATATGTTTACAACCTTATAACATCTTGTTTTTCAATTTCTTTTCATTACCATCTAAAGCATTTCTTTATTATCACTTATAAACAGCTAAAATTGTAGTTTTCCCCGTTTAAGCCAATTTATTTGTCGTTAGTCTAAAAAATTTAACTATTAGAAAGAAGTGCGCTTATATTTGTTTCACCATAACATAAGTAGGTTAAGTTTATGGTAGATTTGGGGCAAAAAGGTGAACGTAAGTTCACCTTTTTCATTTTAAGTTCAGACCAAAATTAAATTCTCTTCTATTTCCGAAGCATAAAAAAAGCAAACTCAAATGAGCTTGCTTTCATAAATTACTTTTCTATTAGACCTACAAGGTTTTAAAAACCTTGCAGGAAGAAATCGTTACTTTGCTTCTGCGTAACGTCTTTCAACTTCATTCCAGTTTACAACTTTAAAAAAAGCATCAATATAATCTGGTCTTCTGTTTTGATAGTTTAAATAGTACGCGTGTTCCCAAACGTCTAAACCTAAAATTGGAGTTCCTCCGCAACTCACACCAGGCATTAATGGATTATCTTGATTTGGTGTTGAACACACTTCAACCTTTCCGCCTTTATGAACACATAACCATGCCCAACCTGATCCAAACTGAGTTGCTGCTGCCTTACTAAATGCTTCAACAAAAGCATCTTTAGATCCAAATTCTGCTTCGATAGCATCTTTTAAATCTCCAGACAAATAGCCTTTGTCATCTGGATTCATAACGTCCCAAAATAACGAATGATTATAAAAACCTCCTCCATTATTTCTAACACCAGCATTATTCATATCAAGATTTGTTAAAATCTCTCCTATAGATTTACCTTCTAAATCTGAACCTGCAATTGCAGCATTAAGTTTAGTAGTATAACCATTATGATGTTTTGAGTGATGTATTTCCATTGTACGAGCATCAATGTGTGGTTCTAAAGCATCGTATGCGTATTTTAATTTCGGTAATTCGAAAGCCATAATATTATGTTTTTTAAGTTAATATCTAATGATACCAAATTTACATATAAAACAGCGCAATTAAAAATAATAAATAGCTATGAACTCATTGATAGTTTTTATAATTTTAAGCGTGCAAAAGCAAACTCCTTTTACAATTTATAACGCTTCCGCTGGAAGTGGAAAAACCTATACCTTAGTTCAAGATTATTTAAAGATTCTCTTTACTTCAAATAGTCTTTTGACTTTTAGAAACATTTTAGCGCTCACATTTACAAACAAAGCTGTTGGAGAAATGAAGGAGCGTATTATCGACACATTAAAAACATTTTCAGATGCCTCCATTTTAAGTAGCTCAAACAGTATGTTTGAAACCATTGCAAAAGATTTAAATTTAGAGCCTAAAGGATTACACGAAAAATCTAAACTGCTTTTGCACACCATGGTTCATAACTATGCAGCATTTGATATCTCAACTATAGATAAGTTTAATCACAAACTCATTCGCACGTTTGCTCATGACTTAAAACTTCCAGTAGACTTTGAAGTTGAACTCGATACAAAAAACATGTTGGGCAAAGCCGTTGACAAACTTATTGAAAAAGCAGGAAGTGATAAGGAGCTCACAAAAGTATTAGTTGATTTCGCCATAGAAAAAACGGATGATGATAAAAGTTGGGACATTTCTTATGATTTTAATACGATTGCTGAATTATTAATTAATGAAAATGAAATTCCGTACATCGATCAACTTAAAGACAAAACTCTTAATGATTTTAATGCCCTTAAAACCAATTTACAAAAGCAATACAGAACTCATTCTGACCAAGTAGTAGAGGTGGCAAAAAAAACTCTTGAATTAATAAGTCAGTCACAAATAGAACATGCAGATTTTTCTAGCAGTTACTTACCTAAACATTTTATTAAACTCGCTGATGGAAATTTTAATGTGTCGTTTGCTCCTAAATGGCAAAATGATCTTTTAGAGGGCTTTCCAATTTATCCAAAAAAAGTTTCAGATGATGTTGGTGAGACTATTGAAGGTATTCGTCAGCAACTTATAGATGCATTTCATGAAACTAAAAACGCAGTCTTTCAGATTAAATTTTTAAAAAACGCATTAAATAACATTACACCTTTGTCAGTTTTAGGCGCCATTAAAAAAACATTAGACGAACTAAAATTAGAAGATAATCTCTTATTAATTTCTGAGTTCAATGCTATTATTAATAATGAAATTCGCGAACAACCGACGCCATTTATATATGAACGAATTGGAGAGAAATTTAAACATTATTTTATTGATGAATTTCAAGACACTTCAGAGTTACAATGGGAGAATTTAATTCCGTTAGTTGATAGTGCCATTACAGGTCAAAACTTAAAAGGTGAAACAGGAACGGCAATGATTGTAGGTGATGCCAAACAAGCCATTTATAGATGGCGTGGTGGACGAGCTGAACAGTTTATTGATTTATACTCTGAAGGCAATCCATTTCATATAGATAAAACAGTGGAGAACCTTCCATCTAATTATAGGAGTTATAAACGTATAGTTGAATTCAATAATACGTTTTTTAGTCACATTTCAAGTTTTGCGTTTTCAAATGAACAACATCAGCATATTTATAAAAATGCACATCAAGAATTAGTATTTGAAAATGAAGGTTATGTAGAATTGTCTTTTTTAAATATCGATGATGAAGATAAAAACGAATTACAATGCGATGCCGTTTTAAATAGGATTGAAAAAGCGCAACAAAATGGGTTTGCACTCAAAGATATTTGCATCATTGTTAGGCGAAAAAAAGAAGGCATTGCTATTGCCGAATATTTAAGTAGCAAACACTATTCAATAATTTCTTCCGAAACATTGATGCTTAAAAACTCTCCAGAAGTTAATTTTATAGTCCACCTATTAACTCTTGCAATACAACCTAAAAACGATGAAATTAAGATTGAACTCTTAAGTTATTTGGCAGAATATAAATTATCACTAGATGATAAGCATGCTTTTTTTAGTCAATTAATTCATAATGATATTTTTAACCTATTCAAAGCACTCAAAGATTTTGGTTACACATTTGATTTTAATCGGTTTTTACAATTGCCTATTTATGAGGCTATAGAAAGTATCATAAGACAATTTAATCTCAACGCATCCTCAAATGCTTATATTCAGTTTTTCTTAGACGAAGTTTTAGATTATTCTCAGAAATACAACACAAGTCTTTCTGGCTTTTTAGAATTTTGGGATCGAAAAAAAGAGTCTTTAAGCATTGTGTCTCCTCAAGGTGAAAATGCGGTTCAAATTATGACGATTCATAAGTCAAAAGGACTAGAGTTTCCTGTGGTTATTTTTCCTTATGCGAATCAAAATATTTATTTTGATTTAAACCCAAAAGTTTGGATTCCAGTTGAAAAAGACAATTTTAATGGCTTTTCTCATTTGTATTTAAATCAAAATAAAGATCTCAAAGATTATAATGAAACAAGTAACACCATATATAATGACTACCAATCTGAACTTGAATTAGATAGTATTAATTTGCTTTATGTTGTTTTAACAAGAGCTATTGAACACTTATATATTATTTCAGAATTAGATCTTGACAAGAAAACTCAAACCGAAAAACTAAAGCATTATTCAGGATTATTTATTAATTATTTAAAAACCACTAATCATTGGAACGACAATACGCTGACTTACAGCTTTGGGAATCCAATAAAAACTTCAGAAAAACAAAAAGAGACACATAATACCATCTATCAAAATGAATTTATTTCAACAGCTAAAGAAGAACATAACTTAAATATTGTTACAAGTTCAGGATACTTATGGAATACACTTCAAGAAAAAGCCATAGAAAAAGGAAACCTAATTCATGATATTATGTCTGAAATTAAAACAATTGATGATGTTGAACATGTATTAAAAGGTTTTGAAAATTTAGGAAAAGTAAATACGTTACAATATGATGAATTAAAAGTAACTGTTTATGATATTATAAATCACAGTCAGTTACAACCTTATTTTAACTCTGAACACACGATATATAATGAACAAGATATCATGACTAAAGAAGGATATCTTCTAAGGCCAGATCGCGTTGTAATAAATGCTAAAAACGAAGCTGTAATAATCGATTATAAAACAGGTTTAACAAATCCTATACATCAAGAGCAACTTTACGATTACCAATTGGTATTAGAAGACATGAATTTTAAAGTCATTAAAAAAATTCTAATATATATTAATGATGTAATAACAATAAAAGAATTTTAAATTTATAAAAAAAAGGAACCATGTACGGAAAAATTCAAGAACATTTACAATCTGAATTACAACATTTAAAAGAGGACGGACTTTTTAAAGAAGAACGTATTATCACTTCTGCTCAAGGTGCAGAGATTACTTTAAACACTGGTCAAAGTGTATTGAATTTTTGTGCTAACAATTATTTAGGACTGTCATCACATCCAGATGTAATTCAAGCTGCTAAAGATGTTATGGATACTCATGGCTTCGGAATGTCATCTGTTCGTTTTATTTGTGGTACTCAAGATATTCACAAAACATTAGAAGCTAAAATTGCTGAATTTTATGGTACCGAAGACACCATATTATATGCAGCAGCTTTTGACGCAAATGGAGGTGTTTTTGAGCCTTTACTAGGGAAAGAGGATGCAATAATTTCAGATTCATTAAACCATGCTTCAATAATTGATGGCGTTCGTTTGTGTAAAGCTGCTAGATATCGATATAAAAATAATGACATGAGCGATTTGGAGCAACAACTCATTTTAGCAAATGAAAATGGAGCACGTTTTAAAATTATAGTAACTGATGGTGTCTTTTCTATGGATGGCTTAGTTGCTCCTTTAGATCAAATTTCTGATTTAGCAGAGAAATATGACGCAATGATTATGATTGACGAATGTCATGCTACTGGCTTTATTGGCGAAACAGGTCGAGGAACACTTGAAGAAAAAGGAGTTATGGGTCGCATAGATATTATTACAGGAACTTTAGGAAAAGCACTTGGTGGCGCCATGGGAGGATATACGACAGGCAAGAAAGAAATTATCGAAATATTAAGGCAACGATCTAGACCGTATTTATTCTCAAATTCTTTAGCTCCAGCAATAGTAGGCGCATCAATAAAGGTTTTTGATATGCTTTCTAATGATACAACACTAAGAGATACCTTAGAAGAAAATACAGCATATTTCAAAAAAGGTCTTAAAGACGCTAATTTTAATATTATTGATGGTGATTCAGCTATAGTTCCTGTAATGCTTTACGATGCAAAGTTGTCGCAAACAATGGCGAAACTATTATTAGACGAAGGGATTTACGTCATTGGTTTCTTCTTCCCTGTAGTGCCAAAAGAAAAAGCAAGAATTCGTGTTCAATTATCGGCTGCACATACAAAAGCACATCTAGACAAAGCAATTGAAGCTTTTGTTAAAGTAGGAAAACAACTAAATATTATTTAAATTGAGTCCAAACTCCCTAAATTTAATGCAACTAATCAATATTTTTATATATTTGTCTTTGTTAATAAAATTTAACAACTTACTTTTGCTTAGAATTAACACTTATAACACTTAAAATTAAAATTATTAGAATATGAAAAATCTTAGCAGATTATTTTTTGTTTTGTTGCTTGCTTTAAGCTTCAATGCTGGTGCACAAGATGAAAACAACCCTTGGAAAATTAGCATTGGTGTAAATGCAGTTGACATGTATCCAGTTGGAGAAGATGCTCCAAGAGGAGAATTCTTAGATGAATTTTTTAACTTACAAGACCACTGGAATATACTTCCATCTTTATCTACAGTATCTGTTTCTAGATATATAAATAAAGGTTTTAGTTTTTCTGCAACAGGTTCTATTAACGAAATAGAAAAATTTGGTGATTCAAAAGTGAACAATTTATCATACTATGCTTTAGATGGTACAGTTTCTTACAGTTTAATGAATCTTATTAAGTCTAACAGCGTTGACCCTTATTTAGGTGTTGGTGGTGGTTACACTTGGGTTAATGAAATTGGAGCTGGTACTTTCAACGGTACAGTAGGTATCAACTATTGGTTTAGTGATAACTTAGCTTTAACAGCACAAACTTCATATAAGAGTTCTTTTGAAGATTACTTAGTAGATCATTTCCAACATTCAATGGGTATATCAGTTAAATTTGGTGGAAAAGACACTGATTCTGATGGTATCTACGACAAAAATGATGCTTGTCCAGATGTTCCTGGTTTAGAAGCTTTCAATGGTTGTCCAGATTCTGATAATGATGGTATCGAAGATGCTAAAGATGATTGTCCTAACGAAGCTGGTTTAGCTGAGTTTAATGGTTGCCCTGATTCTGATGGAGATGGTGTAGCTGATAAAAATGATGATTGCCCTACTGTAGCAGGTCTTGCAGCTCTTAATGGTTGTCCAGATGCTGATAACGATGGTGTAGCTGATAATGCTGATGATTGTCCTAACGAAGCTGGTCCATCTGCAAACAAAGGATGTCCTTGGGCTGATACTGATGGTGATGGTGTTTTAGATAAAGATGATAAATGTCCTAGCGAAGTTGGAACTGTTGCAAACAATGGTTGTCCAGAAGTTCTTCCTACTGCAGAAGTAATGGAAGAATTAAATAGCTATGCTAGAACAATCTTATTTAACTCAGGTAAGTCTTCTTTCAAGAGTGAAACTGATGCAGTTTTACAAGCAATGTCTGCTATCTTCAAAGAATATCCAAAAGCTAACTTCTCAATTGAAGGTCATACTGATAGTGATGGTGCAAAATCATCTAACCAGTTATTATCTGAAAGAAGAGCAAGTGCTGTTAGAGATTACTTAATTGCTAATGGTATCAATGCTGACAGATTAACTTCTACAGGTTTTGGAGAAGATTACCCAATCGATTCAAACAAAACTAGAGCTGGAAAAGCAAATAACAGACGTGTTGAAGTAAAACTTAAAAAATAAGTTTTATTAAATATTGTAAATAAATTTTAAAAAACGCTCCGAAATTCGGAGCGTTTTTTATTTTTATAACATGGTAAGTTTTTTAAATGATGTTATTGTTGATCTACAAAAAAAGAATGCTGATTTTTCGCAATTAACATTTGTTTTACCAAGTAAAAGAGCAGGAGTATTTCTTAAGAATCAAATCTCAAATCATCTTAACAAAACAATTTTTGCTCCAAAAATTTTATCTATTGAGGAGTTTATAGAAACCCTTTCTGATCTCAAATACGCTAACAATACAGAGTTACTGTTTGAGTTTTATAAAGTATACTTATCACACACACCAAAAGATCAAATTGAACCCTTTGATACGTTTTCAAAATGGGCTCAAATGCTTCTACAAGATTTTAATGAAATTGATCGTTACCTAGTTTCTCCAAATCACATCTTTGATTACTTGAATGCTATTAAGGAGATTGAACATCAACACTGGTCTCTTGAAGAAAACCAAACCCCTTATGTAAAAAATTACCTCTCATTCTGGAATCGTTTAAAATTATTTTATACAGAATTCAGCAATCAACTTATTAAAAATAAAAAGGGATATCAAGGACTTGTATATAAAGAAGCTATTGAAAATCTTGAACAGTTTATAGATACGCAAGACAATGAAACATATGTATTTATTGGTTTTAATGCACTTAACAAAGCGGAAGAAATAATTATACAAGAACTTCTTCAACAAAACATAGCTAGTATATATTGGGACATTGACGCTAGCTTTGTAAAGGATCAAATACATGATGCAGGCTTATTTATTAGAGCTCACAAATCACAATGGCATTATTTTAATAATGAGGACTTTAATTGGTTATCGAATTATTATAATTCAGAAAAAAAAATAAACTGTATTGGTGCACCCAAAAACATTGGTCAAATCAAATATGTTGGTGAATTATTATCTGATTTAAAACAACAAAATGCTACTTTAGAAAATACAGCAATTGTATTAGGAGATGAATCTTTACTTATTCCATTACTAAATTCTATTCCTAAAAACATTGGGCCTATAAACATCACAATGGGTTTACCTTTAAGTAGTATTCCAATGGCTTCACTATTTGAAAGCCTATTCAGGTTACATAAATCAAGCACTACTAAATTTTACCATAAAGATGTTATTACAATTTTATCTAATCAATTTATTAAACCCCTTTTCAATACAGAAAATGATAATATTTCAGATTACATTAATAGTGAAATTCAACAAAACAATATTAGTTATTTAACTATTGATCATTTAAAAACCCTCGCTGGCACCAAGTCAGAAATAATAAAATTGCTGTTTGAGACATGGCAAAACAATTCTAAAATAGCATTAGAACAATGTGCTAAATTAATATTAGAATTAAAAAATGTATTGGACCAAAACAAGCAAAACAATTTATTAGCTTTAGAATACTTATACCGCTTTAATGTTGTTTTTAATGAGCTAAATACATTAAATAACACCTATTCATATATAAACAACATTTCAGTACTTTTTGGGCTATATAAAGAGATTTTAAAGAACGAAACCTTAGATTTTAAAGGTGAACCTCTAAAAGGTTTACAAATTATGGGTATGTTAGAATCAAGAGTTCTTGATTTTGAAACTGTTATTCTTACATCAGTAAATGAAGGGATCCTACCAGCAGGTAAAAGTAACAGTTCGTTTATTCCTTTTGATGTAAAGCTTGAAAACAGTATGCCAACTTATAAAGAAAAAGATGCAGTGTACACTTATCATTTTTATAGATTGCTACAACGAGCAAAAGACATACACATCATTTATAATACAGAACCAGATGTTTTAAATGGAGGCGAAAAAAGTCGGTTTATTACACAATTAGAAATTGATAAAACGCATAACATTAAGCACAATTTAGTCTCGCCAAAAGTACCAATAACAGAATGTAATCTTATTGAGATATCAAAATCGTCTGAAATTATTGACGAATTGAAACGCTATTCAAAATCCGGATTTTCACCATCAGCTCTTACAAATTACATAAGGAATCCTCTTGCATTTTATTATGAAAAAATACTAGGAATAAAGCAATATGAAGATGTTGAAGAAAGTGTTGCTTTAAATACTCTAGGAACAATAATTCATAATACTTTAGAAGACTTCTATAAACCAATTGAAGGGCAAATCTTAACACTAGAAATTATTTCCGAAATGGTGTCAAAAATAGACGATACAGTAAGTCACCATTTTAAAACAGAATACAAACAAGGTGATATCACTAAAGGTAAAAATCTTATTATTTATAAAATAGCCAAACACTATATATTGAATTTCTTAAAACTTGAAAGTAAAGACATAAAAGAAGGAAATACAATTAAAATCTTAGCTATTGAAACCAAAAATGAAGTACCAATAGACATTGATGGCTTAGAATTTCCAATTATTTTAACTGGTAAAGTCGATCGTGTAGATATCTATAATGGTATCACAAGAATTATTGATTATAAAAGCGGACGCGTAGAACAAAACAAAGTCGAAATTGTAAATTGGGAAGACATTAGCTCAGATTATGATAAATACAGTAAAAGTTTTCAAATATTAATGTATGCTTATATGATGTATAAACAGAAAAAGATTGTTTTACCAGTTGAAGCAGGTATTATATCATTTAAAAAATTAAGTTCAGGTTTTATCAAATTCGGAAAAAAAGCATCCAAAGGCACAAGAACTAAAGACAACATAATAACTGAAGAAACATTAATTGCCTTTGAAATAGAATTAAAAAAACTCATCTCCGAAATCTGTGACCCTAATATTAATTTTATAGAGAAAGACGTTTGATAACCGTTATAAAAAATCAAATTCGTTGTCGAGTAAATAACAAATCTATTGTTTGGGATGCCTTTTTCAAATCTGATAGAGAAAAAAAACCTCTCGTTATCTTTTGTCATGGCTACAAAGGCTTTAAAGATTGGGGAAGTTGGAATATGGTAGCTGAAGCCTTTAGTAATCAGAACCTTTTTTTTATTAAGTTTAATTTTTCACACAATGGAGGAACCATTGAAGACCCAATAGATTTTCCAGATTTAGAAGCGTTTGCCGAAAACAACTACACTAAAGAACTTACTGATTTAGAGGATGTGCTCAATTTTATTCTTTCTGAAAACTTTCAGTTTAAAAATGAGATTGATATCACAAATATTACGCTTATAGGTCATTCTAGAGGTGGTGGAATTTCCATTATAAAAGCTTCAGAAGATAAAAGAATTACAAAACTAATCACTTGGGCTAGTGTAAGTGATTATGAATCACGTTTTGGCTCAAATGATGAGAAAAACGAATGGTATAAAAATGGTGTAAAGTATGTTTTAAATGGCAGAACAAAACAACAAATGCCTCATAACTATCAATTTTTTGAAGATTATGAAGCCAACCAAAAACGTCTTAACATCCAAAATGCAACAAGAAAATTGAATATCCCATTTTTAATTATTCATGCAGTAGAGGATCCTTCAGTTAAATATATGGAGGCTGAAAATCTACATTCATGGAATTCTAATAGCAAACTTTTCAAAATTGAAAACTCAAACCATGTTTTTGATGCCTCTCATCCATGGGAAAAAGATAAGCTTCCAGAAACCTTAAATCTTGTGGTAGAAAAAAGTATTCATTTTATAAAAAACACATGTTCTTGAGGAGTTATTTAAATGAAAATTAAATCCTATTTACGATATCTCTTTCGCAAAAACACAAATAATTTGTAGTTTTAAAGAACTATGATGTATTCATACTAAAATATGACAAGAGATATTATTGATATAAATGATTTTACCATTTTAGTTGAAGAAGCTAAAGTCAATCAACTGACTATTGATTCATGTTTTTTTGATGAACCAATAATTGCTGTAGCTTTTTATGGATCTGGAAATGTTGATTTAACAGTCCAATTCGGAAATAAAAAGAAAGCATTTAACTACACTAAAGGTTTAGCACTATCATTTTATGCTGATGAAAATGTAGAATTTATACATTCAGTATCTTCCACAAAACCATTAGAATGCATTGTAATAGCAACCTCAACAGCTACAATAGATCAACTACCTAATCATGAAGGTGAATTGTTTGGAGAAATGCTTAACCAATTAATGAATCCTTCAGATCATTACGTTGAAGGTCCTAGTTTCATAATGACTCCAGAAATGCAATCTATTATTGATTCGTTATTCAATATTAAGTATGAAGGCAAGACTAAAATGATGTTTTTTAGAAGTCAGATAACAACACTTTTGTCTCACTTTTTTGGGGAATTAGCAAGTTTAAAAACAGAAAAAATAAAATCGCCTGAACGTGAGAAATTAAATCTGGCAAGAGATATTTTACTCAAAAACATTGATAACCCTCCTTCTCTTAGTGAAATTTCTAGACAAATCGGTTTGAACACTTTCAAATTAAAAAAGAATTTCAAGGAACTATTTGGTGTTCCCGTTTTTAAATACCTTCAAAATGAGCGACTTACTTTGGCTCATAAAATGATTCGAAATCAAGAATCTACAGTTCAAGAAGCCGCATGGCATGTAGGTTATGAAAGCCTTAGTTCCTTTTCAAATGCCTTTGAAAAAAAGTTTGGTTATCGGCCTAGTCAAATCAAGTAAGCTCCTTTTCGAACAAATCATAATTCTTTTCAAATAAGTTCTTCCTTGAGAGCTGCAATACATTTGTCTTATAATTAAAAACTTATACAGACATGAAAATTAAACGTGCAATTTTAACAGGCATAGTGATTTGGATAATAGCTGTTCTTCTATATGCGATTTCCTTCTATGTTTCAATTTTAGAAGATTCAATTACACAAGCAAACATTACGCTTTTTATAGTTGTAATGCCACTTGTTTGGTACGGTTGCAAACACTACTACAAAAAAGACAAACAAACTCATGGAATTAAAGTTGGACAAACAATGCTGTTAACGAGTGTTGCTTTAGATGCTTTAATAACAGTACCATTATTTGAAATTCCAAATGGTGGAAATCATTATAGTTTTTTTACAACTCCTAGCTTTTGGATTATAGCATTTGAGTTTGTTTTAGTAGCTACTTTATACTGGTATTCTAATGTGTATATAAAAGCTAACAATAAATAAAATTGATCATTCTGATTATAATAAACATCAAATAAATATAATAAAAATGAAAAACAAGACTAATATTTTAGTAATCGGTGGAACTGGTAAAACCGGTCGTAAAGTTGTAAATAAATTAAAAAAAGAAAATCAGAACGTAAGAATTGGTTCTCGGAATGTCTCACCTTCTTTTGATTGGCAAAAGCCAGAAAATTGGGCTAATGTATTAAATGGTATGGATAAAGTATATATTACTTTCCAACCAGACTTAGCTGTTCCTGGTGCTTTAGATGCTATTGAAGAATTAACACGTCAAGCTAAAAAAAGCAACATTAAAAAATTAGTGCTTTTATCTGGAAAAGGTGAACGAGAAGCTGAATTATGTGAACAAGTTATCATCCACTCTGAAATCGATTACACCATAATACGAGCAAGTTGGTTCAATCAAAATTTTAGTGAAAGCTTCTTTTTAGATCCAATACGTGAAGGATTTGTTGCATTACCACAAGCTGAAGCAAAAGTACCTTATGTTGATACAGACGATATTTCAGATGTAGCTGTTGAAGCGCTTTTAAATAATGAACATAATGGAAAAATATATCAATTAACGGGTCCGAGACTCCTTACTTTTAAAGACGTAATTCAGGAAATTTCAGAAGCTACAGGAAAACCTATCGCTTTTACACCAATTGCATTATCTGCGTATACAAATGTTATGAAACAACAAGACGTACCTGCAGATTATATTTGGCTTATTGAGTATCTGTTTTCTGAAGTACTAGGAGATATGAAAAATTCTGAAATAACAAATGATGTTGAAAAAGTACTTGGAAGAAAAGCCAAAGACTTCAATCAATATGTACAGGAAACTGCATTAACTGGTATTTGGAATAATTAATAACTCATCAATCAAAAAACGAACCTTAATAAATATAACACTAGGATGCCACATTTTATAATTGACTGCTCAGAACACCTCTTAAATTTAAAATCTCCAAAGGAAATTATGCAAAAGATTTATAATGCAGCTGAGAACAGTTCCCTTTTTAAAAAAGGAGATATTAAGGTGAGAATTAAGCCTTATAAATATTATAATAACGGAAATACAGATGATAATTTCATACACATTTTCGCCAATATTATGGAAGGACGCACTGTGTTACAAAAAGCAAAGCTTTCTAAATCAATAATAACTGAGCTTAAAACAATATTTCCAAAAACACCTATTATTTCTATCAATATTAGAGATTTTGAAAAAGCAACCTATTGCAATAAATCTATGGCTTAAAACTTAAAATGAAGAATTAGGCAAAAATTTTACATCATGAAAAAACTAATGATAACAGTACTATTTACAAGCATCTTGTTTACAAAATCATATAGTAAAGAACAATTAACACCTGTTGACAAAAAGATTTTTAGTGAGGTAGATGAATATGTGGAATCAATGATTGATAGCTTAAAAATTGTTGGACTAAACTATATGGTATTAATTGACAATAAGGTTGTTCACGGAAAATCTTTTGGATTATCCAATGTTCAACTTCAAGTTCCGATGACAATGGATAATTCATTTCCAGTAGCATCCATTTCAAAATTATTTAGTTCTATCGCTCTACATGATCTGCTAAGTATCCATAATCGGAATGTTAATGAAACCATAGAAGAATTTATTCCTAATAGAAAAGATTTACCTACATCATGGAAAAAATTAACTTTAAAACAATTGTTATCCCATACATCTGGAATTCCAGACCAAATAGATTATCAAATCTACCTAGCACCTAAAAGTGAAAAATCTGTTATTGATGCCTTAAAAAACAAACCCTTTAGTTCAAAACCAGGAACAGAATCAAAATACAACGCTACTGGCTTTTTACTAATTCGTATAATCATAGAAAAATTAGCGAACCAAGATTTTGAATCATATATGCAGAAACAGTACTTCGATAAATTAGGGTTGAGTTCGGCTAAATATGGTGGATTTAAAAAAGTTATTCCAAACAGGGTAACTTGTTATCAAAATATTGATAATACACTAGAACTATTTCCGCTAAATTATTCGTCTCCAATGTATGCTGGAGCAGGACTTAATATTACGATTAACGATTTAACAAAGTGGTTTCAAGAAATCCAAAAAAAACAAATTTTAACCAAAAATCAGTTTGAAAAAATTTGGGCTCCAGTAAAATTAAACAATGGAAAAGACGGTTACTTTGGATTGGGATGGGAAGCATATAGACTACAAGACAATTACAGAATGGTTGGACATGGAGGAGCTGGAATTTCATCCTTACAACATTATTGGAATGAGAAAACAAATGAAAACGTCACGATTGTCTTACTAACTAATGGAGCTTTTAACTGGGTCATTAGACCAAATCAAATTAATTCGCAAATTGCTAATATAATATTAGGAGCAAAATAAAATTATGAAAAAGCATCTATTAATTAGTCTCACTTTAATTCAATTCATATTTGGAGCAAATACCTTAATAGGACAGGAAACACATAATAATAAGCTTAAGTCTAAAATTGAAATCTATTTAAACAATAGTGTATCAAATGGCTACTCTGGATCTGTTCTAGTAGCTCAAAAAGGAAAGGTCATAATATCCAATGGTTATGGTTGGTCTAACAGAAAGAATAAAATTAATAATACGCCTTCATCGATTTTCAATATTGGTTCGGTTACGAAACAGTTTACTGCTGCTGCTATTTTAAAATTGATTGAACACGGAAAAATTAAAACATCTGACAAAATTAGCCTATTTTTTAAAGATATTCCTGTTGATAAAAGAAACATCACTATTCATCAGTTGCTAACACATACATCTGGTGTATCACCAATAACAGGTGGTTTTAGATATGATGAAGCGAGTAAAGAGCAGTTTTTAAAAGAATTCTTTGAAGCAAAACTACTATCAAAACCGGGAACAAAACACAGGTATGCCAATGCAAACTATATTATGCTTTCCTCTATTATAGAAATTTCATCTGGGCAAGATTACACTACTTTTTTACAAGAAAATTTCTGGAAGCCATTAAAAATGAATAACACTGACTATAAAAACATCCCCTTCAATAGCGAACAAATTGCTCACGGATATTATTTCAATTACACTGATGGTGTTTGGAAAGATTGGGGAACAACTCAAGATCACTTACCATTTAATGACAAGCATTGGTATAGCATTGGCAAAGGTGATATCCATTCTACAGTAGAAGATCTTTATAAATGGCATTTAGCTTTACAAAGCAATAAAGTGTTAAGTTCTAAATCAAGAGAAATGCTTGAAACTCCTTATGTAACAGAAAATGAAGAAGGAACCTCTCATTATGGTTATGGATGGGCAATATATAAAAGCAAACGTGATACTAAAATCGTAACTCATAATGGCAGTAATGGAATTTATTTTGCGAATTTCATCAGATATATTGAAGATGACGTCGTTATTATTGAGTTGTCAAATGCTATTTTAGGAGAAGAAAGTGAGACTGTTGCTTGGAGAATAGGCAAAATGGTTTTTGATGAAAAATATAATGCAAAACCTATTACTAAATCGGTTTACGAACTTGTCTTTGATTTTATAAGAATAAACAAATTAGAAAATGCAAAAATGATATCTAGTTTTCTAGAAAAGAATCTTCAGAGAAAATTTAGCGATAAAGGAGTGCTTAACAGAATAGGATTAAAATTGTCAAAAAAAGAAAACAACCCAAATTGGGGTCTTGAACTTTTAAAAATAAACGTTCAATTATTTCCAGATGATGGAAATCTATGGGATTCTCTTGGTGATGCATATCTTAAATATAACCAGAAAGAAAATGCAATAAAAGCCTATAAAAAAGCACTAAAATTGGCAAATAAAAATAACTGTCATTGGTGTGAGAACTCTCAAAATAAGCTAAAACAACTTAAAGGTCAATAATGTTCAACCAAGGAATAATTAAAAAAGCAATACTAACATTTAGTGTCATTCTATACGCAGTTGTGGTTCCTTTTCTCGAAATAAATACGTCACATGTTTTTAATCCTAATTGGACTCCGCATGTTAGGATTCATGAGGTTTGGCAACTCATTACAAATTCGAGTATTGGACTATTTTGCCTATGGTTGGTTTGGGTTAAAAAAGAAATTAAAATGAGTACAGTACTTAGTCTATTAATTGTTGGTGGGTTTTTATTAGCATTTTTATTACAAGAATTTTATGGAGGCTCAATGACATATTTAGATGGAAGTGAAAAAACACTGTTCGGAATTAATATTGGAATTATTGGGTTTGGATTAGCCTTTATCGGTTTACTATTTAACTTAAAATCAACTGCTAAAGTACAAAGCAAATAAACTCGAAAGTTTGAAAAGACATTACAATTAAATAACTATGGAAAAACCACTAGAATCTCAACAAATAGAATTTTCAAATCGAAAATTTTTAGCAACTCCTCTTTCTGGAATGATAGCATGGTTATTAGTTGGTATTTCAGGATTGTTGTTCCCAGATAGAATTACTGTTTGGGTTTTATTTATTGCAACAGGAAGCATTGTGTATTTAGCCTTATTCATTTCTAAATTTACTGGAGAGAATTTCCTAGATAAAACTAAACCTAAAAATGTATTTGATAAATTATTCCTCTATACTGTAGCTCAATCAATTTTGATATATGCAATTGCTATCCCATTTTTTGTCTTAGACCATACTTCATTACCACTATCAGTAGGAATCTTAACAGGTACGATGTGGCTGCCTTTTTCTTGGATTATTAAGCATTGGGTTGGATTGTTTCATGCAACTCTACGAACAATTCTTATACTATGCCTTTGGTATGCCTTTCCAGATCATCGATTTGTAGTCATCCCTTTTTCCATTGTTAGCATTTATGTTGTAACTATGATAATTTTAAGGAATAGAAAAATATAAATAAGCGAGCTTTAGTTCCAAAATTATTTCAAACCAGACAATACCAAAACTGGTAAGCTAGAGCTATGAAAATCTTTCTTTAAAATGGTATTGCTTTCCCAAAGCTTAGAGAAAAAACCTCGATTACGTCTCACCACACATAATAAATCTGGATTATTTTCTTTGTAATGTTCTAACACACCTTGATAAGTGGTTGCGTTTTCTGACGTAGTACTATTTGTAATGTGATTTAATAAATTATCACTCACATCTAAATCACCTTCATTGTAAAATGGTGTTTTAACCAATAGTAAATTCAAAACCGACTTAAATTGATTTTTAATTTCCATCAACGGAATTAATGCATCATCTTTATTAATAATCGCCGATTTCATAGCTAATAAAATTTTTACAATAGGTTTATACACATAACCTTCAGGAACTATTAACGCTGGAATATTGGTCTGCTTTATAATTTTCCCTGAAGTCTTTCCTAAATAAACTTCATCTTTAATAGAGTTTGTTCTTGGCTCCAGAATAATTAAATCTACATCTAAAGTTTTACATGCCGTATCTAAAGTATCTCCAAGTTTGCCCTTAAAAGTTTTTAAAACAATCTCAACATTCCTTTGATTAACTTTATCAACATGACTCTTTAAAAAGCCTAAACTTTCGCGTTCAATCATTTCATCTACTTTCATCATCGTTCCTGCTTTAGTGTCCACGTTATACACTTGAACTACATAAAGTTTTGCGCCAAAAGTATTTGCAAAATCAACTGCGTATTGTAAATGGCTTACTGCATTTTTAGATGAACCAACTGGAACTAGAATAGACTTCATAATCAAATATTTAAAAGTAACTTTGTATTAATATTTGGCAAAGGTAACTATTAAAAATGATTCGAAAAGCAACTCTAAACGATATTGATAATATAATAGATATTACAAAAGCTTGCGCACGATTTATGATTGCAAAAAACATTTTTCAATGGAACGAACATTATCCAACTCATAGCGCTTTTGAAAATGATGTTAAGCGAGATGAACTTTATGTTTTAGACATTGAAAACACAATTATAGGTTGTATTGTCATTTCGACATTGATGGATGATGAATACATTCCGATACAATGGTTAACTCCAAATGAAAACAACATTTATATTCATCGGCTGGCAATTCATCCAAAACATCAAGGAAAAGGCTATGCACAAGACTTAATGAATTTTGCAGAAGAATTTGCTCAACAAAACAACTATACTTCTATTAGATTAGATACCTTTTCTCAAAATGAGAAGAATCAAAAATTTTACGAACTAAGAGGTTATCAAAAATTAGGAAATATCTTTTTTCCGAAGCAAAGTGAATATCCTTTTTATTGTTATGAATTAATCCTTTGAAAACAGACATCACATTAAAAAATATCAACAAACTTGCCATTCCTGCTTTAATTGCTGGAGTTGCCGAACCTATCTTGTCATTAACTGATACTGCAATTATTGGTAACGTCGATTATAATGCTGCAGAATCTTTGGCAGCAGTTGGTATTGTTGGTACTTTTATTTCGATGCTCATTTGGGTTTTAGGACAAACACGAAGTGCTATTTCATCTATTGTTTCTCAACATCTAGGTGCAAATCAATTAGAAAAAGTAAAAAACTTACCTGCTCAAGCCATATTTATTATTACATCGATAAGTATCATAATTATAATTACAACGTGGCCTTTTGCATCTCAAATTTTCAAACTCTACAATGCGTCACACTTAATATTAGAATATAGTATTGACTATTATCATATTCGAGTTTTCGGATTCCCATTTACACTTTTCACTATTGCCATTTTTGGGACTTTTAGAGGGCTTCAAAACACCTATTACCCAATGATAATTGCTATTATCGGAACTATAGTCAACGTCATCTTAGACTTCGCTTTAGTATATGGCATTGAAGGCCTTGTCAACCCAATGCACATTAAAGGTGCTGCTTATGCAAGTGTTATTGCTCAAATTACAATGGCTTTTTGTTCGGCTTATTTCTTATTGAAAAAGACAGATATTTCGTTGAGAGTTACCTTTCCTTTTAATGCGGAAATCAAGAATTTCACCTTAATGATCCTCAACTTGTTTGTGAGAACATTAGCACTTAACGTCACCTTATATTTTGCAACACGTTTTGCTACTTCTTATGGAACCGAATATATTGCTGCATATACTATTGCTATTAATCTTTGGTTCTTAGGTGCTTTTATAATTGATGGCTATGCGAGTGCTGGAAATATTTTATCTGGAAAATATTTGGGTGCTAAAAATTATAAGAAATTAGTTGAATTAAGCCAATTCTTGATTAAATGTGGAATTGGTGTCGGAATCATTTTAACTATTCTAGGTTTCATAACCTATGATTTTGTTGGTTCTATTTTCACACAAGACCAATTGGTTTTAAATGAATTTCATAACGTTTTTTGGATTGTTTTAGCCATGCAGCCTCTTTGTGCTTTAGCCTTTATTTTTGACGGAATGTTCAAAGGCATGGGGAAAATGAAATTTTTAAGAAACCTCCTCTTATTATCAACAGGATTAGTATTTATTCCTGTTTTGTTCTTATTAGATTGCTATGATCTGAAATTATATGCTGTGTTTATTGCGTTAACACTATGGATTATAGCTAGAGGCTTCCCTTTAATCATAAAATTTAGACAACTATTTTTATCGCTTTCCCAAAAGACGTAACTTTGGACAATAATACACTTTAAACATGAATATGCTTTTGATATCTCTATTTCAAGATTCAGAATCTTATGATTCAGGTTATGATATTGGTTATGCCATTGGGCAAAATTTACCATATGTAATTTTACTAATCTTAGCGTTTATTGTGTTTCGGTATTTTAAAAATAAATCTAAAAAATAATCTATGGATTTCATGTCATTTATAAGCGGAAGTGGTTTATTCCTTATTTTAGGAATTGTGCTCGTTATTGTATATTTCTACAACCGAAATAAAAGGAGATAATGAGTAACATTAGAATCACCAAACAGTTTTCTTTTGAAACAGGTCATGCCTTATATGGCTATGACGGAAAATGTAAAAATGTACATGGACATAGTTACAGATTAGATGTTACTGTTATTGGAACTCCTATTTCAGACAACACCAATGTCAAGTTCGGAATGGTTATCGATTTCAGTGATCTGAAAAAAATCGTAAAAGAAGACATTGTAGATGTCTTTGATCATGCAACCGTTTTTAATAAAAACACACCTCATGTTGAGCTTGCAAAAGAATTAAGTGAAAGAGATCATAATGTATTGCTGGTAGATTATCAACCAACAAGTGAAATGATGGTCATTGATTTTGCCAAAAAAATAAAAAATAGATTACCAAGTAATATCAAACTACACTCGTTAAAATTACAAGAAACAGCAACCTCTTATGCACAGTGGTTTGCTTCAGATAATGACTAAGCCAACACACATAAAAATTCCAGAAGGTAAATTCATTTATTTTGCTTCAGATAATCATTTAGGAGCACCAACGATGGAAGCTTCTCTACCTCGTGAAAAGAAATTCGTGGCTTGGTTAGATGAAATTAAAACTGATGCTGCTGCAATTTTTTTATTAGGTGATTTATTCGATTTTTGGTTTGAATATAGCACTGTAGTTCCAAAAGGGTTTGTAAGAACTTTAGGAAAACTAGCCGAAATCAGTGATTCTGGAATTCCGATTTACTTCTTTGTAGGTAATCATGATCTTTGGATGAATGGCTATTTTGAAAAAGAACTCAATATTCCTGTTTTTCATAAACCTAAAGAATTTATATTTAATGACACGTCTTTTTTTATAGCTCATGGTGATGGTTTAGGGCCTTTTGATATAGGTTACAAACGCATGAAAAAAGTATTCACCAATCCTTTTTTTAAATTCCTTTTTAAGTGGTTACATCCTGATATTGGTGTAAAAATTGCTCAATATTTTTCAGTGAAAAACAAATTGATTTCAGGAGATGAAGATGCAACCTATTTAGGTGCTGAAAAAGAATGGCTCATTCAATATAGTAATTCAAAATTAAAGGAATCTCATCGTGATTATTTCGTGTATGGACATCGTCATTTACCTATGACAGTCGATTTAGAAAACAACGCTAAGTATGTTAATCTTGGTGATTGGATTACGTATTTTACTTATGGTGTTTTTGATGGAAAAAACTTCGAACTGAAAAATTACAAATAACAACTAATCTTCAGCATTTTCGTGCTCTTCTAAATCTACGGTTAGATCTAATTTTCTAAATGAAGGTGATGCAAGCGCTGTTGTAATTACAGTAATTAAGGTCATTGTGCCTCCAAATACAACAGCAGTAGCTGTTCCCATGAGTTTAGCTGTTAATCCGCTTTCAAAAGCACCTAATTCATTTGAAGATCCTACAAACATAGAATTTACTGAAGACACTCGACCACGCATATGATCTGGTGTTTTTAACTGAAGAATCGTTTGACGAATCACCATAGAAACGCCATCAAAAACGCCACTCATAAACAGAGCTATCACAGAAATCCAAAACCAAGAAGATAGTCCAAAAGCGATAATACTTAATCCAAATCCAAAAACAGCCACAAGTAACTTTATACCAGCTTTTTTAACAATAGGAATATAAGCTGTTACTAACATTGTTAAAAAAGAACCTACATTTGGAGCTGCTACCAAAATACCAAAACCTTCTGATCCAACTTCTAAGATATCAGTAGCAAAAACAGCAGCTAATGCGATTGCACCTCCAAATAATACAGAAACCATATCTAAAGTTAAAGCACCTAAAATAGCTTTCGTTTTAAACACAAAATTTACACCTTCCTTTAAACTTTGAATCATTGGTTCGCCAATATTCGGATTTAGAATAGGTTTCCTTTTAATACGAAATAACATCAATAATGAAAACATAACCAATCCGAAAACTATGCAAAGCGACCAATGCACTCCCATTTGATCAGTTTCTCCTAACCAACTAATAGAAAATCCCGCAAAAGCGACACCCAAAACGCGAGCCATCTGCCAAGTAGAACTATTCCAAGTGGCTGCATTTGGGTACGCCTTTTTGGGTACAATTAAAGCCACTAATGAAAATATTGATGGTCCGAAAAAAGATCGTAAAAGTCCACCAAAAAACACAAGCGCATAAATAGAATATAATATTTGTTTGGTAGACCATGCTTCAGATATTTCAGGAGAGGTAATCCAAAACAATGCAAAACTAATGATCGAAAACAAAGCAATACAAAGTGCGAGTAGATTTCGTTTTTCCTTTTGATCTACAATATGTCCAGCAAACAATGCCATTCCTAAGGCTGGAATAATTTCCATTAAACCAATTAGGCCAATATATAAAGGATCTTTGGTAAGCGAATACACTTGCCATTCAATGATGACAAATTGCATGGACCAACCAAAAACTAACGCAAAACGGACTAATATAAAAATATTAAATTCTCGATATCGCAATGCTGCGTATGGATCTTTTTTTGCCAATTGTAATGTTGATTAAATAAGTACCAAAGGTAGATAAAATGTCATTCAGATAACAACGAAGCATATCAAAAACTAGATCGTGTTTGTGTATAGTTGGTTGCGTTGGCAAGAACTAAGTTAATAAAAGAAAACGAACTAGTAGAAAATTCCACACCAATTAATTATACACGTTGTTGTAAACTATTTTTACGTTTTAAAACCTGGCAGTTAAACTCTTTTTTAAATCCTAAATGAATGTATAGTTTTTCAGCGCTTGAATCTTTAATAGTTTGAAGTGTAAGATTTTGAACTTTAATATTGATACAATTAACTAAAGCTGATTTCATTACATTTGTTGCTATTCCTTTTTTTCTATATTCAGGTAAAGTAGTTACTGAATATATTCCATATGTATCATTAGAATCAATAATAAGACAAGTGCCTACAGCTTTGTCCGCTATGTAGGCAATAAAAAAATGTTGATTCTTGAAAAGAGCTCCTTCAAAGTTTTTTTTTCTAAAAAAAGGAAACCATTCATTATAAAGTGCATTGGTTTCACAAAACCCTCTTGATTGAACAATACTGAATAGCTCTAAATCTGAATTATTTATAACTTTTTTAGTTACAATAGAGTTATTTGTTTTCCATTCTTTTAAAACATTTGGATTAGCGAACATATATGTTAAATCCGCTATTTTTTCTGCTTTATCAGATTTAATAATTTGGTTTGAATTACTTGACCATTCTGGTAAGTAAATCATTTTACTATTAATGGTTGGTTGGTATTCATTAATTAAAAAGGTAATATCCCAATTATCTACTTCGCTTGATATTCGAATATTTTTATTTTCATCCCGTTTAGAACCTCTATTTTGTTGCAAAAAGCAGATATGATTATTTAGTAATTGTTTGTTTTTCATTTATGATTTATCTGTTGGGTAAATTGTGTACATCACTTTATATCTCGCAATTTCAACTGCAAACTTACATGGCCTTTCCAATGATTCTCATCAATAGAATACACAGCTTTAAATGGTTTCTTATTCTGTATTAATTTTAGCTTATTTCCGATATTAAATCCAATCCCAACAATTTTTTGACGACCTTGAATTGCTGTTAAACGTAAATGTTTATCATCTTCTCCAACACACTTGCCATAACCTGTGTCTTTTAAGTTCTCAGTCATGAATATTGGTGTCATATTTCCAGGACCAAATGGCGCAAACTGACTTATAATTCGAAAAAATTTAGGTGTAATATCACTAAGTTCAATTTGTTCATCAATATTAATTTCTGGAGTAAGTAAACTTCGGTCGATCGTTTTACAAACCTCTTCTTCAAACGCTTGTTTGAAAGCTTCATAATTTTCAGGACGTAATGTTAAACCAGCAGCATATTTATGTCCACCAAATTGTTCAATATGTTCGCTACACGCTTCCAAAGCATTATACACATCAAAGCCTTTAACCGAACGTGCAGAAGCGGCTAATTTATCACCACTTTTCGTAAACACTAAAGTTGGTCTGTAATAAGTTTCTATTAATCTTGAAGCGACAATACCAATCACGCCTTTATGCCAAGACTCATGATACACGACAGAAGTTAGTCTATCTTCTTCTTTGTTTTCTTCAATTTGAATCAATGCTTCTTGAGTAATTCTTTGATCAGTTTCTCTTCTATCGAGATTGAATGCATTGATTTCTTTAGCGTAAGTTTCAGCTAAAAATTCATCTGTTTCAGTTAATAAGGTTACAGCATAATTACCATGCTTCATTCGTCCAGCAGCATTAATTCTTGGAGCGACAACGAACACAACATCTGTAATCGTTAGTTCTTCTTTTTTGACTTCGGAAATTAATGCTTTAATACCAGGTCGTGGATTCGTATTTATAACTTTCAATCCGAAATAAGCCAAAGCACGATTTTCTCCAGTTATAGGAACAATATCTGCTCCAATCGCAGTCGCAACTAAATCTAAATATTCTGCTAAGGCTTCAACCGGTTGATCATCTTTTGAAGCCAATGCTTGAATTAATTTGAAGCCAACACCACAACCACATAATTCTTTATATGGATATTCACAATCGTCACGTTTAGGATCTAAAACAGCAATTGCTTTGGGTAATTCTTTTCCTGGTCTATGGTGATCACAGATGATAAAATCGATCCCTTTTTCAGCAGCATAAGCGACTTTATCGATTGCTTTTACACCACAATCTAAGGCAATAATTAGCGTAAATTCGTTATCTTGAGCAAAATCAATTCCTTTAAAAGAGACACCATAACCTTCGTCATAACGATCTGGAATATAAGTCGCAATTCTTTCTGATTTTGTTTTTAAATAAGATGACATTAGGGCTACAGAAGTTGTTCCATCCACATCATAATCACCAAAAACTAAAATGTTTTCATCATTTGCTAAAGCTTTTTCAATACGAGCAACAGCTACATCCATATCTTTCATTAGAAACGGATCGTGCAAATCTTCTAAACTTGGTCTGAAAAATGTTTTAGCAGCATCATAAGTATCAATACCACGTTGTATTAATAAGGTGGCGACAGAACGCTCTACCTGAAGTGCTTTTTGTAAAGCTTCAACAGTTTTAGAAACTGGTTTAGGTTTTAGAGTCCAACGCATGTACTAATATAGAAAATTTTCGCTAAACATTATGATAATGGATCGCTGTTTTTACTTCGGCAAATCTTCTGAACATTTCCATCACACCACAATATTTATCAACAGAAAGGTCAACGGCCTTTTTAATCTTGACTTCGTCTAAGTTTTCACCATAAAAATGATATTCCATAGAAACTGTATGGTAATATTTTGGGTGTTCATCAGTTAATTCTCCATACGTATCAATTCTGAAATCAGAAAAAGGCACTTTCATTTTCTTTAGAATAGAAACCACATCTAAACCAGAACAGCCAGCTAAAGAAGATAGCATCATCGCTTTAGGTCTTAATCCAGAATCATGACCACCATGTTCTTGTGATGTATCCATGGTAAATAATTTCCCACTAGGATTATCAGATTCAAACTGTAAGTTTCCTTTCCAATGTGTGACAACTTTATTAGACATTTTTATAAGTTTTAAATTAAGAATTGATAACGTATTTAAAGCTCAAAAAAAAGTTATATATAATAAGTAGACGTTTAAGCTACATAAAATTTATACCTTTAAATACTTATAACTTTAAGTACTTTTATAATCAAAAATACTACTAAAAACATAACATATGGCATTAGTTACACCTTTATCTGCTGAGCATGATCCAGAAACAAAACAACTTGCAGAATTCTTTAATGAAACCCTTGGGTTTTGTCCAAATTCTGTATTAACAATGCAACGTCGTCCTGCTATTAGTAAGGCATTTATCAATTTAAACAAAGCTGTTATGGCAAATGAAGGCAGAGTGACTTCGGCTTTAAAACGTTTGATTGCTTGGGTGAGTAGTAACTCTACAGGTTGTCGGTATTGCCAAGCGCATGCTATTCGTGCAGCTGAACGTTATGGTGCGGAACAAGAACAGTTAGATAATATTTGGGAGTATAGAACACACTCGGCTTTTTCTGAAGCAGAACGTGCAGCTTTAGATTTTAGTTTAGCAGCTTCGCAAGTGCCAAACGCTGTAAATGCAGAGATTAAAAAGCGTTTATACGAACACTGGAATGAAGGTGAAATTGTAGAGATGCTTGGCGTAATTTCATTGTTTGGTTACCTCAACCGTTGGAATGATTCTATGGGAACATCAATTGAAGAAGGCGCTGTTGAAAGTGGTAATCAATACCTTGGTAAACATGGTTTTGAAGTTGGAAAACATGATGGTTCACATTATTAAACTTGAGTAAAAACATTCAATTCAAATTTTCTATTTAAAAAACTTATCTATATTTGTGACGTAAATGAACACTACAATAGTACATATTGCACCTAAATCACTGATGTGTCAGTGGGATTATCGAGGAAATAGCGAATTATTTCATCGGTCAAGGACGTTATGTAACTATTTTTAATCATTTTTTAATATGATTTAAACACAAAAACTATAAATAGTAAAAGCGTCCAAAATATTGGACGCTTTTTTTATGAAAAAAAATAAAACATTTGAATTTAGACTTTAAAAAATAAAATAATAAGACTTGAAGACTAAGCAATTGATAAACAAACTCTTGCAACATATCTCAATAATCTGCATAAAGCGGATAGGAAAACCCTTGTCTAAATTTAATCATAAACACTTGATTATCAATAAAATAAATTGATTTTTTGTTTGGATATTTAAAAATAGTGTTCATCTTTGCATCGCAGAATTAAACAAACCTATTCTGCATTATATCATTAATAACAAAAACAAAGAAGCCATGCTAAAACATAAAGTAGCATTTCAAATTTTGAGTAATGACAATGAGTCATTAATGAAGAGGCTTCGGTATTTTCTGTAAACTACTTTCCAGAGAAGAATCCGAAGCAAACTAACTGTTTCGGATTTTTTTATTTCAAAAATCATAAATAAGTCAATCTGATCAGTTTTAAGAGTTCCACGAATTAAGGGAACATTTAAAACAATACAAATCTATTGAATAGAAATGTCATGGAAACAAATTTACAAAACCACTATATTTTTAAAGCTATAGAAGCTTATCCTTGGGAATTAGAAAAAGCCGTTGAAGCTTTAAACTATGCTTTAGCGTATGATCCAGAAAATGTAAAAGCATTGCATTTGATGGCTAAAGTTCACTACGAACAATTAGGTGATAATGAAACGGCTAAGACTTATTTTGAAAAGGCTTTAGCAAGTAGAATGGATATACCTGACATCTATCCAGAATACATCAGATTGTTAATCAACAATGATGATTATAAAGAAGCGCAAAACTTAATTGACTTTGCTAAAACAGTAAAAGGTATTGACAAAGCAGGAATTGCATTAACTCAAGGTCAATTATATGAAAGTTTGACTTTCTTTAATGACGCTGAAAAAGCTTTAAAAAATGCTAAGCAATTAGCTTTAAACAACGATTTTATTAGCTATGTAGATGATGTGTTATCTCGAGTTAAAAAGAAGAAAAAAATTCAAGCTAACGAAAATAGAATCATTGAAAATCAGTCAAAAAAAGAGATGGAAACCGCTAATAAAAGTTGGTTTCAAAACAGACTGAATAATTTATTATAACCATTCTCCTGACGCTCTTTTCAGGAGAATTATTAAAACATCATTAGTTCTAACTAATAAACACTATTAATCATGAAAAAAGAACATTTAGCAAATTTCCACATAGCAGGTTTTACTTATTATGAAGGCGCATCCATTTTTAGAAAATTAAAAATGGGTAGAAAACTTATTTTAAAACTAGAAGAAGAAAATAAATATGACCCAAGAGCTGTAGCTATTTACTATAAGGATTTTAAAATTGGATTTATTCCAAGACAAGACAATAGAATCTTTTATAAATTAATGAAGGTTGGTTTGTCTGATCACATTCAGGTAAGAATTCAACAAATAGATGCTACTGCTAGTCCAGAAGAACAAATTCGTTTAGTTGCTCATTTAGTGACTAACTAAAATGATACGTTATTTTAAATGCGTTAGGAGTTTTCCTGGCGCATTTTTTATTTAATAAGTTTCAATTTTAAAATTGACTTAAATCTATAAGTTTTGTCATTCCAACAAAGTGACGTATGAACGACGAAGAATCTCATTTTTAGATTCTTCACTTCGTTCTGAATGACAAAATTCATAAACTACTTATGAATTAAATTATGTACCGATTTTTTCAATTCAGGTACAACTTCCTCATCAAACCAAGGATTCTTAGTCAGCCAAAATCGGTTTCTCGGACTAGGATGCGGTAACGCAAAATATTGAGGCAAGTAGTCTTTATAATTTGCAACCGTTTCGGTTAGTGTACGTTTTGCTTGTGCTTTCAAATAATACTTTTGAGCATACATTCCAATTAAAATGACCAACTCTACATGTTTCATTTCATCAAATAATAGCTGATGCCATTGTGGAGCACATTCTTTTCTTGGAGGTAAATCGCCACTTTTTCCTTTTCCTGGATAGCAAAATCCCATAGGAATAATTGCAAACTTACTTTCATCATAAAAATCTTCTACAGTTACATTTAACCATTTACGCAATTGTTTACCAGAAGCATCATCCCAAGGAATACCAGACGCATGAACTTTAGTTCCTGGTGCCTGACCAATTATGACAATTTTAGAATTTGGATGTGCTGTTGCGATTGGTCTTGGACCTAATGGAAGGTGATGTTCACAAATTCGGCATTGTCTTATGTCGTGGAGTAAATCTTCCATTTTAATTATTAAACATCAACCTTTTGTTAAACTGAACTTGTTTCTGTTTCACACTCGAAAATAATGAGATTCTGAAATCGAAGATTCAACGGAGTTAAATGAATTTAGAATGACGACGCTTTTAAACTATTTTTTCTTTCCACCAACAACAATCACAATCTCTCCTTTTGGTGGTTTGTTTGTGTAATGTTCTAAAACCTCTTTTGCCGTTCCTCTAACTGTTTCTTCGTAGAGTTTTGTCAATTCTCGCGATACAGAAACTAATCGTTCTTCTCCGAAATATTCACAGAAATTAGATAATGTTTTGATTAGTTTATGCGGACTTTCATAAAAAATAATCGTTCGAGGTTCTTCAGCTAGTAATAATAATCGTGTTTGTCGGCCTTTTTTCACTGGAAGAAAGCCTTCAAAAACAAACTTGTCGTTTGGTAATCCCGAATTAACAAGTGCAGGAACAAACGCTGTTGCTCCAGGCAAACAATCGACTTCAATATTATTTTCAACACAAGCTCTCGTTAATAGAAATCCAGGATCGGAAATTGCTGGAGTTCCTGCATCACTAATAAGTGCAATTGATAATCCGTTTTTAAGCTTCTGAATTAAACCTTCAACCATTTTATGTTCATTATGCATGTGATGGCTTTGCATTTGGGTTCCAATTTCGAAATGCTTGAGTAATTTTCCCGAAGTACGAGTGTCTTCAGCAAGAATTAAATCGACTTCCTTAAGCACCTCAACAGCTCTAAAAGTCATGTCTTTTAAATTTCCTATTGGTGTCGGAACAATATAAAGTTTAGGCATTATCATTTTGATTGTTTCCAAATTTACAATCTTTAGTCTATATTAACGCAACCAATAGGACTATTTGGTATCTATAAACAAACCAATCCATGTTAAAAAAGTGTTTCTTATTTCTTTTTTTATGTGCTTCTTATGTTCAATCTGAAGCACAAACTACAGATTTAGCTGTTTTGGTTGAAGCGCAGAACACGAGTAATACAGAAGTTTCACAAGTTCATATTTATCAAGAATTTCAATACATTCTCACCATACTTAACTCTGGAAACTTAGTTAACAATGCCACATTTACACAAGACATAAATGCCAATGTTACAGTTGTTTCTTTTGAATATCAAAATGCAACTGGAGGTGCAGGAATTGTTACAGATTTAATCCTAGACGACAATACAAATAATGTATCTGGAACCATAACGTCACTCCCAACAGATTCAAGTATAGAAGTGAAAGTTACAGTCATAGCACCAACTTTTGTTGGTGGAATTGCAACTAATGTAACGGTCTTTCCTCCAAGTAACACAACAGATATTGATAATACAAATAACCAATCTATTATTTCTCTAGATGTTACAGATCTTGACATTGATTTTACAGTTGTTCTCAATCAAATCACACCAAATGTAGGCACTCCAATAAATGTTTGGGGAGACAATGTTACGTATCAATTTACAATACGTAATAACAGTAGTATTGCATTTCCTTTAGATGCTTTTGAAATGAGTATGGTTAGTAATCCTGTAGAAAATGGAGAGCCAGATATACAGGTTCAATCTTTAGATTGCATTGCTACAACAAATGGCGTATTGTGTCCTGATCTTATTCCGTTTTCAACAACTATAGTTAATTTAGGAAGCACTTCCGAAATTTTTGCTTTTAATGAAGCTGTTATATTCCCTGTAAATGGCACGATTACTATTGAAATTGTTGTCAAATTTCTTGAAGGTCCTTGTGCAGAAGAACCAGATGTAATTAATATTGAAAGCATTGTTGAAATAGGACTAAGCCATGATAATATATCTCCTAACCAATCCAATATTGTCAATACACTTTTACTAACTCCAGAAGCTTGTTTACTAACTGATCTGGCAATCGAAACTGAAGTGATTCAACCAACAAGTGGTGGTATTAGTGATTGGGATGATATTGTTATTTTAGAAACTGTTGTCTCTAACTTAGGAACATTTCCTGTTCCTATTCAGTTTTTTCTACAAAATTTAACCTCTGCAGCAGGAACGTGGAACTTAATTAGCGTTACTTGCACAGGAACAACTGGTCCTATCGATTGTAGTGATTTAAGTTTTAGTTTAAATGGACAATCTTGGAATACCTTGAATTTTGACATTCCTGCTGGAGCAACAATTACTATTCAAACCGTTTTAAATTATTTAGAACCGCAATGCAGTCCAAATCCACAATTATATACTTCACAAATAAGAAGTGCTATTGTTATTCTTCCAGACGATATTATTGACATTGATTACAGTAATAATTTTGATGATGATTTTGTTGTACTTTTTCCAGCTGAAGAATGTACAGTTTCCGACTTGACAGTTACCAAAACTCAAATCGATCCTCAATTACCTATTGGTGGCTCAGACCAAAGTCCGATGCCATGGGGAAATGTAACATATGAAATTACAGTAAGTAATATTGGTGATGAAGATACTTATATGACTTTGGTAGATTTGTATGCAAATTCTGGAGTTAGTGCTGCTAGTTTTTTAAGGAGTGTTGACTGCGTTTCTTCAACAGGAGGTGCATCATGTGGTACAGTCACTGTTCAAAATATAGATGTAGAAATTGATCAAGATTCTGCAGATTCTACCTTTTGGGAAATTACCGAAAATGATAATTGGTTTATGCCATCTGGATCTTCTGTAACATTTAGAACCGTTCATTCTTGGTTTCCAGAATGCAGTAATGAACCAATTCCAGTAATAAATACTGTAAATGTATATGCTTATGGTGGTGTTCCGGAAAGTAATTATACTAATAATGGATATTCTGCAACGACTTACTTCACACCTTGTGTAGATTTAATTATTCAAACATTTCCGTCGTCGTCGATAATTCCTATAAACTCAACATTTAATTGGGTGGTTGATATTACAAATAGCAATACGAGTTCTACTGCAATTGATGCTACGTTTTCAGATATTCTAAATCCTGCATTTACCATTGTTGGAGCACCAACTTGTCAGGTTCAGAATGGTACGTCAACATGCATTACAAATTTTAATGTAAATGGTTCTACGATTACTGGTACAATTCCGTTGCTAGAAGCGGCTTCTACAATACGCATTTTAATTCCTGTAATGGCTCCAAATTATGGAGGTGTTTTTAATAATACTGCTGATGTCTTTCCTAGCGCTATTAATAATGAAGAATTAACACCTGAAACTAATATTTCAATTAGTAACGCTCAGGTTGTATCACCAACTTTAACCAAAAACTATAATCCTGATACTATTATAGCTGGAAACATAAGTACATTAACGTTTACCATTAATAATGTAGCGTCTAATCCTGCTCAAATCGATATTGCTTTTACAGATAATCTTGCTCCAGAACTCAATTTAGTGGATTCACCAATTTGGGTAAATTCAAATGGATGTACCGCAAATTTTATCGGAAACACAGGTGATAGTTTTGTAGGTATCACAGATTTAACGTTTCCGGAAGGTGCTAGTAGTTGCACGTTTTCAGTTCAAGTGACTTCAGATGTAATTGGGATTTATCTAAATGATGACTCCAACTTCAGTAATCAGAATAATATTAATACATCACAAACAGAGGCAACGCTAACGGTTATTGAAGATACTTCAAATGTTGATATTGAAGTATTAAAAACAGTCTCAGAAACCTCAGTATTTTTAAATGACGACATCGATTTTACGATTACTGCAACCAATATTGGTACAACAACAGCCACACAAATTGAAATTCTAGAAAGCTTACCTATTGGTTATCAATATCTGTCTCACACAGCAACAGAAGGAAGTTATGATATAACGTCATCAATTTGGAGTTTAACAACTTTAGATCCTAATCAATCTGAAAGCTTAACATTGACGGTTCGTGTAATTTCTTCAGAAAACCTATTAAATGTAGCTGTTTTAAATCAGGTGAATGAAGTTGATCGAGATGAAACCAATAATGAAGATTCAGCTGAAACTTCAGTCGATAATTGTTTAAATATTCCTCGAGGGATTTCTCCTAATAACGATGGACTTAATGATGTTTTTGTGATTCCTTGTTTAGAACTTTATCCTAAAAACGCTATTAAAATCTATAATCGCTACGGAATACTAATCTACCAAGCTAAAACCTATAAAAATGATTGGAATGGTAGAGCAAATAGAGGATTTCCTGAAAATTCTGGACGACTTCCTGTAGGAACTTATTTTTACATCTTAGAAATTTCTGAAGGTATAGAACCTGTAATTGGTTGGGTGTATTTAAATTATTAAACAAACTTACTCTCAATAATTCCCATAAACCGATTTTCGATTTCTTCTTTTCCAGACCAATTATTGTAATCTGGTTTTACAATATCATTTATAAAACTAGTAGCATCTTCAAAAGATTGTGTTGTATTTAATTGAGAAATAACGCGATCATAATCTTCAGTTTTACCATCAAATAATTGCTTTATAAAGGCTAGTTTATCATTCAGACCAATATTTAAAGCACCATGTTTTAATTGATCATTTAATGATTTTTTAGTATTAGCTTCCGAAACAGGTTCAAATTCAGGCATATCTTCAAAACCTGCAGTTATATCTTCTAAATGTGTTACTGAAATTTCCTTTTCGGTAACTATAGTTTCGATTATATCATCCACTTCTTGAGACTCTTGAGGCATATGAGCTACCATATCTTTTATTTTGGCCATTACAGGTTCGTAAATATGATCATCCTCATTTTCGTCGAGGTTAACATAAATCTTATCTTCAATTTCAATATTATCACTCACTTTATTATTAAAAGCGGTATCTAACATCCCAAAGAAAGAAGAATTATTTCCTATTGTTGGTAAATCTCCATCAAGGTTTTCATGAGCAAATTTTAGAACGCTTAACTTTTCATATAGAGCTGAAACTTCAGCATGCATTTTTAATACATCTTCCTTGCCCTTTAGTTTTAAAATTCTATGCGCAAGGCTTACTAATTCAGATTCTAACTTCTTCTTCATAACTTTTTAAATTTAAAACGAATTTATGCGATTGATTTTTAATAAATTTACGCCACCTTTATACAAAACGACTAATCGGTTTGTTTTAGTGTTAAAATTACAAAATGTTTCTTGAAAATACAGTAAATCATAAAGAACAATTTGGATGGATTGAAGTTATTTGTGGCTCAATGTTTTCTGGCAAAACAGAAGAACTGATTCGTAGACTCAAACGTGCCAAATTTGCTAGACAAAAGGTTGAAATCTTCAAACCTGCAATAGATGTGCGTTATGATGAAGAAATGGTGGTATCTCACGATTCGAATGAAATTCGTTCAACTCCAGTTCCTGCTGCTGCTAATATTCCGATTTTAGCAGATGGTTGTGATGTGGTTGGTATTGATGAAGCTCAATTTTTTGATGATGAAATTGTTCGTGTTTGTAATGATTTGGCTAATAAAGGAGTTCGTGTGATAGTTGCAGGTTTAGATATGGATTTTAAAGGCAATCCATTTGGACCAATGCCTTATTTAATGGCAACAGCAGAATACGTAACAAAAGTACACGCTATATGTACACGTACTGGGAATTTAGCACAATACAGCTACCGTAAATCTAAAAATGATAGTCTTGTTCTGTTAGGAGAAGTTGATGAATATGAACCCTTAAGTCGAGCTGCATATTACAAAGCAATGCTTCGTGATAAAGTAAGAAACATGAAAGTCAATGATGCTGAAGAGTTAGCAACAAAAAACAACAACTCTAATGCCTAAAGCGCAAGAAACTGTACTTGAAATAGATTTAAAAGCACTCAAGCACAATTTCGAGTATCTTAAATCTAAAACTCAAAAAGACACTAAAATATTAGCCGTTGTTAAGGCTTTTGCCTATGGAAGTCATGCTGATATAATTGCCAATTATCTTCAAGGTTTAGATGTTGATTATTTTGCTGTGGCATATGTTTCTGAAGGTGTTGCTCTAAGAAATGCTGGAATCGTTACACCTATTTTAGTTTTACATCCTCAAGCCATAAATTTCAAAATGCTTATTGAAAGATGCCTTGAACCAAGTCTATATAATGCGAAGATTTTAAATGAATTTATTACGGTCGCTTCAGAGGAAGGGCAAACCAATTATCCTATTCATATAAAATTCAATACAGGTTTAAATAGGTTAGGATTTGAAAAAAATGATGTAGATGATATCATATCAAAATTAAAAGGAACAAATTCAGTAATCACTAAATCCATATTTTCACATTTAGCAGCTAGTGAAGATCTTTCTGAAAAAGAATTTACAAGTCATCAGATTCAAAATTTTGAAAACATTACGAAAGAATTTTCAAAAAAAATAGGCTATCAGCCATTGTTTCATATTTGTAATACATCTGGAATATTAAATTACCCAGAAGCACATTTAGATATAGTTAGGACTGGTATTGGCTTGTATGGCTTTGGGAATTCAGAAAAAGAAAATAAAAACCTCAAACCTATAGCCAAATTAAAATCTGTAATTTCACAAATTCATCGTGTTGAAAAAGGCCAATCTGTAGGCTACAATAGAGCGTATAAAAGTAATGCTTTTGTTAAAACTGCAACGATTCCTATTGGTCATGCAGATGGCATTGGCAGACAATATGGTAATGGTAAAGGCTATGTAATTATCAATGATAAACCTGCATATATAATAGGTAATGTCTGTATGGATATGATTATGGTCGATATTACAACTATTGATTGTAACGAAGGAGATGAGGTTATTGTTTTTGGTAATCATCCTCACTCAGCTTCAGAGTTTTCAAAAACAACTCAAACTATTTCTTACGAAATATTAACAGCAATTTCTCAGAGAGTTAAGCGTGTCTTATTAAGATAGTTAATTGTTCTTGTTATTATTTGTGACTTTTTAATTAAATTAGAGTCTTAATTATGTACTAACTAATAAAACACTAAAATTATGTTGAAAGAATTTAAAAATTTTATCATGACTGGTAACGTCATTGATTTCGCTGTTGCAGTAATTATGGCAGGTGCACTAGGTGCAGTTATTAATGGTTTTGTATCTAACATCGCCATGCCTTTTATAGGATATTTTGCTGGTGGAATGAATTTTGAAGACCTACATTACGCTATGGATGGAGTTGAGTATGCATCATTAGCAGCTGCTAAAGAAGCTGGTGCAGCAGTTATTGCATACGGATCTTGGATTAACACAATTGTTAATTTAATAATTGTTGGATTTGTAATGTTTATGATTGTAAAAGCATACAACAAAACAAAAGCTCCAGTTGAAGCTCCAGCTCCTGCAGGCCCATCAGATAATGATTTACTTGCCGAAATAAGAGATTTACTTAAAAAATAAGATAGCTAACCGCTACATTATATATTTTTTAAACTTTAACCACCTTATGAAAAAGAGGTGGTTTTTTTATGCTTTCTTTTAGAGTAAAAATGAATAAATTCCTACTTTTGTTTTATCAAAACATCATTATAATGAAAGTAGCAGTTGTTGGTGCCACTGGTTTAGTAGGCGAAGTCATGCTTAAAGTTCTTGAAGAACGAAATTTTCCGGTTTCAGAATTAATTCCTGTAGCTTCAGAACGCTCTATCGGTAAATTAATTTCATATAAAGGAACAGATTACAAAGTGGTTGGTATGCAAGATGCAATTGACATGAAACCTAACGTAGCATTATTTTCCGCTGGAGGAGACACCTCATTAGAATGGGCTCCAAAATTTGCAAAAGCAGGAATTACTGTTATTGATAATTCTTCAGCTTGGAGAATGGATCATTCAAAACATTTAGTTGTTCCTGAGATTAATGCAAATACATTAACTTCTGAAGACAAAATAATTGCCAACCCAAACTGTTCAACCATACAAATGGTTCTGGCTTTAGCGCCTCTTCATAAAAAATATAAAATCAAACGTATCGTTGTTTCTACTTATCAATCTATAACTGGAACTGGTGTAAAAGCAGTTAGACAATTAGAAAATGAACTTGCAGGTATTAAAGGAGAAATGGCTTACCCTTATCCTATTCACCAAAATGCAATTCCTCATTGTGATGTCTTTGAAGAAAACGGATACACCAAAGAGGAAATGAAGTTAGTTCGAGAAACTCAAAAAATATTAGATGATCGTACTATAGCAATCACAGCAACAGCTGTTAGAATACCTACAGCAGGAGGGCATAGTGAAGCCGTAAATGTTGAATTTGAAAATGACTATGACCTTTCTGAGGTTAGACAAATACTAAACGAATCTGAAGGTATTGTTGTTCAAGACAATATTGATGTAAACACATACCCAATGCCAATTTATGCTCATGGAAAAGATGATGTTTTTGTTGGTAGAATTCGTAGAGATGGGTCTCAACCCAATACGATAAATATGTGGATTGTTAGTGATAATCTTCGCAAAGGTGCTGCAACAAATACGGTTCAAATTGCTGAATATTTATTGAAAAAAAATCTACTTTAAAAAAAAGCATAATTGCTTTAGGGTTTTTATGAGTTGAATTGTTATATATACGGAAGTCTCTACCAAATTTTAGAGAAATAACTTGTAAATAACCGTAAATCCATTATTCAAGCGCTCTTGTTGTCTGATAAAAAGAGTATTACATCTAATTTAACATTTGAAATTGTAGATTTATAAGTACATTTACTCTCCAAATTTATTATAAATGCTTAAAAATTACCTTAAATCACTTTCGTTAGTAGTGTTGATGATTTCAATACAATCTTGTGCAGATGATGATGATAAAAGTGATATTTATACTCCTATTAATATAGAAACATCTCCAGATCTAGCTGAGGTCGTTCAAAATAATGCCATACAAATAGACGTTTTGAGCAATGATACTAATGTGCCAACATCTGGTAGTTTAGTTACAAGCAATGCTACAAACGGAACTATTGAGGTGTTAGACATTAATAATACACCAGATAATCCTTCGGATGACATGGTTTTATACACACCAAATACTGATTATATTGGAACAGATAGCTTTACATATACTATTTGTAATAACTTAAATCCTATTAATTGTGCTACAGAAGATGTAGCTGTAACTGTAACTCAAGATTTAGAAGTTGTATATAATCCTGATGAAATTCCTTATCCAACACTTTCAGAGTACAATTTTTTTAAAGGTGAATTAAAAGATTTAGAACCAGTACCAGGAGTACTTCCTTATGATTTAAATTCTCCTCTTTTTAGTGATTATGCTCACAAAAAAAGGTTTATTTGGATGCCTGATGGAACTATGGCAAATTATAATAGTGATCATACACCATTAGATTTTCCTGTAGGAGGAATGCTTATCAAGAACTTTTACTATGATAATGTTCAACCTGAAAACACAACAAAAATCATTGAAACTCGCTTAATGTATATGACAGAAGATGGTTGGGATTTTGCGAAATATGTTTGGAATGAAGAACAAACCGAAGCCACATTTAGTAATGACGGAAGCTTTATTGAAGTTGATTGGATTGAAAACGGAAATTCAAATTCTGTAAATTATAGAATCCCTTCACGAAATGAATGCTTTACATGTCACAATAAATTTGGCACACCATTACCTATTGGACCAAAGCCTCAAAACTTAAACAAAGATTATAATTATACTGATGGTGCTGCTAATCAATTAAACAAATGGATTGAAGTTGGGTATTTAGAAAACACGTTGCCTTCAACTATTGTTTCAACGGTTAATTGGGAAGACGACTCTCTGCCTTTAGAACTTAGGGTTCGTTCGTATTTAGATATTAACTGTGCACATTGTCACTCTGAGGAAAGTTATTGCGAATATCGTCCTTTACGACTAGCATTTAATGAAAATGATGATGATGTAAATAAGGGAGTTTGTGTTACACCAGATACTCAAATTTCACCATATACGCATATTGTTTCAAGTGGTCGAATTGATAGATCAATTTTACACTTTAGAATTAGTTCTACAGAAGAACAAAATAGAATGCCGCTTTTAGGAAGAACACTTCAACATACCGAAGGTGTTAGACTTATTGAAGAGTGGATAAACTCCTTAGAAGGAGAATGTGAATAATTAAATTAAAATTTGAAATAAATTATTATGAAAACAAAATTACTTTTTATTACAGCGGCTTTAATGGCATTTAGCTTTCAAGCTTTTGCTCAGCCAGTAAATGATGTTTTTTCAGGTGCAATTCCAATTACACCTGCTGCTGATGGAAGTGGTTGCACGAGTTCATTTTCTCTTCCATTTTCAACTGATGGCACGACAGATAGTGGAGTTCAAGGTTCTTGTAGAGCTTCTGGCTTAGATCAATTCTTTACTTGGACAGCAACAAAATTAGGTTTGAATTTTTACTCACAAAACCCAGGAAATCCAGGTATTGTAGTTTATAATTCTACTGGAACTATAGAAATTGCCTGTACAAATACCTTTGACAATGAAACTATTGGTGGATGGAATATAGGAGATGACCTTGTTATTCAAATATATGATTTTGAAGGCACTGGTCTTTCTGATGTTGCATTTTGCTTAGAATCTACAGACAATGCTCCTGTTCCAACTCCTATAACATTTACCTCAAGCACTTCTGGGTCTTCTGGATCTTATAGAATTGCTTGTGTTGATATGAACGGTGATTTTCTAGATGACTTAGTTTCTATTTCATCTAATAATGTAAACATTAGAGAACAAAACAATGGTGGTGGATTTACAACAAAAAACATCGCTACCACGAATGCAGATTTTGAACCGTCATGGAGTTTAGCTGCAGCAGATTATAATAGAGATGGTTATACCGATTTACTTTATGGTGCTGGAAACGGTGTAACTTTTATGAGAAGTGATGGAACTGGTAATGGATTCACTGAGGTCTCTGGTTCTGAAGATGTGTTCTCACAGCGCTCTAATTTTATTGACATCAACCAAGATGGGCATTTAGATGCCTTTGTTTGTCATGATGTTGCTCCTAATGTATATTATATAAATGATGGAAGTGGAAACCTTACCTTTAATCAAGGAGGTTTAGGAGATTATTCTTCAGGAGGTAATTATGGTTCAATATGGATTGACTATGATAATGATAGGGATTTAGATTTATTTATCGCTAAATGTGGTGGTGAGACTGCAAGAAGAACTAATCAAATGCATACCAATGATGGAAATGGAAACTATACAGAAAATGCAGCTGCAATTGGTTTAGCAGATCCAATGCAAACATGGTCTTCTGCATGGGGAGATTTTGATAATGATGGAGATATGGATGTCTTTGTTGGTGCAAGCTCAGGAAGTCATAAGATGATGCGTAATGATGGTGGTACTTTTGTCGATATCTCAGCAGGTACAGGTGTAGATTTATTATCACTTACTTCTACAGAAACTGTAACATACGATTTTGATAATGATGGTAACCTTGACCTAGTGTCTGGTGGTAATTTATTATTTGGTGATGGTAATATGAATTTCACTGTTCATACTGGAGTTTTTCCAGGAGCTGGAGCTTATGGAGATTTAAATAATGATGGTTACATCGATGCATTCAATTCTAGTAACATCTATCTAAATAATAAAGAAACAAATAATAATTGGATTAAAATTCATACTGTTGGTACTACAAGTAACATTAATGGTATTGGTGCTCGTGTAGAAATATACACTGATAGTGGTGTTCAAATTAGAGACGTTAAAAGTGGTGATGGTTTCAGATATATGAGTTCTATGAATACACATTTTGGTATTGGAAGCGATACTAGCATCTCACATATTACTATATACTGGCCTAACTCTGGTGGTGAAACATTTTTAAATCCGCCTATAAATCAACCTTTCAATGCTGTTGAAGGTACTGGTTTTCGTTGTGTCGTATCTCCAATAGCTTACTTAGAAGGTGCCGCTTTAAACCCTAATTCTGGTGAAAACAACTTAATGCGTGATGATTTAAGACTTAATGGTTGGTTAGCTTCTAATGCTACTACTAGCCCTTATGCTGATGCTTTAATCGCTGACCCTTCTGTGTTTAATACTACTGGTGATGATGCTATTGTTGATTGGGTGTTTGTGGAACTTAGAGATAAAAACGATAACTCTATTGTTATTGATTCTCAATCTGCTCTTTTACAACGTGATGGTGATGTGGTTGGTGTAGATGGTCTCTCTGCCTTAGGTTTTGACCAAGATCAAGACGACTATTTCATCGCTATTAAACACCGTAACCATCTTGGTGTTATGAGTGCTACAACACATGCTTTAAGTCCTTCCAAATCAATTATTGATTTTGCTTCAAACCCAAACACAGTTGAAGGTGACAACAATGCTGTTGTTGCTCTAGCTAATGGTAAATATGGAATGTATACAGGTGATTTTGATGGAAATGAGCAAGTACAAAATTCGGATGCTAGTGGTGTGATTCAACTTATTGGTGGTTCTGGATATAATAATGCGGATATGGATGCTAATGCACAAATTCAAAATTCAGATGTCAACACTTTAATTAATCCTAATATTGGACGTGGTCAACAATTTCAAAGGTCTGGCGAATCTAATGAAGATCAATTAGAATCTAACCTTACTTTAACTTTTGCTAATGCTCAAATTACTAATGATGGTAGTGATAATTTTTATGAAGCAGATATTTTAATTGCATCTACAGAAGATTTCTATGTAGGTTCTGGGCAAGTCTATTTTGAGTATAATACCGCAGCTTTTGGTGGGAATATATCTTCAAATGGAGCTATTGAATACTCTCAACCTACTGGTTCTATTTTAGAAGGTAATTTTGCTACACTTCCTGCTTATAAAGATTTTGTCCAAAATGATAATACCGCTTCTAGAGTGTCACTATCTTTTCAACAAAATTTTTCCGAATCGTTCATTGCTAGTAACATTCCTAACATCCAAATTACTGCAACACCTAAAGTACTGTTTCATATTAAAATAAAATATGTTAATGCTGGTCAAGATGCTGATGTGTGTTTCTATAATGATGGCGTATTTCAAGATCAATTTTATACAGCTTGTGGTGGTGCTGGTGCTCCAGATTGTACAGGTAACCCTGGAGTGCAAATAACAGACGACACTTATGATTGTGCTGCTGCTGGTGTGACCACCTTAGATATCGCTTCTTATGAAAGTAATTCTTTTAAACTTTATCCTAATCCTGTAAAGAATACTCTATACATTAAAGGAAATACAGAAAATTTAACTAAAATTGAGATTATTAACATTAATGGTCAATTAATAAAAACAATTAATGCTCATTTTAATCAAATTGATGTTAGCCATTTAAATGCAGCTATTTATTTCTTAAAAGTTTATGCGAAAAATAATACATCAACATTAAAATTGATAAAACAATAATGCTGTAATCATTTATTGAACAGAGAAAACATAGTAACTAAAAAAACCTCCAAATACAGTTTGTAGGTTTTTTGGTTACTTTTAGAAACTATATTACCTAATACATGAATTATTATGAAAAAAATTACATTATTAACATTTCTTGTAATGTCTTATTGCTCGTTAGCCCAGGTTTTAAACGAACCTGCTAACTGGCCTAACAATAACTGGACAATAACTGGTTCTTATGACGCTGATCCAGTTATTTTTACAGACAATCCAACAGTGAGTTCAAATTTTTCTTTTGATGATGATGAAGGAGGACAAAATTCAGATAATACTGTCGCTGCAGAATCAAATACCATTGATTTAACTGCTGCTCATACTGCAGGAGAAACTTGGATTACTGTATCTGGCTCATATGTATTTAATATTTATCAAACTGAAGATTTAAGCATACAGTATTGGGATAATGATGCTGGAAATTGGCAAGATTTTGGCTCAGAATTAACACAGACAGCTAATGCTCCAAATGTAGCATTTTGTAATGGAACTCCTGAACAAGCAAATGAAACTATAAATATTGCTTCTTTTTCAGCGTCTCAATTAGCTAATTTTAAATATCGCATCCTTTATAATGATAATGGATCTTATGGTTGGGGATTTTGTTTTAATTCTCCAACAATAAGTTCAGTAACACCTCCTGCTTGTCCAAATGTAAGTGACCTATCTGTTACTTTTATTTCTTCAGATGGTGCCAATGTATTTTGGGATGCTGGTGATGTAGAAACGTCTTGGGAAATAGCTTTACAAGCTTCTGGAACTGGTATTCCTTCTGGCTCTGGAACATCTACAACTACTAATAATCCACATGTATTAAGCGGATTAACTCAGAATACTTCCTATGAAATCTATGTAAGAGGATTTTGTGGAGGAACAGATTATAGCAATTGGATTGGACCTTTAAACTTTACAACATTAATTCCTTCTAGAGTTAATTTTTCTCAACAAGCTATGGGTATTGGAAATTACGACTTAACAGTTGTTGATATGAATGGAGATAACTTAGATGATATTGTGTCTGCATCTACAAGTAATGTAAACATACACTATCAATTAGCTTCTGGAGGTTTTAACGAAGTGGATATTCCAACACCTAGTGCCGACTTTTTACCTGGTTGGAGTATGGCTGCGGCCGATTTTAATAAAGATGGTTATACCGATTTACTTTATGGAGCTGGAAGCGGTGTTACATTTATGAAAAGTGATGGTACTGGTTCTGGTTTTACTGAAATCTCTACTGGTGAATATGTGTTTTCTCAACGTTCAAATTTTGTTGATATCAATCAAGATGGCCATTTAGATGCTTTTGTTTGTCATGATGTAGCTCCAAATGTATATTATATAAATGATGGTTCTGGTAACCTTACGTTTTATCAATCTAACGTTACGCCAAATGCGCCTTTTAATTTAGGTGATTATGAATCTGGTGGTAATTATGGTTCTATTTGGATCGATTATGATAACGATAGAGACATGGATATGTTTATCGCTAAATGTGGAGGTGAAACTGCTAGAAGAACAAATGTCATGCTTACCAATAATGGTGATGGTACTTTTACAGAAAATGCAAACGCTTTAGATCTTGCTGATCCTATGCAAACTTGGTCATCATCTTGGGCAGATTATGATAACGATGGAGACATGGACGTTTTTGTTGGTGCTAGCTCAGGAACACATAAACTTATGCGTAATAATGGCGATGGTTCTTTTACAGATGTAACAACTGGTGCTGGTGTAAGTGGAGCGCCTCTTGGACATGAAAACGTAAGCTATGACATAGATAACGATGGTTACTTAGATATTCTTTGTAATGGAATGATTATGTATGGAAAAGGTGATCTTACTTTTGAAGATGCCGATGATACTCAAATCAATTATAAAAATGGATCTTTAGGTGATTTAAATAATGATGGATTTATTGATGCCTATTATAATGGTAATATTTATTGGAACTTAACAACGAGTAACAATTGGATTAAAATAAACACAATTGGTACTGCAAGTAATATTGATGGTATTGGTGCTCGTGTAGAAATATACACTGATAGTGGTGTTCAAATTAGAGATGTTCGTAGTGGTGAAGGGTTTGAATATATGAGTACTTTAAATACGCATTTTGGACTTGGAAGTGATACTAGTATCTCACATATTACTATATACTGGCCTAACTCTGGTGGTGAAACATTTTTAAATCCGCCTATAAATCAACCTTTCAATGCTGTTGAAGGTACTGGTTTTCGTTGTGTCGTATCTCCAATAGCTTACTTAGAAGGTGCCGCTTTAAACCCTAATTCTGGTGAAAACAACTTAATGCGTGATGATTTAAGACTTAATGGTTGGTTAGCTTCTAATGCTACTACTAGCCCTTATGCTGATGCTTTAATCGCTGACCCTTCTGTGTTTAATACTACTGGTGATGATGCTATTGTTGATTGGGTGTTTGTGGAACTTAGAGATAAAAACGATAACTCTATTGTTATTGATTCTCAATCTGCTCTTTTACAACGTGATGGTGATGTGGTTGGTGTAGATGGTCTCTCTGCCTTAGGTTTTGACCAAGATCAAGACGACTATTTCATCGCTATTAAACACCGTAACCATCTTGGTGTTATGAGTGCTACAACACATGCTTTAAGTCCTTCCAAATCAATTATTGATTTTGCTTCAAACCCAAACACAGTTGAAGGTGACAACAATGCTGTTGTTGCTCTAGCTAATGGTAAATATGGAATGTATACAGGTGATTTTGATGGAAATGAGCAAGTACAAAATTCGGATGCTAGTGGTGTGATTCAACTTATTGGTGGTTCTGGATATAATAATGCGGATATGGATGCTAATGCACAAATTCAAAATTCAGATGTCAACACTTTAATTAATCCTAATATTGGACGTGGTCAACAATTTCAAAGGTCTGGCGAATCTAATGAAGATCAATTAGAATCTAACCTTACTTTAACTTTTGCTAATGCTCAAATTACTAATGATGGTAGTGATAATTTTTATGAAGCAGATATTTTAATTGCATCTACAGAAGATTTCTATGTAGGTTCTGGGCAAGTCTATTTTGAGTATAATACCGCAGCTTTTGGTGGGAATATATCTTCAAATGGAGCTATTGAATACTCTCAACCTACTGGTTCTATTTTAGAAGGTAATTTTGCTACACTTCCTGCTTATAAAGATTTTGTCCAAAATGATAATACCGCTTCTAGAGTGTCACTATCTTTTCAACAAAATTTTTCCGAATCGTTCATTGCTAGTAACATTCCTAACATCCAAATTACTGCAACACCTAAAGTACTGTTTCATATTAAAATAAAATATGTTAATGCTGGTCAAGATGCTGATGTGTGTTTCTATAATGATGGCGTATTTCAAGATCAATTTTATACAGCTTGTGGTGGTGCTGGTGCTCCAGATTGTACAGGTAACCCTGGAGTGCAAATAACAGACGACACTTATGATTGTGCTGCTGCTGGTGTGACCACCTTAGATATCGCTTCTTATGAAAGTAATTCTTTTAAACTTTATCCTAATCCTGTAAAGAATACCCTATACATTAAAGGAAATACAGAAAATTTAACTAAAATTGAGATTATTAACATTAATGGCCAATTAATAAAAACAATTAATGCTGATTTTAATCAAATTGATGTTAGCCATTTAAATGCAGCTATTTATTTCTTAAAAGTTTATGCGAAAAATAATACATCAACATTAAAATTGATAAAACAATAATGCTGTAATCATTTATTGAACAGATTTAATTTACTAATTACTATTGAAAAACATGTAAATATTCTATTTTAAATCAAAAGCTTAAGACTTATTTAGTCTTTATTAAAGGCCTCCAAATTATATTTGGAGGTTTTTTTTTATTATTTTTAGAAACTATTTACCTAATACATAAATTTTTATGAAAAAAATTACATTAATAGCATGTTTGATTATTTCTTATTGTTCCGTTGCTCAGGTTTTAAACGAACCAGCAAACTGGCCAAACAATAACTGGACAATTACTGGTTCTTATGATGCAAATACTGACTACTTTACAGACAACCCAACTGACAACTCATCAAACTTCTCATTTAATGATGACTTACCAGGTGGAGATTCAAACAATAATCTAGCTGCAGAATCTAACACCATTGATTTAACTGCTGCTCATGCTGCAGGAGAAACTTGGATTACAGTATCTGGCTCATATGTATTTAATATTTTCCAAACTGAAGATTTAAACATACAGTATTGGGATAATGATGCTGGAAATTGGCAGGATTATGGTTCAGAATTATCTGAAACAAATAACGCTCCAAATTCGGGTTTTTGTAATGGAACTCCTGAACAAGTTAATGAAACTATAAATATTGCTTCTTTTACAGCTTCTCAATTAGCTAATTTTAAATATCGTATCCTTTATGAGGATAATGGTTCATTTGGTTGGGGATTTTGTTTTAATTCTCCATTAATTAGGTCTGAAACACCTCCTGCTTGTCCAAACGTGAGTGATCTATCTGTTACTTTTATTTCTTCAGATGGTGCCAATGTATATTGGGATGCTGGTGATGTAGAAACGTCTTGGGAAATAGCTTTACAAGCTCCTGGAACTGGTATTCCTTCTGGCTCTGGAACATCTACAACTACTAATAATCCACATGTATTAAGCGGATTAACTCAGAATACTTCCTATGAAATCTATGTAAGAGGCTTTTGTGGAGGAGCTGATTTTAGCAATTGGATGGGACCCGTAAACTTTACCACATTAATTCCTTCTAGAGTAGATTTCTCTCTTCAAGCTATCAGTATTGGAGGTTACGACTTAACTGTTGTGGATATGAATGGAGATAACTTAGATGATATTGTGTCTGCATCTACAAGTAATGTAAACATACACTATCAATTAGCTTCTGGAGGTTTTAACGAAGTGGATATTCCAACACCTAGTGCCGACTTTTTACCTGGTTGGAGTATGGCTGCGGCCGATTTTAATAAAGATGGTTATACCGATTTACTTTATGGATCTGGAAGCGGTGTTACATTTATGAAAAGTGATGGTACTGGTTCTGGTTTTACTGAAATCTCTACTGGTGAATATGTGTTTTCTCAACGTTCAAATTTTGTTGATATCAATCAAGATGGCCATTTAGATGCTTTTGTTTGTCATGATGTTGAGCCAAATGTATATTATATAAATGATGGTTCTGGTAACCTTACGTTTTATCAATCTAACGTTACGCCAGATGCGCCTTTTAATTTAGGCGACTATTATTCTGGTGGTAATTATGGTTCTATTTGGATCGATTATGATAACGATAGAGACATGGATATGTTTATCGCTAAATGTGGAGGTGAAACTGCTAGAAGAACAAATGTCATGCTTACCAATAATGGTGATGGTACTTTTACAGAAAATGCAAACGCTTTAGGCCTTGCTGATCCTATGCAAACTTGGTCATCATCTTGGGCAGATTATGATAACGATGGAGACATGGACGTTTTTGTTGGTGCTAGCTCAGGAAATCATAAACTTATGCGTAATAATGGCGATGGTTCTTTTACAGATGTAACAACTGGTGCTGGTGTAAGTGGAGCTTCGAATGGTCACGAAAATGTGAGTTATGATATAGATAATGATGGGTTTTTAGATATTCTATGTAATGGAACAATTATGTATGGAAAAGGTGATCTTACTTTTGAAGATGCCGATGATACTCAAATCAATTATAAAAATGGATCTTTTGGTGATTTAAATAATGATGGATTTATTGATGCATATTATAGCGGTAATATTTATTGGAACTTAACAACGAGTAACAATTGGATTAAAATAAACACTGTTGGTACTGCAAGTAATATTGATGGTATTGGTGCTCGTGTAGAAATATACACTGATAGTGGTGTCCAAATTAGAGATGTTCGTAGTGGTGAAGGGTTTGAATATATGAGTACTTTAAATACACATTTTGGACTTGGAAACGACGATAGTGTTAATCATATCATTGTGTATTGGCCAAACTCTCCTTGTGAAGTGTTTTTAAACCCAGACATTAATAAAACATTTAATGCTGTTGAAGGTGCAGGGGATTCTTCTTGTGACGCACTCGGAGTTGATGAAGAGGTATTTGCTAATGATTTCATTTTGTCGCCAAACCCAACTAAAAATGTTTTAAATATTACAACTGGCTTACAGTTAGAAAATGCATTCTACAATATTTATGATATAAGCGGAAGACGTGTGATGACCAATTCATTAAGTAATTCTAAGTCAATTGATGTATCTCAATTATCTGCCGGAAACTATATCATCAGTATTGTATCTGACAACACGATTAGAAATCAAAAATTCATAAAGCAATAATTCTATTTATTTATTTTTTATAAAAAAGCCGTTACTAGAAATGTAGCGGCTTTTTATGCTATTTTTGCTAAATGCTTCAAGTTAAAAACCTTTCTTTTAGTTATAATAAAACTAAGATTTTAAATCATATAAACTTCTCTGTAAATCTTGGGGAAAACATTTCTATAATTGGTGAAAGTGGATCTGGAAAAACCACATTGCTCAAACTTCTTTACGGTGAATATGACTTAGACAGTGGTTCATTATTTTGGGGAAAACAACAAATTTTAGGACCAAAATATAATCTTGTAATAGGTTATGATTTTATAAAATATGTGGCTCAAGAATTTGATTTAATGCCATACATTAGCGTGGAAGAAAATATTGGTAAATTTCTCTCAAATTTCTTTCCAGAAGAAAAACAAAAACGAACTAAAGAATTACTTGAGGTTGTTGAACTCACTAAGTTTGCTCATGTAAAAGTAAAAACACTCAGTGGCGGACAAAAACAACGTGTGGCACTTGCTCGAGCATTAGCGAAAGAGCCAGAAATCATTCTTTTAGATGAACCTTTTAGTCACATTGATAATTTCAAAAAACAATCCCTCAGACGACGTGTTTTTAACTATTTAAAAGACAAAAAAATCACATGCATTGTTGCTACTCATGATAAAAATGATGTCTTAGAATTTGCAAATCGTATAATTTTGTTAAATAATGCAGAAATTGAAGCTAACGACACTCCTAAATATTTATTTCAGAATCCAAATACACCATTAATCGCTTCCTTTTTTGATGAATTTAATACGATCAATAATGAAATCGTATATGCACATCAATTGGGCATCGTTGAAAAATCAAATATTCAAGTAATCGTTAATAAAAACTATTTTAAAGGAACTTATTATTTAATTGAATCTTATTTCGAAAATGAAACTATATTTTTCGAACACTTCGAAGAACTTTCTGAAGGAAACACTGTTTATTTGAGTATTAATAAATAGCAAAAGCAGCATATTTACCATGATGAGATATTGATAAAGCTTCAAAAATTTGTTGGTTGCCTAAAAACACATTTGGAACTCCTAATACTGTCTTTTTAATATTAATTGAATTTATATCTCGATCTTTTCCATTTATGACTTGATGTATTAATCGTGATCTGACTTCGTCACTTAAATTATTATCATACAATTTAAAAAGGTCAGCTTTTGGAAATTTTTCATTTGTATTACTTGCTATACTATGAACATATTCTGAAGTAATTGTTGATTTTAAATAATACGTGTTATCGTTTATACTAACGAAACCTTCATTGTTTAAATCCAATTGACATTCGGCTAGTTTTGGGTTGAAGAAGCAATGCTTAAATTCCCTTACGAAAGCTTTATACGCAGCTTCCTTCATACTCCAAAGCAACCAAACCATTTGTTCCTTGTTTGCTGAATAAAAAATAATTGATTGCTCTTTTTGTGTAAATACTTTATCTAAAAAACGAGGTCTTTTCCAATTAGAATCTTTTGCTGCTTGCTTTAAATCTACAACGTCATTTCCAATCATCTTTGAGCTAATTTTTCATTTACAATATCCATAGCTGCTTTTACTGATATCATTTTTTCCATATCATCATTCTCGATTCTAATATCAAATTCGTCTTCAACATCAAGAATAACATCAACTAAATTTGCAGAATTAATCTTTAAATCATTAATAAAATCTGTGTCTTCAGATAAGTTATCAAACGCAGTTTTATCTTGAATGTAAGGCTTTACAATCGTTTTTAATTTGGCAATCAATTCGTCTTTGGTCATAGTTTTGTAAACTGTCTCCGCGAGCGCAGTCGAGAGGTTTGAGTTATCTTTTCAATACTTTTTAAAGATAACACAACCATTCACATCACCAAACCCAAAACTTGCTTTTGCTGCAATATTCAATTCGGTATGCATTAATTGTTTGACAATTTTATCTTCAGAAATTAATTCGGAAATTTCATCATGTACATCCTCACAATTACTATTTGGAAACACAAATTGTTCTTTTAATTGCAAAATAGTTGCTACACTTTCAATACTTCCAGCAGCAGCTAAACAATGGCCAACCATTGATTTCAAGGAATTAATAAAAGGAAAGTTGTCGCCTTTTCTATTCAAAGCTATCGTCCAGTTCTCTATTTCAAGGCTATCTTTTGAAGTTGCTGTTAAATGACCATTAATAACATCAATATCATTTGCTGAAATATTAGCATTTACAATAGCTTCTTTAATGCAACGCTGAACTGCTTCAGCATTTGGAGCAGTCATCGTTCCTCCATTACGTTGTCCTCCCGAATTAATATGTCCTCCTAAAACCTCAGCATAAATAGTTGCACTTCGTTCTTGAGCACTCTCTAAAGATTCTAAAACCAAAGCTCCTGCTCCTGCTCCAGGAACAAATCCTGATGCTGATGCACTCATTGGTCTCGAGCCTTGTTTAGGAGAATCATTGTGTTTATAAGTCATGACTCGCATGGCATCAAATCCACCCCAAATATAGGGTCCACCATCACTACAACTTCCAACCAACATTCGTTTCGCTTGACCATTTTTGATACGTTCATAACCCATCAAAATAGCTTCGGTTCCTGTGGTGCATGCTGAAGAATTCGTTGTAACCTGGTTTCCTAAGCCTAAAATCCCACCCAAAAATGCACTGATTCCACTTGTCATAGTTTGCACAACAACAGTACTTCCTAAACGTTTTACTTGATTATCATCTAGTTTATAAATCGCTTCTCTGAATTTCTCAACACCAGAAGTTCCTGTTCCGAAAACAGTTCCGCTATCAAAATCTAATTCACTGTTAGTTTCTATATTAAATCCAGCATCTTTCCAAGCATCAATTCCTGCCATACAGCCATATAAAATTCCTGAGCTATTGAATCCTCTTAATTGTAAAGGTGTTAAATATTCGAGTTTCTTTTCTTCTGAAATATGAGGAATTCCACCAATGCAACACGAGAAATTTAAGTCGGCTAATTGTTGATGAAAGGTAATTCCTGATTTACCTTTTTTAATCGCTTTAGAAAATGCATCGAGACCAACTCCATTTGGCGCTACAACTCCCAATCCTGTAATGACGACTCTATTTTTCATAATTTTAGCATTCCTGAAATCATACCACGACACATTAATTCTTCTTTCTCATTAAAAAGTTTCACATTACATTTTAACTTATTGAAACGAAAGACTTCTTTTTCAGAAACTACAGTAACTTTTTCTCCAGGAAACACGGGTAAAAAGAAATCCATTTGACTAGAGGTTAATGCTATTTGCGGATGATTTTGTTCTGAAAGTTCATCTTTCATTATATAAATTCCTAAACACACAACACCAATTTGAGCCATACACTCTGTAAGAATTACACCAGGAGTAATTGGATTGTCTTTAAAATGTCCTTCGTAAAAAAAGGCATCTTCTTTAAAGGTAAAGTTTCCTGTTATGCCTTCCGAAGATATTTCGGTTAACTCATCAACAAACAAAAATGGTTCTTGATAGGGTAATAAAGCTATGATTTGATTGCTGTTCAATTAAAATATTAATTATTAAAGACCTTTCGATTGCGCTCAAGGTGACATTTAGTTTTAATTTATAATTAGGATATATGTTCTCCTCCATCCACAGGGATAACACAACCATTAATCCAAGATGCTTCGTCTTTAGACAAGAGATATACAGCGTTTGCTACGTCTTCAGGTTGTGTTAATTTTTTAAACGGATTTCGTTTTAAACTGTGTTCTTTAATTTTATCACTTCCAGGAATCATTCTCAAAGATGCTGTGTCTGTTACTCCTGCCTGAACGCAATTGGCTCTAATTCCAAAAGGAGCAAACTCTAAAGCTATGTTTCTACTTATGGCTTCCAATGTTACTTTTGCTGCTGAAACTGCTGCGTAATTTTTCCAAGCTTTAGTATTGCCTTCACTTGTGAAACTAATAATTCGAGCATCTTCAAAAAATAATTTAGCTTCAAAAATCGCTTTTGTCCAATCGTACAAACTTATTGCCATTGCATTAATAGTTAAATTGAAATCATCTGTCTTAAGTGTTGGTTTTTGATCATCTAACATGGGTTTTAAATTTCCTTTAGCAACACTATGTACTAAGGTTCTTATTTTTCCAAGTGAGCCAAATACAATTTTTAATTCAGATATAATTTGTTCTCTTTTTTCAGATTTGAAAGCGTCAATATTAAACGATTTGAATTGCACGCCTTCAGCTACAATTTTATTAAATTCAGTATTAATCTCATCTTCTTGGGCTCTCGAGTTTCGATGTATGATACAAATATTCATACCATGTTTTGCAAGTTTTTGGGCTGTTGCTAAACCTAATCCGCTAGAGCCTCCTAAAATGAGTGTCCAATAATTTTTATTTTGAAATTCTTTTACCATTCTAATAATATGCGTTGTGCCGAAAAGCCAGGTCCAAAACTTAGCATTAATCCTCTATCTCCTTTAGGCAGTTGTTTGTCCATAAAGCGTTCTAAAACATATAAAACGGTTGCACTACTCATGTTTCCATACAACTTAAGTACATTTTTAGTGTCGTCTATATTCTTTCCTAAAGATCCGAATAAATCTTCAATAGTTTGTACAATTTTCTTTCCTCCTGGATGAAATATGAGGTGATCTATATCTTCAATTGTGATTTTATTTTGTACTAAAAACGGATGCACTATCATAGGGAAGTGCTCTGAAATTGTTTCGGGAACCGCTTTATCTAAAATCATTTGTAAGCCTGTATTTGTCAATTTAAAACCCATCATAGTTTCTGCATCATAAAAATGATACATAGCTTCATCAACTATTTTCGGGCCTTCTTCATTTTTATAAGAAGATAAAATAACACTCGAAGCACCATCACCAAAAATTGCTGCACTAACAATATTTGCCATAGAGAAATCATCTAGTTGAAATGTAGCTGTTGGTGATTCGACAGCGATTACTGCTGCGCGTTTGTTAGGATTTGATTTTAAAAAATTCTTTGCATAAATAATTCCAGAAACACCTGCTGCACATCCCATTTCTGTGACAGGAAGCCTTACAACATCTTGCTTCATCTTGAGATTATTAATCAAATAAGCATCCATTGACGGAATCATAATTCCTGTACAACTCACAGTTATGATGTAATCAATATCTATTGGTTTCAAATTAGCTTTATGTAAAGCTTTGACCAAAGATTGTTCCGCTAATTTAACTACTTCACGAGAATAAATTTCGTTTTTTTCTTCAAATGACGTGTTTAAAAACACCTCTTCAGCATCCATAATTGAATAGCGTTTGTCAACTCCTGCATTTTCGAAAAGCTTAATAACTTTCCGCTGAAATCGTTCTTCTTGACCAGACATCCATATTTTTAAATACGGAATAATATCCTTAGTTTCTCTCGTATATTTAGGCAGCTGTTTTGCAACTGATGTGATCTTAACACTCATATTTTTTATGCTTCAAAATCCACTGGAAACGAAAAGCCCATTTCCATTGTATTTGATAATTTGTATGCAATTGTTGAGCCATTTCAATTAACTCTTTCCGTTTGAATCCTCTTAACACAGAAGTTAATCCATCTTCAATAATTGTTTTATTTTTTATAGTGGTACACAGCAATTTAAACAAGTAATAGGCGAGTTTATGTCTGTGTAAATCATTAACTACGATTCCAAATTTTGCTTTCTCTAAAACGGGTTTTAAAAATGACAGGAGTACTCTTTCTTTAAAATGATGCAAAAATAGTGTAGTTAAAACTAAATCGTAATTTAGTTCATTAAACCTTTCAGAAAAAATATCTATGGCTTTAAAATCAATATTATCATAGGTTACAGATAATGAATTGGCATAATCTACTGTGTGTTGATTTGCGTCTATTCCAATAAGGTGAAATCGGTAACCATTTCTCTTACCAAACTCAGAGATGTCTCTTAATATATCTCCTCCTCCACAACCTAAATCAATAATGGTTATTACCTCATTTTTTGGGTGATTTTTGAGCACTTTTTTAAGTCCATTAATTGTGACTTTATTTCCTCCTAACCATTGGTTTATTTTAGCGAGCTTATCAAGTGCATCATGAAGTATTGGGCCATTATAATTCAAATCGTCCATGATTTCATTTTGCTCACTTCTATGTTTTGTGTTTACTAATAAATTCATTCTACTTTCATAACTTTACCATGCGTTCGCTTTATAATAAAAGGCAAAATACCTGGAAACCATTTTAAGATTTGCATCAATACCTCTGATAATTTGGGTTGATTAAATAAATCCGCTATTATATGACCCGTTTTTAAACGCCATTTAAACGCTGTATTCCATTCTCTAAGGTACTGTTTTTCTAGTGCTTCTCTATCGTAAGTTTTCGAATTAAAATATTTAATAATAAGTATCGAAGCTATTTGGGCACTTCGTATTGCCATACTCATTCCGTTTCCCGAAAGTGGATGAATTAAAGCTGCTGTATCACCACACATAAGGATGTGATTTTCAATAGGTTTTTTACTATCGAATGAGATTTGGCTTATGGTTAAAGGCTCATCAAAAACAGGGTTTGAACTACTAAAAACAGTTTTAAGGAAGGTGTTTTTGAATACCACTTTATGTTGAAATTCGTCCATATCTTTGTAGGCTTTAAATGCATCTAAATTAGTAATGTAGCATAAATTTATGCTATTATTTTCAACTTTTGAAACACCACAATATCCACCTTCAAAATTATGCAATGCTACAACATCGTCAGGAAAATTTCCTTTTACATGAGTTTTAACAGCTAAATATGGCGATTTACGTTTTATGAATTTCCGATTGAGTTTGATGTCGAGGTTTGAACGTTTTCCGTAGGCTCCAATTACAATTTTTGCCTTAAATAGCTTATCATTTTTTGTTTGTACAGAAAATTCGTCATTAAAAAACTGAATGTCTTCAACTGAATCTTGAATAATTTCTGAGCCAACTTGAACTGCTTTCATTGCTAAAGTATGATCTAAACAAAACCGACTAATTCCAAAACCACCTAAGGATAATCTTGAAGAAATCAATTTGCTTTTTGTTGTAGACAATTGAAATTTATCAATCCTTTTTGCACCTAATTTAAAGACGTCAATATCTAGAAATTGAAGATAAGGTAGTACTTCATTAGAGATATATTCACCACAAACTTTATGCTTTGGATAGCTGTTTTTTTCAATAACTAAAACACTCAGGTCTGCATTTGACAAATGAATAGCGCTTGATAAACCTGCCAATCCACCTCCAACAATTATAACATCAAAAGACGAAAGACGTGTACTCAATTTATTGTTTTTTTACAGTATGACTAACAGCAATTTTTACTGTTTTTGACATTACTAAACTATTACCACCAACATCAAAATCGCGTCTGTTAATTTCAAAATCACATGTCAATTGAAGTGCATCTTTATTATTGATAATTAACATGGGAATTGTAATCTTTTTAGTCGTTTCTTTTATAGTTAAACTAAATGTAACATCGTATTTATTTAGGGAAGTCTTCTTGAAATTCGTTGCCATTAATACTATTTTAGGAAACGTTTTAACGTCAAAAAAGTCGTCTTTTAGAAGATGTACATCACGCTTTTCGTTGTTAGTCCTAATAGAATTGACAATAACATTTCCTATTAATGTCCATTGCGAAATATCATCATCTGAAAAATTGCTTTCTATATTAATTTCAGAAAAGAAACCTTCTACATTGAACCCTAAATTTTTAATTTTAAATGCTACTGAAGACTTAGCAACCAAATCCTGAGAAAACCCAACAACGGAAAGCAGGAAACTGGTAAATAATACAAGTGTGATTTTTTTCTTTTTCATTTAATAAAGATACACTGAAAATGATTGAGGTTAAATCTATAATATCTTAATAATTTTGAACTCCTGATCTCTAAATATAATTTCATCGTTTTTTAGTTTCCCTAAGAGTAATTTAGCAATAGGTGTATTTGCAGAAATCGCATAAAACGATTGATTATTTACTTTTAATTCTCCAGCACTTATGGCGATAAAATAATTAGCTTGAGATGTATAAACCAAGCTTCCTAAACCGATAATTTCAGAATTATTTGACACATCAATTTTAGGCAATAATTGATTTAATTTCTGTATTTCAGCCAATTGCTGTCCTGCTTTTTCACGTTCTAATTGTAACATTGCTCGACCAGTTTCATGTTTATCTCCAGCAGAACTTTTAGTTTCTGAGGTTAAAGATTCTTGAATTTCATCAATTGTTTTTTGAATCGCTTTTAAGCGACAATCAACAAATGCCTGACACTGACTATATAAGTCATTTTTTATGCTATTCTTTGTCATATCGATTTGGATAATTTAATGGCCCGAAATAACCCATTTGCCTGACAATCCAAGCCTTTCTACCTTCAATATAAGGTGTTGCTGGATTCGCCTTGTAACGTAATGGATTGGGTAAAATTGATGCAATAGCTGCTGCTTCATATTTAGTTAATTTTGATACAGATTTCTTAAACCAATATTGAGATGCAGCTTCTGCACCATATATTCCTGGTCCCATTTCTATGCTATTGAGGTAAACTTCAATGATGCGCTCTTTACTCCAAATAAGTTCAATTATAAAAGTGAAATAGGTTTCTAAGCCTTTTCGTAACCAGCTTCGGTTTGGCCATAGAAATACATTTTTTGCTGTTTGTTGTGAAATAGAACTCGCTCCTTTTATTTTTTTTCCATTTTTATTATTCTCGTAAGCTTTTTCAATGGCTTTAATATCAAATCCATGATGCTTCAAAAAATTTTGATCTTCACTACAAATAACGGCTAATTGCAAATTGGTAGAGATTTCTTCAATAGGAACCCAATCATGTTTCCAACCTTTTATATTATCATCTGTCTGTTCAATACTACGGATAACCATTAAAGATGTCATCGGTACTGGAACCCATTTAAAAATTACAACTACAACAATAGAAAGGACAAAAAGCCAAAATATTGTTTTGAAGATGAATTTAAAGAACCGTTTTATGAATTTCATAATATTTCTAGAGAAAGCAATAGCATTACCAATAATGATTTGTTTTAAACAGTATGCTCAGTTATTTAGATACAAAATGCAATCAATGGCTAACCTAATTGACATATTAATTTAGTCATTTTTAGTAAAATACCCTTCATTAGACACGGCAGCATCACTTATAAATATGCTTGCTTCTTTAAACCAAACTTCAGCGTAATTTCCGTCTTTATATTGTTTTTGAATATCACCTCCATGCGTTTCAGCACCAGAACACCAGTTTTTATTTACTTCAGGAGATTTCCCATTTGTCTGATTGTAACATCCTAGTTTAAAAAAACACCCCTCACCTGCGTAAGCTTTTTCACGTTCTACACCATCTTGACCAATTGGCACAAATAGATCTTGAGTTTGCTTAGGAATATCTGCAGTTGTAGTATATTCAGATTCGATTAAGTTTTTTGTAAACGTTTTAGTTTCATGGCCTTCACTCGTGAATTTTAGGCGCATAATTCCATCTTTAACCTCTATTTCGTAACTAAATTCTTCGCCTAAATCAATGCCATCTTTAGGTTCTTCTGGATAAGTATTTACATCAGTACCAACAACAGAAAAGTCATTTCCCCAAACAGCTGAAGAAAAATCCCATCTTCCAGAATTGTCATCACCTGCTGTATTGATTTCATAATGCCAAAAAACAGAACCTTTGGTATGGTCAGGAAATTTCTTATAAAATATTTTAAGCGGTTCATTCTCATGTTTATCAGCACTATGAATTTGACCTACGACTACAGAATATGAAGCCGCTACACGAGCATCACCAGTATTTGATACATTCATCACTTTTAATGTCGCGTTCAATTTATCATTCGCTGTAGCTGGATACCATTTTTTTATTTGCGCCAATTCAGTTCTTGTATTGTTAGAAGTTCCATGAGTATCTCCACCATTAGGAGATTTAAAAACTACCCAATCATCTGTACTATAAAAGAAGTCTTTATTCTCAAAATTATTTGCGATACCTGCATTTGAACCATCACCTAAAATCAATTTCCAATGATCAAAAAATGGAATAACGTCACTTGCATAAACGGTTTTTTTAGTTTCTGTTTTATTAGATTCTTTAGTTGTATTGCCACAGCTATTTAGCATCAATAAAGCGCCAGAGATTAGAAACGTCGATAATAATGTGATAATTTTTTTATTCATTTTTTTATGGTTTGGTTACAAAACTGTTTTTTGTTTAATTAATTGAATATGCTTCGATAAATATTGAAGTTCCTCATATTATGAAGGAATTAAATCGGCCAATTCTTTTCCTACTAAACTCCCAATAGCGATTCCCATTCCTCCTAAACGAACTCCACAATACACATTGTCGTTCAACTGATTTACAATTGGTTTCTTTTGTTGTCCAACTCCCATTATTCCACTCCAACGCTGTTCAATTTCAAAAGGAGTATTTGGTAAAATTATCGTTTTTAAAAGATTTTCTAATTTATTTTGAATGAGCTGAGTTTGTTTTAATTCGGTTGTTTCTTCACCTTTAAAATCGAGATGTCGCCCACCACCAAATAAAATTCTATCATCTATATTTCTAAAATAATAATAGCCTTGATTTAAATGAAACGTCCCTTTTATGTTTAAATTATCAATAGGTTTAGTAATTAATACTTGTGCTCTTGCTGGTTTTACTTCGGAAATGTTTAAAGTTGAAGCAAAGCCATTAGTCGCAATTAGTAATTTAGATGATGTAAATTCAAACTGATTAGTCTTTATTTTTACAGATGTTGAGTCTTCTGAAAAGGTCTCAACCTTTATATTATTTAATATTTTTATTCCAGAATTTAAAGCTAATTGCGTCAATGACATCATCATTTTCCCTGTATCAATTTGACCTTCAAACTGATTAACACTTAAAATGTCATGACTGTTTTGAAAACCAAATGTATTAGACTGAAAACGAAACACTTCTTGATTAAATAGTGGTTTTAAAAACGAATTTATGTTGTCTTGTTTGGCTTTACATTCTTCAAATAAGTCATCTGTTTTAGAAAACAGCTCATAACCTCCTAATTGTTGATAATTGATATTGTCATCTCCTAGAGTTTGTCTCAATAATTGCAATCCATTGATGCGCTTTTTAACCAATTGAAACACCTCTTCCTGAGAATGTGATTTAAGATCGTCAATTATTTCACTTAAACTTCCGAAGCATGCAAAACCAGCATTTTTAGTACTTGCTCCTTGTGGCAACATTCCTTTTTCAAGCACCAAAATATTTGCTTTAGGAAATCGTTGTCTTAACTGTAGCGCACAATTTAGACCTACAATTCCGCTACCAACTATAGTGTAATCTACATTGGTAAGCCATGATTTTATTTCCCAATAAGATAAATTCAATATTGTTGTGTTGTTTAGTAAAAATAGTAATTTTTGGCTGGCTTAACTCTAAAATCTGGAACTACATTTTTGTATACACCTCTGTTAAGGATAGAAGTGATATCCTTTTTTGTTTTTTCAAAAAAGATTTAGCGGATAGCCTGACGCTTTGGAGCTATTGCGGAAAAGGGTAACAGCATAAAAAAACTCCGAAACGTTAATTTCGGAGTTTTTTTATTATTCTTCTATAGGTTTAATCACAAAATCTTCCATAAACTTCGTGGTGTAATTACCAGCCAGATAATCTGGATGCTCCATTAATTGTCTGTGAAAAGGAATGGTGGTTTTAATACCTTCGATAACAAACTCATCTAAAGCGCGTTTCATTTTATTGATGGCTTCTTCACGAGTTTGCGCAGTTGTAATCAACTTTGCAATCATAGAATCATAGTTTGGCGGAATCACATAACCAGCGTAAACATGTGTATCTAAACGTACACCATGACCACCTGGAGCGTGTAATGTTGTGATACGACCTGGTGATGGTCTAAAATCGTTAAATGGATCTTCAGCATTGATACGACACTCTATTGAATGTAAATTAGGTGTATAATTTTTACCAGAGATTGGAACTCCAGCTGCCACTAATATTTGTTCACGAATTAAATCAAAATCTATAACTTGCTCTGTAATAGGATGTTCAACTTGAATACGCGTATTCATTTCCATAAAGTAGAACTTGCGATGCTTATCTACCAGAAATTCTACAGTTCCTGCGCCTTCATATTTAATGTATTCTGCTGCTTTTACCGCTGCATCACCCATTTTTTTACGTAAAGCTGTCGTCATAAAAGGCGAAGGTACTTCTTCAGTTAGTTTTTGATGACGTCTTTGAATTGAGCAATCTCTTTCTGACAAATGGCATGCTGTTCCTGTAGAATCTCCTACAATTTGAATTTCAATATGACGTGGCTCTTCAATGAGTTTTTCCATGTACATATCATCATTTCCAAAGGCCGCTTTAGATTCTGCTCTAGCAGATTCCCAAGCGTTTTGTAGTTCTTCAGGTTTCCAAACGGCACGCATTCCTTTTCCACCACCACCAGCAGATGCTTTAAGCATAACTGGATAACCGGTTTCTTTTGCTACTTTTTTACATTCGTCAAAATCTTCTATTACGCCTTCACTTCCAGGCACACAAGGTACTCCAGCTTCAAGCATGGTCGCTTTAGCATTTGCTTTATCTCCCATTCGATTAATCATCTCTGGGGAAGCTCCGATAAATTTAATATCGTGTTCTTCACAGATTTTTGAAAACTTAGCGTTTTCTGATAAAAAACCGTAGCCTGGATGAATAGCATCAGCATTTGTAATTTCTGCCGCTGCAATAATGTTTGGTATTTTTAAATATGATTCGCTACTTGAAGGAGGTCCAATACAAACTGCTTCATCAGCAAACTTTACGTGTAAACTTTCGGCATCAGCTGTAGAATATACTGCAACGGTTTTGATACCCATTTCTTTACAGGTTCTAATAACACGTAGTGCTATTTCACCTCTATTGGCTATTAATATTTTTTTAAACATAACTTATTTCTATTTAAAATCTCAAATTCCAAATTCCAATATATTAGGAATTTCATTTTGGAATTTTAAATTTGGTTATGATGGATCAACTAAGAATAATGGTTGATCAAATTCTACTGGTGAAGAATCATCAACTAAAATTTTAACGATTTTCCCTGACACTTCAGATTCTATTTCATTAAACAATTTCATTGCTTCAATAACACAAAGCACATCACCTTCTCCGATTGAAGTTCCTACCTCAACAAATACAGGTTTGTCTGGAGATGGCTTACGATAAAACGTTCCAATGATTGGTGATTTAATAGTAATATATTTTGAATCATCTGATGAAGATTCTGTTTCTACTACTGTAGCAGCAGAAGCAACTGCAGGAGCTACAGCTGGTATTGCTTGAGCTACTGGTTGATTCATCGGTATTTGTTGAACGTAAGTAGTTGATTCTCCTCTATCTTCTGAACCGGTTCTAATGGTGATTTTAATATCATCCATTTCTAATTTAACCTCACTTGCGCCTGATTTGGCTACAAATTTGATTAAGTTTTGAATTTCCTTAATATCCATAATTAGTTAGTCTTTTAATTAGTTAGTTAAAAAAGTTAGGAATTATAAGCCCATTTCAAATATATTGAGCCCCAAGTAAATCCGCCTCCAAATGCTGCGAATATAATCTTATCACCTTTTTTTAATTGTGATTCGTAATCGTGTAATAATAATGGTAGTGTTGCCGATGTTGTATTTCCATACTTATGAATGTTCATCATCACCTTGGCAGGATCTAGAGAGACTCTCTTTGCCGTGGCTTCAATGATGCGTTTGTTAGCTTGGTGTGCTGCTAACCAAGAAATATCATCATTTGTTAAGTTATTTCTTTCAATAATACGTTCGGTTACATCTGCCATGTTAAAGACAGCATTCTTAAATACAGTCTTTCCCTCTTGAAACACGTAGTGCTTTCCTTCATTAAATGTATCTGCATTAATTGGATATGAAGATCCTCCATAAGTCGCTTGAAGGAACTCTCTTCCTTCACCATTGCTTCTTAATAATTCATCTTGTAGTCCTAGACCTTCGTTATTTGGTTCAAATAGTACAGCACCTGCTCCATCTCCAAAAATAATACAGGTAGCTCTATCTTTATAATTTATAAAAGATGAGTTTTTATCTGCACCAATAAGCAACACATTTTTGTATTTACCAGATTCAATATAACTCGAAGCAACAGACATTCCGAATAGAAAACTCGAACAAGCAGCTTCTAAATCGAATGAAAAGGCATTGGTTGCACCTATTTCTGTGGCAGTAAAAGCTGCGGTTGAAGCCGCTTTCATATCTGGAGTTGCTGTAGCAACAATGACTAATTCAATGTCTTTGGGATCAAGTCCTTTTTTATTTATAAGGTCGTTTGCAGCATTTATAGCAAGGAAAGATGTTCCTTTACCTTCTTCTTTAAGAATTCTACGTTCTTTAATACCTGTACGTGTGGTAATCCATTCGTCATTAGTCTCGACCATGGTTTCCAAAATTTGGTTGGTCAATTTATATTCAGGTAAATAAGCTCCTACACCTGTTATTGCAGCTGTGATTTTACTCATATTGAAATTTTAAAACAGTACTAAAAAGGCAAAAATCATCAAAAAAAGGCGAAATTTTAATGAATTTACTAAATTTTGAACCATTATGGCGCAAATTAAGTCGTTTTTAAGACTTATAGAAATTAAACATAAAAAAAACGCTCATCTCTGAGCGTTTTATTATATGCGTGCATAATACTTATGCTAAATTTTCTTCTTTTTCAGAATTGTCAATTAATACTTGACCTCTGTAATACAATTTACCTTCATGCCAGTGAGCTCTATGGTAAAGGTGTGCTTCTCCTGTTGTAGGACACGTAGCAATAGTAGGAACAGATGCTTTATAATGTGTTCTACGCTTATCTCTTCTTGTTCTAGATATTTTTCTTTTAGGATGTGCCATTTTATATGTTATTTATCCGTTAATAGTTTTTTTAATGTATTCCAACGAGGATCTATATCCTCAGATGTTTCTTCTTTTTCTTTTAAGCCTTTTGGGCTTAACTCTTCTAATTTTTTAAGTATCTCTGAATCTAATGTACCATCTTCAACTCCTGGATGTATTCGTTTTGCTGGCATTGATAATATGATTAACTCATATATAAACTGTGCAACATTTATTTCATACTCACCATGAGGTAAAATAACGATGTCTTCAAAATCATCATTATATTCATCTCCAAACTTAACAACCAGATCAAACATGCCGTTTACATCTTGATTATAGGGTTCATTTGTAAGATCACAATTAACATTTACAAAGCCCGAAACTTGGAAATGCAACTCTAACAGTGTTGTTTTCTTTTCAAAAATCAACTCTGTTTTGACATCTACATCATTAAAATCATCATACTCAAAATACTCAAAGAACTTTTTATCAATCTGATAATCAAAATGATGCTTTCCTATCTTAAGACCAACATATGGTATGGTATAGTCGTTTAAAGGCTTCATGATCGCATTCATTTTGAGCCTGCAAATATATATATATTTATTTGTTTTTTATGTGTTATAAACAAAAAATGTTTATATCTTTTTTGGCCTTTGTTTTAAAGGGTTGCTGGAGATTGTTTCAAATTCAGTCCTATTCTTAAAAATTTGAATGGCTGAGAAAACCGCTTCTTTAAACGAACCATTGTCAGCTTCACCTTTTCCTGCAATTTCAAAAGCTGTACCATGATCTGGAGATGTTCTTACTCTATTAAGTCCTGCAGTATAGTTTACACCATGTCCAAACGCTATGGTTTTGAAAGGGATTAAACCTTGATCGTGATAAGCAGCAATTACAGCATCAAAGTTTTTATAATTACCTGAACCGAAAAAACTATCAGCTGAATATGGTCCGTAAACTAGTTTTTTGTTTTCTCTAATTTTTTCTAAGGTTGGTTTCAACACATTATCATCTTCATTTCCAATGACACCATTATCACCAGCATGAGGATTGATACCTAAAACAGCAATTTTAGGTTTACTGATTCTAAAATCTTTAACTAAAGAATTATAAACTGTGTCAATTTTTTTTATAATGAGTTCTGAAGTGATTTGCTTAGGTACATCTTTTACTGGCACATGGTCTGTAAGCAATCCTACTTTTAGGTTTTCAGTAACCATAAACATAAGGCTTTCACCTCCAAGTTTTTCGGCTAAATAATTAGTGTGACCAGGAAATTTAAAACTTTCAGATTGGATATTGTGTTTATGAATTGGCGCAGTTACGAGTACATCTATTGCTTCTGTTTTTAACGCTTCAGTTGCTTTCTCAAGAGATTTAACTGAATACTGACCAATCTTAACATTCTCTTCACCAAACTTAATAATCACATTTTCTTTCCAAACATTAAGTACATTCACTTTTCCTTCAACAATTTGATCTGTATGATTAATTCCATGAAAATTAATATTACTTTTAAAATGCTTTTTAAAAAAAGACATTGTTTTTATTGAAGCAAAAATAACAGGTGTACAAAACTCCAACATCCTATTGTCTTCAAATGTTTTTATAATGATTTCTGAACCGATACCGTTAAGGTCTCCAATTGAAATTCCTAATTTTATTTTATTCTCTTTCTTCATGTATTTACTCTCATCCTTTAGCACTTTCTCACTTTGATTTTGGCTAAAATTTATATGTCATTTTAATTAAAAGCTATCTTTTGTGCGTATTTTTACCATTACAAATTTAACTATTTAATTGACATTATGTTTACAGGTATTATTGAAGATTTAGGGAGTGTTATCAAATTAGAAAATGAACGGGAAAACCTTCATCTAACTATACAGTCTAAAATAACACATGAATTAAAAATTGATCAAAGTGTTTCTCATAATGGTATTTGTTTAACAGTTGTGCATATTAAAGATGACACTTATACGGTTACAGCAATTAAAGAGACGCTAGACAAGACTAATCTTAGCGAATTAAAAAATGGAGATCAAATAAATCTAGAGAGAGCAATGAAATTAGGCGACAGACTTGATGGCCACATTGTTCAAGGTCATGTTGATCAAACAGCAATTTGTAAATTGATTGAAGAAGTAGACGGAAGTTGGGTTTACACCTTTGAATACGATAAAAGTCTAAAAAACATTACTATTGAAAAGGGATCAATAACGGTTAATGGTGTTAGCTTAACTGTTGTGAATTCTAAATCAAATAGATTTAGTGTAGCAATAATACCTTATACATATGAGCACACTAATTTTAACATGTTTACTAAGGGAACTGTTGTAAATTTAGAATTTGATGTCGTTGGAAAATATATAAAGAGACTCTACGATATCAGATAAGTGTTATATCTTCTTAACGTCTTGACAATTTAAATCGCTTTACTATTCCATAAATAATTGCAATCACTAATAAAATAGGTAAAAAATCATCTATAGGCATACCTGGAGGTGGTGGTGGCGCAGGTGGTGGTGGTGAGCCGTCTGGCTGTGCATTACATACAAAACTTATTAATACAAATAAGATTGAGGCAATATATTTCCTGTTTTGTATTCTCATTAGGCGGTAAAAGTATAAAAAAAACTGGGTCAACAAAATAAAATTTGAAAACTCACCCCAAAAAAACAAAAAACATCGACGAAATGTAGTTTGTAGTCTTGAAATTGTTAAAATTTTCAGAATGTCAAATATATGCTTTTTTGACAAAATTAAAAGTAATTCAACATTATTTTAGTTTTAATGCGTTGTTATGTTGGATATTACTATCATTAAATATACGATTTTATCTATGTTTCGGTTTTCTTTTTTAAAAAAAAACATTGAATTAAATTCAAAAACTCTCCTTTCTATCTGTGCATTTGGTCTAAAACTTCAATGACTTCAGATTTTTTTCTCACTGATACTGGAACACTTTTTCCGTTTTTAAGCATTAAATAGCCACCATCTGTTTTAATAAACGCACTTATGCATTGCAAATTGACTAAATGGCTTTGATGCACTCTCAAAAACCCATAAGGTTTTAATAGATCTGCAAAATACTTTAGAGTTTTAGTTACAAATATTTTTCTTCCGTCTTGAAGATGAAACATTGTATTATTACTATCAGATTCACAACGAATAATATCATCTAAGTTGACAATTATAATTTTATCTAAAGTGTGTAGCGAGATTTTATCTGGCTTCTTATCTGGAGAATTTAACGTTTGTTTTAAAATGTTTAGTCGTTCTTTATTTGGTTGAATTTGTTGTTTAGCTCTTTCTATTGCTTGTGTTAATTCTTCTTGCGCATAAGGCTTTAAAACATAATCAATTGCAGCAAATTTGAACGCTTTAATTGCAAATTCATCACTTGCTGTGACAAAAATAATCTTAGATTTTAATTCTGGGAAAATCTCAAGAACATCAAACCCAGTACCATCACCTAGCATAATATCTAAAAACAAAATGTCTGGATCAGTAGTGCGTAACACTTTTGCCGCTTCAACTACACTTTTGGCTGTGTTTATAATTTTTATTTCTGGATGATGCTTTTCAATATCACTTTTTAAAAGCAGCATTGCATCTAATAAATCTTCTACTATAATTGCAGTTAACATATCTAATAATCAGTTTCTAACGGGATTTTAAACACTATTGTTGTGCCATCAATCGTTCCGTCTTTTTGTTTTGTTTCATTTATTTTCAAAGCATCTTTGCCAGATATAGACTCTAATCGTTCTCTTGTAACTTTAAGAGCCATGGATTGATGATCTGTTTTTGGCTTTTGTTGTTGAGAGTTATAAATCCCGATACCATTATCTTCAATGGCTACTTTCAAAATTTCATCTGTGGTGTCAAATTGAACTTTGAGTTTTCCTTTTCTTGGACCTTTTAAAATCCCATGTCGAATTGCGTTTTCGACAAAAGGTTGAATTAACATTGGAGGAATTAAAATTTCTTCAACATCTAAATCGGTATTCAAAATAATATCATATTCAAAAGATTCTTCAGCCATTAAACGCTCAACTTCAATATAATGTTTTAATGTTTTAATTTCTTGATCTAAACCAATCTTATCTTTTCTAGAATTTACTAATGTTTCTCTTAAAAGCGTAGCAAAACTATTCACTGTATCATTCATTTTTTCAGGTTTTGTTGGAGCCATCGCCTTAATTCCGTTTAGTACATTAAAAATAAAATGCGGATTCATTTGTAAACGCAAAGCCTTTTGTTCTAGCGTTAATAAATGGTTTTCTAATTGCAATCGTTCTTGTTCTTTTCTGTTTTTATTCTTTAAGCGCTTTACATATTGAAGAATTGAAAAAACAAATATTAATACTGTAATTCCAATAATTAACCACTGAAACCATGTTTTTTTATATAGAGGTTTTTCAATGAAAAATGAAAATCGAGTTGGTTCACTTTCAATCCATCTATAGTTTCTTGATTGAGTAATAAATTTATGTGCTCCATAATTGAGTTCTGAAAAATCTTGAGTATTATTTGTAGACCAAAGACTCCAATCGTTATCATTTAATTTATAACGATATTCAATTCCGTTTGGATGATTGACATCTATACTTTTAAAAGAAAAACTAACTTGATTTTGATTTGGATTTAACCTCAACACTTTGTCTGAATTACTCCAAAGTGACAAATTAATTGTGTCAATACTTTTGTAAGCCACTTTTACATCCTCTAAAAAAAGTTTGGGCTTTTTAAGATTTAGACTAATATCTGTTGGTTGATACTCAGTTAAACCATTAATAGCACCAAACCATAGATGTCCTTTATGGTCTTTATCAACTGCGTTTAAGCATGTTTCAATACCTAAGAAACCATCATTTCTTCCGAAGAAAAAAACATCATTAATATCATAATCTTTACTTAATTCTACTTTATCTACACCCTTTTCTGAACCAATCCATAAATAACCTTGATCATCAAAAATGAGTTGATACACATTTTCTGACGTTAGATTTTTAGTTCCTTTTAATTTTTTAAACACACTAAAATTTGTGTCGTTAGACCACCATACTCCATTACCAGCAGTTCCTAAGAACACAGTGCTATTTTGAACTACAATAGAATTAATTGAAATATCCTGATCTAAAGCCAATCCTAAATGTGTGATTCGATTTTCTTTTAAATACCCTAAATGACCATTTTTTGTTGCATACCATAATCGACCATCATCATCTTTAGTCATATCCATTATATAAACATCTTCTAATCCTTCAAGGCTCGAATAAGTTCTATAAATGGTTATATCATCTAATTCAGGATCGTAACTAAACTTCACAATTCCGTTAGAATATGTCGCTGCCCAAACTGTATCATTTTCAGTATGTATGGTTCTTATCCAATCAAAAGGGAAGCCATTTTCAGTATTAAATATTTTTGTTTTAAGGCGTTCTATAGGAATTCTCTTTTTTGATTTTTTTAATGTATCAATAGCAATCGAATCTGAGAGCACTTTCCCTTTAAACACTAATCCTTTACCATCAGATCCAGCCCAAATATTTCCATTTTTATCACTCGTAATGGATTTTATTTTGACTTGTGAAAAGGCTTCAGGAAGTTCTACATCATGAATTCCCATTGGATCAATTTTCATTAATCCAGCTTCAGAATTTGAAACCCATAAGCCATTTTCATTGTGATGAACAGCATAAATTCGGTTTCCATTTAAACCGGTTTCAATATTATAGTGCTTGAAACTGTTTTGAAAATATTTATACAAGCCTCCTCCTGAAGTGCCAATCCAAATGTTTCCGTGTTGATCAGATAACACTTCTCTAACATCAGACGTAGAAAGTCCGTTTGTGTTTTTAATAGTAAAAAGCACTTTAAATGTTTCGGTATCAACAACAGAAACGCCTTCATTATCGGTCGCGATCCAAAGTTGATTACTATTTTGAATTGAGATACTATTGATTCTTAAAGGTGTTCTAATTAAATATGCGTCTTCAAAGTTTTGAGTTTCAATGACCAGTGTGCCATAATTAAATGTTGACGCAAAAATCTTTGCATCTAAAATTGCAAGATCTATATAATCATTGTGATCCAATTGTTCTATTGTTTTTGCTTCAGAATTTAGAGCACTTAATTTCCAAAGTCCGTTGTTGGTTGCTACCCAAAAATAATTTCCATCAAAAACCAAATCATTGATTTGACTATTGTTTATTACTGAATGTAATTTTACTTTTTCTACGGAAATGCCATTGATTAATTTATAAAGCCCGTTATCAGTTAATGCATAAACTGTATGTCCAAACTTTAAAATTTCATTAACCTGAGGTGTTTTTATATTATAAAAGACGTCTTTAACCTTAACAGAAATCCCTTTTTGAGTTCCTAAGAACAGTGTGTCATTCGAAGCCTTAATTGCGTGAATATAATTAGAAGCTAATCCGTGTGTTTTATTAAACACTTTAAAATCACTTCCATCAAAACGCGCTAAACCACCACCTTGAGTACCTAACCACAAATATCCTTTGGCATCTAACGTTAAAGCATATACTTGAGATTGAGGTAAACCATCTTCTAAAGTATAGGCTCTAAGTTGCTTATTTTGAGATTGCATATTAACAACAAAAAACGAGCAAAAAACAAAAAGGCAATATGATAAAATAGGTTTCAATATAGTATAGATATCTATGTGCAACTTACAATTTTGAACGCAGTTTTAGGTATTGTAGTATATACAATTTTGATGATATGTAAAAAAGCGCTACGCTCTAAAAAGAAACGTAGCGCTAAAAACATCAACTACAACATTAATTAATTTTCTTCTCCTTCGCAAAACACATATGACAAGCCAGTGTATATTGGTTTAGTCATGTTACTAGCAACTAAAGTGTTCGTTTTTTGAAGTTTATTATTTTTAAATACAATGTAAGATGCAGCATCTAATGTATTATTAAGTGTAATAACATCTACTGTTGATTTCTTGTCTTTTTGATTCAATAATGTAATATTAGCATGACTTAATCGCTCTGATTGGAATACAATTTTATCGACCTGAATTCCATTTTTTAAAGCTCTTACTTGAAATTGTTTATTTCCTTTAAAATCAAATCCAGCTTCACCAAAAACAAATCTTATTTCTGGATTGGTGTTACTTACCATTGTTTTTTGAGAGATCATTCCTCCAAAAATCCATCCGATTTGCGAACCCATTTTTACTTTATACCATTTGCTTTTAATTCCGTTTATGGTATGTGGTGTTTCGCTCTTTGCTAACAATCTCACATTGGTTCCAATATTTATGGTTGTTAATTGTTCGCATTGTACTGAAGGGCAATCACGAAGTGCAACATCATCTGCTAATAAATATTTTGATGCTTTTGTTGCTGATGTTGTGTAGACATCAAATTCGACTTCTTTAGTTTGTGAAAATACATCTGATGCAATAAATAATACAGCTACAATTAAAAGGCTTTGTACTATTCTTTTTGAAGTAGACATTGTTTTGTTTTCTTGGGTGTTCTTTAAAGTTCTCATAATGATTTGTTTTTATGGGTTTATACTTGTTTGATACTTCAAATGTATATTGGTTTTGGAGTAAAATTTGGACGCTTCTAGAATTCGTTGAAGATGGTATAGAATTCGTTGATAATTGGGTATATAACTAAAAAAAAGAATAACACAAACCTAAGTTTAAGTTATTCCTTTATTACTAATTAACCCGTTGTGCATTTTGATGAAATTCGTCAGTTCGAGCGAATTTTTCGATTGGAAATGAGAAAAACTTGTATCGATAACAATGATTTTAGCTATAAAAAGGTTCTCGATACAATTTTTCGTGCCTCAAAATCACTCGAACTGACAGCAAACCGAGTTTTTAGACACAAAATGCACAGCAGGTTACTAATTAATATATAAGATTAATATTTTACTGTTTTAATAGTGCTTCTAATTGCTTTACACGTAAATCAATATTTTTTACGTTTTCTATTTCTGCGGATAGATTATTTAACTCTGTTTTTTGAGTATCTATAAGTTTTTGTTGCTCTTGAATGGCTTTGATAAGTACAGGTATTAAATCTGAGTAGAACACACCCATTCGCTCTAGCTCCTTTTTTATTTTATTACCATTCTCATCAGTTTTCCAGTCGTGTGTTTTTACAATTTCTGGAATGACTTTCAATACATCTTGAGCTATTAAACCTAACTTGACGTCGCCGTTTGGATCTGTTTTAAAATTAAAACTTACAGGATTTAGTTTCATAATATCTTTTAATCCGTAGTTTAATGACACAATATTTGTTTTATTTCTTCTATCTGAGATAAGAATATTTCCATAGGTAGCATAAATATATCTCCATCTGCGAGATGCACTTCCAATACTAAAAGCACCTTCAACAGCAGGTATTAAATCTGCATTAAATGAAAGTTGGTTTAATCCTTCATCCTCAATATCTTCATCTCCTATTCGTAAAGTCCCATCTATATCGACATTTCCTGATATATCTGTATTACCTGAAATATCCACATTACCATAAATGTCAATATTTCCACCTTCACTAACAGAAAACGAATTTTCATTATCTCCATTTCTTACAATAAAAGAGCCAGATTCATTATCATCATAATCCAACTGAACTATGACTCCATCATAACTTCTGATGTAAAAATCACTACTTCCATAAGTAGGATCTGATGAAATAATAGCGTCATCACTATTATTAGCTGAACTATTTCCTCTTAAAATAAGATCGGGATTCTCACTATTTGAGCTTCTAGTTGTTAGACCAGATATTTCACCCTCTAAACTTGCTCCATAGTTTTCAGCTCCAGATACAAAAACACCACTTTGTCCAGGGTTATTAATAATTATCCCTGTACTCTCTGCAGAAATTGTTAAACCTGTAGAGCTTGAATTAATAATATGATTTCCATTTTTTCGAACAGTTAAGGCATTACTTCTTTCTGTACTTGAAGTTCCATTACCAATTTCAAATAGTGGATCTATATCATTCCATATAGTTGCATTTCCTCCACTAACATTGTAACGCCCTATTGCTGTTGAGTTATAGGCAAATGCTTGCGTAGATCTACCCATTGCTGTTGAGTATTCGCCTGAAGCTGTTGTACTAAATCCCATTGCTGTAGACCTATCACCTGAAGCTGTTATAGCCGTACCCATTGCCATCGAAGCAAAACCTGATGCATTTACACTAGAACCTATTGCTGTGGAGTAGTTTTCTGATGCGCTTGAATCATAGCCAATTGCTGTTGAATATTCACCTGAAGCAACAGTTTCATTGCCCAAAGCTATTGCGTAATCTGATATTGCTTCAGCACTTCTTCCTATTGCAAAAGAATCATTTCCTGATGCTTCTGAATAAGACCCTAATGCTATTGAACCTCTGCCTGATGCATCTGCTGTTAAGCCTATAGCCAAGGAGTTAGTTCCTAAAGCAGAAGCATATATTCCCATAGCAAAAGAATAATCTCCAATGGCTCCAAAAGGAGCAAAATCTGAATCAGAAAAACTCAAATCAACTGCGCCTTCTCCAATATCTCCATAATAATCTGGATTAGCATTATGACGTCTTAAACCTCTATTGCCTCCTTCAAAAATTTCTACTAAACCTTCATTTTGCATGGCTCGTATGGCATAAGGTACTACTTTAAATGGTGTGCTTCCTAAATCTACATACCCATTACCTATATCTATTTGTACATTGAGGTTTGGTTTATCATTTTTCCAATCAATGCTCTCAAAAGCGCCTTCAACAACAGTTCCTTCTCCAATGTTTAGAATAATTAAACCATTTGCATTTGTATCAACATTATGCGTTTCAACATATACTGGTAGTGTAAAAATTTCTAAAGATATTTGAACATCAATATTGGAATTTGCAACAACATTACCTAAATCATCCTTGATAACGGCTTTATAGTTGATACCATTTTGGGCTACTGTCACTATTGAAATTAATAGTGCTAAAACTGTAAGTTTTGTTTTCATTTTCTTAGGTTTTAATTTGAAGCATTAGATTCTAATATTTCTATTCTTGATAAGAGTGCTTCTAGTTGTGAGTTTTGTTTAGAATTAATTGACTTTTCGTTATCAATTATTTTTTGCTGTTCTTTTATGGCATTAATGAGTATAGGAATCAATTCTATATAACTAATCCCTAATGTTTTGGATTCATCATTTTGAGTATTGACAATCTCATTTATAATAAGTTGAACATCTTGCGCAATAAGACCTAATGATTTATGTTCTTGTTTATTCTTTTTCCAATGGTATGCTTTAGGTTGTAGTTGTAGAATTTCATTTAAACCATAATGCAAGTCGGCAATATCCTGTTTTAAGCGTCTGTCTGAAAATTGAGTTAAATTACCAGCTAAATTAGCATTACCATCTTCATATACCCGAAAAGCGACATTACCTGCACTGTCATGTACTTGAAAGGAACTATTTGCAGTACTAGCATCATGATCTAATTCAATAACCACAGCATCGTTACTTCTTAAATAAATGTCACTGCCTGAATAGTTAGGATCTGACGCTATAATACCGTCATCACTAGTATTTGCAGAACTATTTCCTCTTAATATGATATCTGGATTACTACTTGTAGAACTACTAACAGCTAATCCAGCTGTATCACCTTCTATATCTGCTCCAAAATCACCTGCATTAACAACATACAAGCCACTATTGCCTGGGCTGGTGATTACAACACCAGCATTTGTTGGGCTAGAAATTTGAATACCATTACTACCTGGATTATTTATAAATATTGCTTCGTTCCCAGAATTAGGAATATAAAGCCCTATATATTCTGATATAATATTTAAACCAATTACTTCTGAATCAATAATATGATTACCACTTTCAAATACCTGAAAGACAGCATCACCTGAACTGTCATGTACTTGAAACGAACTATTTGTAGAACTAGCATCATGATCTAATTCAATAACGACAGCATCATTACTTCTTAAATAAATGTCGCTACCATCAAGACTAGGGTCTGACGCTATGATTCCGTCATCCATAGTATTTCCACCACTATCACCTCCTAGAATAATATCTGGATTTGCATTGATATTGGCTTCAGCAAAAATCGCAGCAGAATCACCTATGAAACTTCCACCATATTGATTAGCGCTAGTCACAAGAATGCCGTTATCATTATCACCCAATATACGAATGCCATCAGACCCATTAGAATTTATTCTAAGACCATTTGTTGAGCTATTTATGTTCATAGAACCATTTTTATAAACAATTAATGCGTTACTTCTATTACTATCATTAAAACCATTGCCTATTACAAAAAGTGGATCGTATGGAATCCACTCTGCTGAATTTAATCCACCATAATTAAGATTATAATGTCCTATTATAAATGACGAATAAGAATCTGTTATAAGTCCTCTGCCAATAGTATGCGCAAAATCAGCTAAAGCCTCATTAGCAAGTCCAATTGCTGTAGAATAGTTACCTGAAGCCTCAGTATCGTTTCCTATAGCAAAACTATAACTGCCTGAAGCTTGTGTGCTTTCTCCCATAGCTGTTGAATAATCTCCTGAGGCAGTTGCATATCTTCCTAAAGAAAAAGATGATCTACCCAATGAATTAGATCCTTCACCAAATACTACAGAGTATGGAGCATTAGCTATAGTTGCTGCACCTGAAGCAAAAGAATAAAGACCTGTTGCTCCTCTATTACTAGAAAAACCTTGAAAGGATAAATCTACCGCTTGGGCTCCTATATCACCATAATAATCTTCATCTGCTCCAGTTGCTATTCGCCAACCAACACCATTACCTTCATTAATAGCTTCCAATCCTTGGGGATTTAAAGTATGCATTGCATATGGCACTGTACCAAAACTAGTGGTTCCTAAATCTACCAATCCAGAGCCTATATTTACCTGTACATTTAAAAAGTGGTCGTCGTTACTCCAATTAATACTATTAAAATCATCAGGTGTTGTACCTTCTCCTATATTGAGAATTATAAGTCCATTGGTATCTGTAGTTGGTGTATGTGTTTCTTGATACACATTGGTTTGTGCTACACCTTGTAGAATGCTAAATTGCACTTGTATTAAATCATTAGCAACCACATTACCATTAGCATCTTTTATTATGGCTTTGTAATTTATACCATTTTGTGCAAATAAAATTGTTGAAACTAATAGTGCTAAAAGTGAGAGTTTTGTTTTCATGTTAATATGTTTTTTTAATTTATGAGATTGCTGCGCTTTGCTCGCAATGACAATTCATTTTTTAAAGTTTAATTTTTTAATCACCTTGTTTTCTTTTAAGAGATGTAGTTGGTAGAGTCCATCTTTAAGGTGGTCTATATTGATGTAAATTTTTGATGTTTTATTTTTAGGATTACTCTTATTACTATCTACCATGAATAACCATTGTTTTAGATGATATGGTAAATCTATACGATATGTAATACGTTGGATGCTAAATATGTGTCAGAGCATAAGACATATGTGACAACACTAAAAAAACCTTTGTTTATTGATGTTTTTGTATGAAAAAAAATCTAATAAAAGGGTTTCATTATTTTTTAGTAAGATATTCATTGGGTGTGCAGCCGTAAATGTCTTTAAAACATTTAATAAAATAGGAAGAGGAATTAAAACCGACTTGATATGCTATTTCTGCTACAGTTTCATCAGATTCTTTTAGTAATTGTACAGCTAATTTTAAGCGTTCTTTTCGAATGAATTCGGAAGCTGTCATATTCACAATTGCTTTTAGTTTTCTGTGCAATTGTGTTCTACTCATTAGCATTGCTTCTGCAAATTGTTCACTAGTAAAATCGGAATTTGTTAGATGAGATTGAAGTGTTTCTTGTAGGCGTTTAATAAATTCGGTTTCTGTAGATGTAATTTTTATTTCTGGACTAATATTAAAACCTTTGCTGTAATGTTTTTGTAATTGTGTTCTACTTTCTAATAATTTTTCAACTCTAGTTTTTAGTTTTTCTAAGCTGAATGGTTTCGTAATATAAGCATCTGCACCTGTTTTAAGTCCTATAATTTCATGCTCCTCTCCAACTTTTGCTGTAAGTAATACAATAGGAATATGACTTGTCAACTGATTGTTTTTTAAATCATTACAAAGTACAACGCCATCTTTTATAGGCATCATAATGTCGCTAATAATCAAATCTGGAATGTGTTGCAACGCTATATTTACTCCTTCTTCTCCATTTACGGCTTCAATAATTTTATAGTGATTTTTAAAAACATTGGTTACAAATGCTCTTATATCATCATCATCTTCAACAATAAGTATAACTGTATCATCAGTTAAACTTATCTCTGAAACAACATCGTTTTTATTTTTTTGAATCGTCTTATTTTCAATTTCAGATATATTGAATGCTGATTTATCAATTGGTAAGGTTACCGTAAACTGAATTGTATCGTCATCTAGCTTATTCGCCAAAATAGTACCATTGTTTAGCATGACTAATTCTTTCACCAAAGCTAAGCCAACACCAATACCTTCAGCAGAAGCATCATTCTGGTAAAAACGTTGAAAAAGTTGCGCTAAATCATTTTTAGTTTTACTAGAGTTTACAACAGATAACACTAAGTTTTTATCCTGCTGACTAGCATTAAACGCAATACTAGAATTAGATGTTGCGTATTTTACAGCGTTCGATAATAAATTAAAGACTATTTTTTGAAGGCTATCTCTGTCGTACCAAACAGATTCTAGTTGATTTATGTCTGAGTATATTTTAATGCCATTAATTTCTGCTTGGTATCGAAATGCATCTACAGCTTGTTTTAAAAGCAAATTTAAATTGCCTTCATTTATTTTAAGTTTTAATTGTCCTGAATCTATTAAAGCTAAATCCATGAGTTGATTAACAAGATTCAGTAATCGGTCTGCATTTCGCTTAACTAAGCTTAATTCTTCTCGATCATCTTCTTCTAAATTGTTTTTAGATAATTGATGCTCAATGGGTCCAGAAATTAAGGTTAGAGGTGTTCTGAGTTCATGAGATATATTTGTAAAAAGGTTTGATTTTATATGGTCTAATTCTTCTACTGCTTTTAGTTTAGTGGAAGCCAATTTTTGTTTGTATCGCAATTGAAAAAAGTAAAAAATAACTGCTGCTAATAGGAGAAAAAACAAACTATAAGCTACTATTGATTTATACCAAGGTGGATTTATTTTTAATGCTAGCGTAGCAATTGGAGCATCATCATCAACTTGATATGCAGCCTTTACATATAGGTTATAAGTTCCAAAATTTAGGCTGCTAAAGTTAATGGTATTGTCTTCAGATTTTGTCCAAACAGCATTATCACCTAATTTGTAATAATAATTTATTTTTTGCGGAAAACGATAATCTGTTATTGCAAAACTCACCGAAAAATTAGGTTGACTATAATCAATATTAATAGGTTGATTTTGTGCAGATAAATTTTGAATTACAGATAATTTTTCGTCTTTAATAGTTAACGCAGTAAATTTGGGTGCGGTTTTAACCTCTGGATAAGAAAAACGCGATGCATCGATAATTTGCACACCATTATCTGTGCCAAAATAGAGTGTGTTTTTATCGTTTGTGCTCGATGTATATAAGCATGCGTTAGACACTAAGCCATCTTCTTCTCTTAAGTTAAAAAGTCTATTGTTTCGTTGGTTGTAAACATAAATGCCATCAGTAATAGTGCTAACCCACATTAAATTATTAACATCTGTTTCAATTGCCATTATTTTTTTATCGAAAAAAGTACCATTAACAATCAACGGGTCAAAATTGTCTTTTTCTTTGTTATATGTATTAATTCCAAAATCTGAACCAATCCAAATATTGCCTTTTGGACTTAAATGAATTTCCATAACAACATTGGTATTTATAGTATTTTCATCATCGTCATCATGTACATAATGTTTGTAAATCAATGTATCTGTTGAAGCATTTACTTCAGAAATATTTGGTATTCTAAACACGCCATCACCAACGGTTATTGCCCATAAATTATCATCATTATCAATTAATACTTTGAGTATTTTAACATCTTTTCCATCATGCTTAGATTTTAAATTATATGTATTACTAATCTCACCATCAGGATTGAGCATATAAATTCCGAACCAAGTGCTTACCCATATTCTATTGTTTTTATCTTCAACAATTCCATAAATTCTAAGTGATTCGTGATTCCCTTGTCGCAAATCAATCGTTTTTATATTATCATTTTTATCAACAAAAAATACGCTTCCATAATAATGGCCAAACCACAAACCATCTTTAGTTTTGCAAAGTGAAGTTACTCTAGTATTATTAAGTGTTTCTTGTTCTTGTGATCCATCAGTATTATTAATAATTCTATGTAAGCCTTTGCCTCCACCAATGTATGTCGTGTCTAAGCTTTTTAAAATTTTTCTAGCATGTAAATCTATTGTGCCAGTAAAAACTTTTCCCAATAAACTTTCTTTAAATAAACCTTTATTAGTGGCTACCCATAACAGGTTTTGCTTATCGATAAAAAGTTCATTAATGCCTAATTTTTCGAATTGTTGAATGTTATAATTATAAGTTTCAAACGTTTCAGATGTTACATCAAAACTATAATTTTTCACATCACCAACTAAAATACATTTGCCGTTTTGGAGATTAGATATTGAATTGATTGTTTCATTATTTGGTATATTAATTTCTTTAGGAGATCCTATAAAATTATAACGGTACAGCTTCCCTTCTGAGTTGTAAATGATTGATTTTTCACCAGAAATCAAAAGTTTATCAATAGGAATATCACTAAGTAAGACTTCTAATTTGTTGGTTGTTTTATTAAAAGAAAAGAGTTTGTTTTCAAAAACTACAATTTCTGAGCCGTCGTGCAACTCATAAACTCGCGTTGAGTTACCTGGCTTTACGATTTTTACAAAAAAAGGATCTGTTAAGGACTTTCTATACAATCCATTATCACTAACAACCCAAGTTGTTAATGCTTTTGTGGTAATAGCATCAAAAACTAATTTTATATTATCGCTTTCAGTTGGCGAAGACATGTCAACATCGGTAAATTTTAAAGTACTCTCCTCAAATTTCACTAAACCAGCGCCATGAGTTCCTAGCCAAAACACACCGTTTTTATCTTGATTTATAGAGCGTACCCAATTGGCAGGTAAAGAATTTTTATTGGTAGGATTGTAACGAAATGCTTTAAAATTCTTTCCATCATATTTATACAATCCATCTTGTGTACCAACCCAAATAAATCCGTCTTTATCTTGATATATTGAAGAAATCCATTGTCCGGAAACCTCTTGTTTAATTTCATTAAAATTCAAAAAAGAAGTCTCAGTCTTTTGCTGACTTTGAAGAAACCCAAAGCACAACATAAAACATAAGACGAGTAGCTTCTTAATCATATAAAAAATTGATTCAATAAATATAAAGAATATTAACCGATACTCATTTAGCAAAAAAGGAACAACATAAACCTAAGTTTTAGCCATTCCTCCTCTATTAATCATGCTATTTATTGGGATTTATTTTCTAGTCTTTTAAAAGACTGTTTCAAATTCAACTAATATATTATTTAACTACAATCTTTTTAGTGATTGAGTCTTTATCTGTTATAATTTCAACCAAATACACACCATTTTCATAGACACTCATATCGATAGTTTGATTTATAATATTGCTCAACTGAAGTACTAATTTTCCGGAAACATCATAAATATTTAAATCATACGGATTTTTAATCCCTTTAATTTCAAATGTCTTACGAACTGGGTTTGGAAATATGACAATAGTGTTCTCTTGATATGCGTCTAAATTCAATGTATCTATATCTGCTCCAGAACAATCATAGGTGTCATCTGTAATTTGCTCTCCAGGGTTATTAGTACAATCTGCAGCACCAGCACCTCCACATGCTGTATAAAATTGATCTTGAAATACACCTTGATTGTAGAAACAAACCTCAGGGTCTTCACTGGCATCAATAAATTTTATTTTAAGATGAAACAATGCTTTAGGTGTTGCTGTAGTTTGAATATCTGGAATATTAGTTGCTATGAAGGATTCTGAAAAATTTTGTTGGAAGGATAGCGATACTCTTGAAGTATTATTATCATTTTGTACAAAATCTTTATAAGCAGGAAGTCCCACATAAGAACCGCCTAATATAGAAGTTTGCGGTTGTGAGTATTCAATAGCATTATTTGAAGATATATTGTCTCCAAAAGCATCTGTATTGTAATCGAAATAGATTTGACCCGAACCTATATAAAAATCTTCAGTAGAAGCAATTAAAACATCTGCTTCATAAAAGTCATCATTACCATCATTAGTGATTTGTGCATTGGCAAACGTAAGCGTGATACCAGCATCTAAAAACTCTCGTTCACTATCCTCTCTGTTAAACTGCTGACCGAGTCCAATATTAGGTTGAATTAATGCATTGACGTCCGTATTTTGTATTTGAGTATTAGCATCCATATCTGCATTCGTATAACCTGTGCCTCCTATAAGCTGTACAACACTATTGGCATCCACATTTTGTATTTGATTATTCTCATCATAATCTCCAGCATAGGCACCATGGTTTCCGTTAGACAACACTACAACAGCATTGTTACCACCAGTTACTAGATTAGGATCTGATGTTAAATCAATTATAGTATCTGTTCCACTTAATGCAAATGAAGAAGCGCTCATCACGCCTAAATGATTTCTATGGCTCACTGATACATAATAATTACCATCAGGAAGCGATGCACTTAAAGAACTCATACCATCTATAGCAACAACATCGCCATCACGTTGCAAGAATGCAGATTGCGCATTGCTAATTATAGAATTATCACTACCATCACGAAGTTCAACCCAAACCCAGTCAACAATAGCATTATTACCTGTAACTAAAAACACAGAAGCATCGCAAATTGCATGATCTTCATAAGGACTTGTGGTCGGAATTAGATCTGCTACACGCAAATCGTCATTCATAAGACCAGCTGTATCTGGATTTAAAATTGGGCCTTGTAAATATGCCACAGGATTTATTTTTAGTCTAAAACTAGAATTAATAAAGCCTTCGGAAACCGAAAGGTTAGTAGTGCTGTATTCTTGTACAACAACTTCACCAATAGTATAAAGAATTTGAATTCCTCCTGCGGAAGTCGAAGCTCCACCAGAATCGATACTAAATTTCTCTATAGATTGGCTATAGCCGCAAAAAACGAATAGGTTGAGTAGTAAACTTAATTTAATGGTTTTCATAATTGGGTGTTTAGTTCTTACGCTATTTTACAAATATCAGGTTTAAACTTAAATTTGAGTTTTAGTTATGTAACAAATGATATAACATATGTAACATTTTGAGTCTTTTCCATTTTTAGCTCATTAATTATTGACAGTTTCTAGGTTTTCTAATCGCTTTGATAATTTAGATAAATGCTTTTCAACATTGTCAAGTTTAGAGTTTTGTGAGTCTATAATATCTTGTTGCTCTTGTAAAGCTTTTATTAATATTGGAATCAATTCTGTATAACTCACGCTTAAAGTTTTGTCTTCGTCATCTGCTGTGTGCACAATTTCTTTTATGACAGACTGTACATCTTGTGCTATTAGCCCTAAAGATTTATTTACTTGATTTGTTTTGGCTTTCCAATTGTATGCTTTAGGCTGTAGTTTTAATATTTCGTTTAAACCATAAGGCAAGGTTTCAATATCTTGTTTTAATCTACGATCACTACTGTGTACGACACTTCCATTTACTAAAACATTGCCATTACCCAAAATAGACATGATATCACCAACATCTGAATGGTAAAAATTAATACGATCTGTAGCTGTAGTTCCATTCAAACTTCCTGCAATAGCCCAATAGTCTGAACTATTTGTATTAGAAATATTTAGTCGTGCATACGTGCCAGATGTTTCTCTGATATTAATTTGAGGCGAGGTTTGAGAACTTGCGTGATCGATATCTAGTTTTGCATTAATGCCTGTGTGTTTATCAACACCTATTTTGCCACTCTTTAAAATGGTTAAGGCATTATTCCTTGAATTAACTATTCCATTGCCTATCACAAACAAAGGTTCGGTTGGAAACCATGAAGTAGAATTACCTCCCAATACATTAAAACGACCCATTACTATAGAGTTGAACGATTGAGCTGTTGTATAAGTGCCCAATGCTAAAGAATTATCTCCAGAGGCTGAGTTTAGATTTCCCATAGCTACAGAATTATCTCCAGAGGCTATTGTTATATCACCCATTGCAGTAGAATTATCCCCATAAGCAAACGTACCAGATCCCATTGCTGTGGATTGTTCTCCAGAGGCTTCGGTTTCTTTTCCTATGGCTGTGGAATGATTCCCTAATGCTTGAGTGTTAGAACCAAGGGAATTAGAACTAGCTCCAGAGGCTGTAGCTCTATAACCTGAAGCCAATGAATAAGCTCCTGTTGCCCCAAACGTAGAACTTGAAATATTACTAAAACTAAAATCTACAGCATTAAAACCCACTTCTCCATATCGGCTTGGATTTCTTCCTACTATTCTATAACCACCACCTTCATCTAATTTTTCTAAACCAGTAACATTTGCCGCACTTAAAGCATAAGGCACTGCCAAAAACTGTGTAGTTCCCATATCTACAAAACCAGAACCTGTATCAATATGCACATTCAAAAAGTGGTCGTCTTTTGCCCAATCTATCTCTGTAAATACATCACTAGTTGTGCCTTCTCCTATATTTAGAACAATAAGACCGTTGGCATCTGTAGTAGGTGTATGTGTTTCTTGATAAACATTGGTAGCATCTTCCAAAATGGTGAATTGCACATCTATGGTTTGGTTGGCTACCACATTGCCTAAGCCATCTTTAACAAGGGCTTTGTAGTTAATGCCTTGTTGAGCATAATTTAAAAATGTCATACTAAATGCAAGTAAAAGAAATACTTTTTTCATGATTTGAGGTTTAAGTTGTTAAGTGTTACAAATCAACAATATATGAAAAAATAAAAAACACTTACATATATTGTAAGATTAATACAAAGTATTACATCGTTAGTTATTTTTAATATGGTTTCAAACAATTGTTGAGTTTTGCCTTTCTGCTCTAATTAGGTAGTTAAGTCATTTATTATTTTTGCAACTGCTATCTTCAAATTAAATGTTTAAAGCTTAATTTTTGTAAGTGTTTACTAACTTATCAGTATCAGAATATCCAATGTTTTCAAATTTTAAACCTGTTATGTTTAAAACTGAGTCTTCAGCGTTTTTTAGCTTATCTTTTTCATAATTAATATTAAGATTTGTTATTTCTGCTGTACCTATTGTAACTGATGCATTTGATAAATCAATACTTCCAGATAGTTCACTTTCAGGATGACGTTTACGTGTTTCGGGTTTTAAGTCAAAGTAAGCGGTAGATAGTTTTCCATCCTTTTTTGGTAGTCTTAGTTGCACAGATACAGCTATGAGTTGAAACGTAACTGCATCATAAGTTAACTGTAGGTGTTCGCTGCCTTTCTCTAATTTCTTTTTGAAGGTAATTAAGGCTGTACGTTTTTTAGTTTTTGCATGTGTTGAGACAATACCTGAGGCTTTAGTGTATGCCCAATCTTTACTATTGATTCTACAGAGATAAGTTTCATTGTTGTCTTTAGGTTTGCTTGTTGAAACTTCTTCCTTTGGTTGAGTTATAACTGTTTCATTGTTGTCTTTTTTTGTTTCGGTTTTACAAGCAACTAATAGTAGTATTACAATGAGTGTTATGAGTTTTTTCATGGTTATTATTTATTAATTAAGGTTTATATATTACAAAAGAAAAAGTGGTATTTTGAGCAACACTAGCGTAGTTGCTTGTGGTTACTTGAAACAAACCTGTATTAGTTAAATTTGCTTTAATAAATCCAGAAGTATTACCAATTCTGCTTAACATAGTTATATAATCAGTAGTATTCCATACCTCGTTATTTATTGTAATGTAATAAGCACCAGTAAGATAGTTGGTTACCGTAAAATTGCCGCTACCAGTAGAAATATCTCCATTACTTGCAATTGTACCATAAGCAATAGGAATCATATTGGCTGATCCTGTTGATGTAGTGTTCAATTCTCCATCTATAACAGTATTGCCATCTTCTGAAACCTTAAATACGCTTGTGTCATTACTATTTACAATGGTAAAGGCACTATTACTTTCGTTATTATCTGCATCTAAATAAACAAACACTTTGTCATTAGACTCTATAAATATATCGCTACTAGGATATTGAGGGTCTGAACTTATAATCCCATTCTCACTAGAATTAGAAGTGCCTCCCAAGATAAGATCTGGTTCGTTATCTGATTTATTATTTACTATGGTAGTACCATTTTTAAGTACGGTTAAAGCATTAGTTCTGGTTTCTGTGTTTACGGTTGCTGTGCCATTACCTATTTCAAAAAGAGGGTCTGTATCAATCCATGAGTTAGTATTTCCGCCTCCTACATTATAAGTTCCAATAGCTGTAGATGCATAGGACTCTGCTTTAGTTCTATTTCCTAAAGCAGTACTGTAAGAACCACTAGCAATGGTATTAAGTCCAAAAGCGACTGATCGATTACCTACATTTGTATCATCCCATTCATCATCTAAAGTACGACCTGCCCTAAACGATGATTTACCAGTATTGAAAAACATACGCGAATTTGAATTATTATCAACATTATCTAGTTGAGTGTTTCCAAAAACAAAATCATCATTTATATTCTCAGGTATAGTTAAACCGTTTTCGCTTTTGAATGCTTGGTTTTTAATTGTTTTGGCATGTAAAGCATAGGGCACAGCCATAAATTGAGTTGTTCCCATATCCGTAAAATTAGTACCACCAGTGATGTCTATTTCCACTCTTAGGTAGTACATATGGCTTCCCCAATCTATATCATTAAATAAAGTATAACTTAAAGATTGTATGCCTTCGCCAATGTTGGCTATAACGATACCGTTTGCATCAGAAACAATATTATCATGGGATTCTTGAAACTCAATATTGCCATCTGAAAGTGCATCTAACATGGTGAATCGAATCGTTACATCTTGATTTGCAACGATACTTCCCTGATTGTCTTTAATAAGTGCTTTATAATTTATGCCTTGTTGTGCAAAACTTGAGATTGAGATTAAAAAAGCAATAAAAAATGTAATTTGAGTTTTACTCATCATTAAATATTTTTTTTGGTAGTCTTGAATCTTCGATTTCATAATCTTATTTTTTAAAAGTGGTTTTCTTAATGATTTTATTTTTATGCACAATATTTAAAACATACTTGCCAGGCTCTAAAAGATTAATATTGAGATGGATCGCTTTTGTGGAAATGTGATCTATCTTACCTAGGTAAGTGGTACGCTTTTTTTTCATACACAACAAATCTAAACGGAAGCTCATAAGAAGACTGTGACGTATGTAACAAGAACTATGATTATTGTAACATCTTAGTAATAATGCAAAATGTAAGTGGTATTTAATTGAAGAATTTAGAATTAACTAAGATTAAGTGTGCAATTATAAACGTCTTTAAAATCTCTAAAATTCGTTGAGAAATTAAGAATCAGACAATAAAAAAGTCTAAACTACAATTGTAATTTAGACTAAAATAGAAACCATAGTGTATTAAAATTTTAATCTTCTAAGTCAATTCCAAACGCTTTGAAAGCTATTAATTGTCCTGGATATTCTACATCTTTTAAATCAAAATTACCTTCAAATTTAGTTTCATTATCAACTTCAACTTGATAAACTATTACTTGTTTTTTTTCGTTCTCAGTAATATTAATTTTTAGTGTTGGCCAATCTGAATTGTTTTCAACCCATTCAATATTACAATCCTTAAGTTCTTCTATAATTTCTTCCTGTCTTGGTGTCAAGCTCTTATTAATCACTTTAAGATTAAATTTCATTTTAAGACTTGAATATGGAACCAATTGAGGATAATTATTATAGAAGTCAATTAAGTACTTATTTGCAGATGCGCTATCATCTTTTTCGGTGTAAGCTTTACTTAGTGCCTCATTGATTCTAGCAATTAAAAGTATTTCATTTTCTGTATCTAAAAATTCGTTTTCTAACACGTTCTCAAATTCATTTATGGCTAAGTCATAATCTCCATTTTCTAAATGAAACTGAGCAATAAAATAATTGAAATATTTATGCACTCTTTCTCGTTCGTCATCCTTTAGTTTACTTTCAAATATTTTAAGAAAATAGTCAGGATTGAAAAACTTAATGAGCTCCCATATCTCATCGAAAAATATATTGTTTTCTGATGCAAACAAATTATAATAGCCTATAAATCGTTCTGGATCTGCCGACAATTCACTAGTAAGAAGTAAATGTGCATTTTCTTGTTTAAAATGATGTTTAGATATCTCATATAGTTTTTTGGGTTGATACCAATAATATTGATCTCGAAACTTAATTTCATTTATTGATTTCTTATGGAATAAATATTTAAACAAAAGCGTGTTGCGATCATATGCAACTTCTCCCCAAGTACTACCAACATGTATTTCCTTAAAATTAGCCGCTATGTCTCTAAATTTTTTAGATTTTTTTAAATCTCCTGAATAATAATATGCTCTACTAAGCGCAATATTATTCCATCCAAATCCAGGAGCATTGCCAAGGTTATTTATAGACTCTTCAATTATGGTTTTAGATGAAGGTATATCATTTTTGAAAATTTTTATAGCCGATTGCATATAATCAAACTCTTTTATGCTTTTTTCATCATAATTATCTTTTTCACGTGCGATGTCATAACTGTCTTCTGCCTCTTGATATTTAGCTTGAATGAATTGAAGGTTTCCGTAATTGTTATAGGAAAGCTTATCGTATTTTTCTAATTGTTTACTGAAATATTCAGCAGAATCTAATTTAATTTGATGGGAGTAAATAATATTCTTATAATGGTAATAACTCATTAGTGCATCATTGGCAAAATCTGGCCACCAAATGTCTAAATATTGTTGATTGTATTTATCACTATTTTTAATAGAATCGGCATATTTGGATGCTATTTCAAGGTTTTCTTCGATAGTAGGTTTTAGAAAATCATATTTTTCTGGACTATACATTCTATTTCGCAAATAAATCCAAGAGATATTTGCGTAGGCATTAACACCAAAATTACATACAAAATTGCGTTTTTGGAGCCTCTTAACGACCTTAATAGACTTGCCAGGTTCGTCTATATATTCGTAACACTTAGAAAGAAGGAAAATAAGAAAAGTATACTTTCTTTGAAATTGATACTGATCTATATAAACATTAATATTTGTGGATCTTTTAAGCTTTCTAGGAAAGTCTTTTTCAAGTAAATCGATCGCTTTTTCAAGTGATTTAATTGCAGATTCGTATCCTCGTTTATCTGAAGCTCTAAAATAACGATAATTCGCTTCAAAAAAATGACCAACATAATAGGTGCTATCTAATTGTATCATCTTCTGCGAAAGCTCGTAAGATTTACGACCACTATAACGTCCTTTAAAGTCACGTTCTAGTCGGTCAATTTCAATCCGTTGACCATAGACAGAGAGGAATCCTAAAAAGAAAAAGCCTAAAAGTAAATGTGTTTTTTTGCTTGCCATTTTCACGAGTTACCTCCTTAAATTAAGTCTAGACAAACGATCTATTTCAGATTTAACGATACTATTTACAGCATTCGTTTCGGCTCCAAGATTTTTAAAAAGAAGTCTGTGTTGAAGTACTGGTTTTGCTAATGAAGCTAAATCATCTTCAATTACATAATTACGTTTATGAATTACGGCATATGCTCTTAAACATTTTAAAAGGATAATTCCGGCTCTAATTGAAGCACCTAGAATAATTCCTGAGTGCTCTCTAGTATTTCGAACAATATTGTTAATGCCTACAATAATTTCGTCAGCTACATGTACTTCTTCGGCTTGACTTCTAAGCATTAATACATCTTTCATATTTAAAACTGCCTCGACAGAATCCTGTGATTTTTGGATTTCTAATTGTTTTTTATAAATTTCAAGCTCGACTTCTTCAGTAACATATCCAAAATTTATCTTCATAAAGAAGCGATCCAATTGTGCGTTTGGTAGCGGATAAGTTCCTTCCATTTCAATAGGGTTTTGCGTTGCAATTACGAAAAAAAGATCTTCTAGTTTGTAGGTTTGGTCTCCAATTGAGATTTGGTTTTCTGCCATACATTCCAGCAGTGCAGATTGAACTTTTGGTGACGCTCTGTTTATTTCATCTGCTAATAATATATTAGAGAATAAAGGTCCTTTTTTGAAAATGAAATCTTTGTTACCTTCATCATATAAATGTGTTCCTATTAAGTCCATAGGTAAAAGATCTGGAGTAAATTGAATTCTTTTAAAATCAGAATGCTCATTCTCACCAGAAAGTGAATATGCTAAAGTTTTTGCCAAAACGGTTTTACCAGAACCTGGATTATCTTCTAATAAAATATGTCCTTTAGCAATTAAACAGGTAATTATTTGAATGATCTGTTCTCTATGTCCTTTAACAACCTTCCCAATATTTTCAATTAATACATCTATGTTTTGCCCAGAGACAGCTGTAGAACTTGCTTCACTCATTGGTGGAGCGTACCTTAGATTATCAGAATTTGTATTTTCTATGTCTTCATTCATAATTACATGCTATTTTTTAAGATTAAGATTCAACATAAAATGAATCCATTTATTCGGTTTAATGAAATTTAAAAATTGTTCAGACTTACTATATTTAGATAAGACTTTTTGATTAAAATCAGAATGAAAACTCTGAATTAAATCGACTTCTTCACTAGTGAGTTCTACTTTACTGTATTTTAGTTTTTGATAAATTTTGATAAATGCTTCAAAATTAGTTCCAAATTTTGGATCTATTAAATCTCGAGCATAAACCATTGATGTTTGATGATTTCTAGGAATACCCATTTGATTGAGTATAAAATGTGCATTTTTATAATTCACTTCAGACAGCTCCACTATTGAATTGTTGTTTTTAGCTTTTTTAGACAACCACCAATAATAACATATTGGAGAAAGTACTAATATAAATACTAAAAATAGTAGTAGTGAGAGAATATAAATAGACCAGTCTGTAATGGTTTCAATAACACTTACATCCTCTTCTTTATCAGTTTCACTTAATTTTTCTTCTTCAATTTCTGGCACATGCACTTCCATAATTGTAACTGGATCTGGGAAGAGTTGCATGTATTTTTCTATGCTTTCATTTTTATTTTTCTTTCGTATTCTACTGAGCTTATAATCAAAAGACACCATTACAGCAGTGTCTCCAAGTTGAACTTTTTGTAGTGGAATGATCTCTTCTCCAGCAAAAACTTTAGCTTGATTTACATCAAATTTCATATTAACAACATTAGTACTGTCTAGAGAAATACCGTTGTCATTTATAATTATTTGGTCTACCCGAACTTCCATTCTTCGGCTTAACGTATCAACTACAGTAATAACACCTTTACCTACAAATGTCTCTTTAGTTGGTGGTGTTGGAGGCGTTCCATCAGGTTGTGGTGCTTGTTCTGCATCTGAATTACTTACAGTCATATCGAAATCTAACCAACCATATTCAGGGATATAAACCTGAGTCCAAGCATGACCTTGATCTCCATAAAACCAATACCAGCCAGGTGTTTTATGACTTCTATCAACTGTCATAAATCCTACAGCTACTCGTGTAGGAATTCCTAATGATCTAAGCATAAATAATGAAGACGTTGCAAAATAGGTACAGTAACCTTCATGTGTGTTGAATATAAACTCACCCAACATACTTGCGTTAGGAATATTTGGATCTGTAACTTTTCCTGGTGTTAGAGTGTACGTATAAAGTGGCTTACCATACTCATCTTCAGACAGAAAGTAATTTCGAATACTTAAGATTTTATCAATAGTTGTTTTATCACCAATGGTTAAGCTATCGGCTAATTGGTCAATTTGATTGTAGAGGTCTCCTTCTGGCATCTCTGTGTAATACTCCATAAACCGATCATCTTCACCATCATAATTCTTAGCCTGTCTCAACGTACGATATCGACTTTCTTGATAATCAACAATTGACTGATTATTAGTATTGTAAACAAAATATGCGCTATTTAGTTCTGATACTTCCGAATACACATTATAAGCAAATTTATAATCCTCTTTAAATTCTTCTTCAATAGAAATTGGTTGACAAGCATACGCTGTACTTGGTGCTACAAAAACCTCTGGACTTAGGCCTGCGATGTAGATTGTACTTTTAACTTGTTTAGTCGCTCGCTCCATCTTATCATACACAAGGACAGAATCATTTTGCTGACTAAAATATTGAGGAATTTTAGTAGGATTAGGTAAAAATAGATCTCGAACAATACTATCTGGATCAATCTCGAACTGTTCTAAAGCTGGATTATATTGATTTAAATGGTATAACGTAATATATTGTGGATTAGGTGTTGTTTCGTTAATAAAATTATCAATGTTGGCGCAAAAAAGGAGTTCATCTGATACTTTCAAACGGTCTTTAAGGCCTAAATAATCATCAATATTAAACTGAGATGACCCATTACTGTCTTTTTTAGAATCTTTATCATCTTCTTCACCTTCTTTTTCCGAATTCTCATCATCGCCTTCTCCATCTTTTGTTTTAGTAATTTCATTTTGAATATGATTCAACTTTGAATCTAACAACTGTATGGTTGCCCAAAACAAAAAAAGAGCAATCAATGAGAAAAGCGTAATCCTCAAGACAACCATTGCATAATTTGTTTTCTCTTGTTTTTTTATGGATTTGAGTTGTTCTTTTACAAATAGTCCATAAAACAGAAAAAGGACTGTTGGAGCAACTAACCATATCATGTTGTTTACATTGGCCATTTCTAAGTCCGAAATAAGAATTACAGATATGGTTGTTAGTAGTATTGAAAAAAATATTAAGTAATATCTCCATTTAGATATTGCAAATCCTGAAAACCAACCAAATACAAAGATGATGGTATTAATTTTGAATCTACTTGCTACATAATAAGCATCAAACTCACTAAAAGAAGCTGAGCTAATAGAATTATAAAGGATATTTATAACTAATATGAGTAAGCCAAATATAATTAAGAATCTAATTTTTGTTTTATGTAAAAGGTAAGCTGTAACGATACCAATAGCAAAAACACTAATCAAAAAATGCTTATCAATAAAAAGTAACGAGTAATATTCAGCCAAAAACCCTAATAAAGGATACATGATTAGTATCGTGGGAAGAATCAAAAAAATTAATCCAAGTGCTAGTTCTTTAAAGTCTATATTTTTCATAAGATTTGCCCTTGAAAATTTGAGTTAGACACTAGTTTCATAATTTCTTTTTCATTTCTTTTTACCGTTCCTCGAGTTTTTGACAAAAACCAACCTAATTTATTGAGTTCAGTTTTTTCATCTTTCCTTAAAAATAAATTCTTGAAATTAAATAAATTTTGATTATCCAAATGACGAGAAACGAAAACAATAATAATGTTTGAAGATTCTTTTTCTACCAATGTTGTTAATTCTTCTATTCTTATCAATGATGACACACAAAGTATAGATTCTCCTGACATTTTTAATTCATTTGCCGAAAAATTATTTTGCCAATTTGCTGAACTTAATTGAAATCCGATACGATCTTTCTCTGTTACAGATACAAATTCATTAACGGCTTGATCAATATTAAATTCTATTTTTTTATCCTTTTTCTTAATATTCATACAAATATTATAAACAATATCTTTATAATAATTAAGCATACTAATAGCATATGCAGAGGTTGGGTCTTTGGATATTAAATTAAAAAAACTCGTATGAAATCTAATATGAGAAGCATAAGGGTTAATAACTTCAGGTGTTCTTATGACAAGCTCTCGGTTTTTAGCAAAAATTTTCCATACAATTCTTCGTACATCATCACCCATTTCAAAGTCCTTATAATTTAAGAAATCGCCTTGCACCTTTCTTGATGTTTTTATTTTTTCTACCTCTTCTTTCGTTTTAGAAGGATTAATTTCTTTTTCTGAAATATCTATTTCCGAAGAATGTAAGTAGAAAGAATTTGATGACTTATGATAAGTAGTAAAACGGAAAAATTGCAAATAATCTATAAAACTGATTATAAAACCTTTAGCATGATACTGTTTACGATCTGGAAGCCAAATTAATGTAAACCCTTCTTTTGGTAGTAACTTTTCAAAACCTTTTGAGTATTTATTAATTTCGATAGTATCTGAAAGATTACCATTCTCAAATTCTATTTTTATTTTAATATAACCTAGTAAAGGAAGCAAAGCTTTAGGTAAAGAAATCATTATGGGCACGTGTCCTGCTTCTCCTTTAACATTACCTTCAAGTCCGATATCAATTTTAGGATGTATACTTTTTTTATTGAAAACAAAATGCAAATAACATATTAGAGTGTGCAAAAAACCAACACCTACTAAAATCAAGATAAAAGATCCTATCAACCAGGCAAACAACTTAAGGTAAATTGTAATATTTGACTCCTCCAAAAAGAACTCAATTCTAATAAAATAGATTGCAGCTATTAATACGAATACAAAAATTAATGCATTTCTTTTAAAAGGTAAGAAACTAATAAGTCTATTAAAATTAATATTCAAAGTGAAATTTATTTGATTAATACCATCGCATTTATACTTGTTTATGGTCGTGGATTAAACAAGTTTAAAACGTTCTAAATCTACAAAAATAAATAAGTGTATAACATCTCAAAATAGTTTTTGTTCATATTCAAACGTTTTATTCTAAAACGTATTCTACAAGCAATATTTTAATATATAATGTTAAAATAAAAAAGCCCTACATCTCTGTAAGGCTTCTATCTTATTAAGTGGTCCCACTTGGGCTCGAACCAAGGACCACCTGATTATGAGTCTGTAACTGTTATGTTTCAGATTGTTGCTTTTTGTTTCAGATGGTTGATTATCAATGATATAATTAAAAACCATTCTTTTCTTTGTTTCCTTTAGTTACCTATTATTATAAAAATGTTTGACCTATGTTTGACCCAGAATTTTAAACACTCTTAGCTTTATATCTTTCTCTATATTTAGCATCAGACTAAATTCTGGAAAACTGAAAACAGTAAATGTTTGACCTAAATCAAATTTATCTCTAATTAATAAATAATCACTTAACTTCTCTTGCAACTTACCTAAATCCTTTATATCAAAGCTATATACTATTCCAGAAAGTATATCTCCATTGTACTGTAAGATTGGATTACTGCAAAAAGAAACCCCGAATAGTGTTCTAAAATCTCCTTTTATATATTCGTAATTTTCATTCTCTAATCCATTACTAAAAGTTGATTCTAAAGCCTTAAGATTAAACTCATTTAATTCATACTGTTCTCCAATACTAAAGCGAAATTCTTTTAATAAGGAATTACACATACCTTAATTAAAAGTATATTGATATTGAAAACTCTGTTGGTTTATGCTTTCTTGATGAACATTAACGTTATCTACAGAACCATAAAAACGCATTTCAGCTTGAGATGAATCTTCAATATAAAATTCTAACTCAAAGCTTACTGTATTCTCTGGAATCTCTACACTAACTATATTTTGGGTATAGTCAAAATCTGAACTAATTGTTGACTCTGTTCCATCATCTGAAGTTAATGTCGTTGTTAAGCCTACAGATACCCAATCCTCAAGAGCACCTGTTGTAAACTGTACAATATGAGATTGACTAATTTGTTGTTCTTCTCCTTGATTGTCATCATCACTTGAGCAGGCTGTAAATGCTAAAATAGCTATTAATATTAAAAATGTATTCTTCATTCTATTAGGTTTTAGTTTATTAAAAATTATGGTTATAAGAATAATTTACTTCTGAAATAGTCTGTTCATCTATGATGTTACCTTCAGAACTAATTAACTTAATATTTACTTCTGAACCTCCTTCAATATAGAAATTCGATTCTATTTTAACTGGATTTAAATCTGTTTCTACTGTAACAGTTCTAGTATCTTCATCATAACCAACTTCTTTAAACTCAAAGGAATCTTCATATGTAATTGTATTTCCTGCTCTTACTACATAATAACTAGGCAATACACCTGTAGTATATACTAACTTATAACTGAGGTTAGCATTTGTCATTTCTGCAACCTCACTATCATCATCACTAGAACAAGCTACGAATGACAAAATCGCTATTAATGTTAAAAAGATATTCTTCATAATTTATTATTTATTGGTTAATTGATTCTTATTAAAATGGCAAGTCGTTATCTACTTCATCCAAAAAGCTAACTGGTTCTTGCTGTGTTTGTGGATTAAATGTAGGTTCTTGACTATTTACAAGCTCTATTCTCCAACCTTGAATAGCATTAAAGTATTTAGCTACACCTTCAGGATTAATCCATTCTCTACCTCTCAAATTAAGGGCTATTTTCACTTCTTGACCTACAACAAAACTATCTAGCAAATCACACTTATCTTGTATAAACTCTACTAAAATATGTTGTGGATATTGTTCTTCTGTAGTGATAACAACTTCTCGTTTTCTAAAGCCATTGCTCCCTATATTTTGAATATCATTTAAGACCTTTATTTTTCCTATTAATTCCATAGTTTTTTATTTAAAAAGGTAATGGTAAAATGTATTTATAATACAAATCCATTTCCTTTGTGTTTTTCTTTACTTTTGGTTTAGCATCTAATTTCTCTACACGCCAACCATATAAATTATGTCTATACTCATTAGTGCCTTCTGAATTTTGCAACTCTCCTCCTGTGAGTCTTGCAAATACTTTCACAAACTGACCTACACTTAAATTATCCAAGTGTTTTACCCTTCCATCCGAAAACGTTATTAGATATTCACTACAGCAAAAATCATTTATAGAAAGAACTATTTTACGCTTAGAGTAAGCTCTATTATTATTTGATTCTATATGAACATATAAATCACCAATTGTTTTAACTGTACCCTCAAACACTACAGCTTGACTGTCTTCAATAATGCTTAAGTATTTAAGTGTGTGTTTAAAATCTTCTGGATTAAGAGTTAGCTCATCAATTTTTAAAGAATAATGTGTTAGTGTTCTATTGTTATAAAAGACATCTGAAAACAATTGATATTTGTTTTTATTTTCTGCTTGATAGTCAAACCAATTTTTAAGTCTTGAAATGCTGTCTTTAACCTCATTGTAGTCTTTTATTTGCTGCTTGAAATAAGCTTCTTTCTTATGTAATATGGACAAGACGTTTAGCTTTCCGTATAGAATTTCAAACTCTTTTTTTACAGCTAATTCTACTAAGTTAAGTTTAAAAGTATTTTCTTTAAGTAGTGCAACTGTTTCACTGTAGGAGTCTTTATGCTTTTCTAACCATATTTCTATAGCATTCATATTACAAATGACTTTAGAGCAAAATGCAGTGTATTCCTTAATAGGGCAAGAGGTTTGCTTATGATTTTTATATTCTGAAGTGTTTTCTGGTTTTATTGAAAAGTGATGAAAGTTGTTGACATCGAGTTTTTCATCATAGCTTACTTCGCTACAAGATGTAGAAAATTTGTAATACTCTTTTTCATTTTCTAGGTAGGATAATGTAAAGTAATCTTTGGTTTTATCCCCAACAAAGCAAAACACTTTTTTGTCTTTATTACATTCACATATACCAATACCTTTATAAGCTTCTAAACGCGTGTTTCCAACTGTTTTAAATTCAGCAAATAACTTGTTTAGCTTTTCTATAAAACTGGTATTAGCATATTTTTTAAAAGCATTTTCTACTAAAACAGTTTCTAGTGATTTGGTATCCATAAAAGAAATATGGTTTATAAATTCTTCTTTTTGGGTCATAGTATTATTAGGTGTTATATTTTCCTGTGTTTATAATTAATTAAAAAGCATTAAAATAGGCTTTATTAAAAGCAACCATATGCTACTAATAATAATAGCACCAAGTGCTACACCTCCAAAAATTATAATAACCCTAGATATTTTACTACTTTCTCCTAATTTAATCTTTAGGAATCCCAAAAAAACAACCAGTGCTACTAGTGAATAAGGAATTGAGTCAGGATAAAAGCGATATATTATGTAAGGTAATAGTAGTAGTACTATAATTTTCAGAAACCCCTTCTCATTAAAAAACTTAGCCATCTCTTCATTTACTTCTTTGAATAAATCTTGAATAAATCTCGAAATTTTGGTTAGTTTTTCTCTATCCCACTGAAATAAAAGTTTAAATAGCTTTAAGTTCATAAAGTTAGTTTTTGTTTTCCTCTTCTTAGAGTTTCATCTTTTTACTGCTATCCATTATATGCTTATTAATAATAAAACTATTATTAAAATAGATAAGGCTATGTAAGCTATAATTGTTTTTGGGTAAGGATTGATTATATATTTAAGGACACCACTAGGAGTAACAAGAGATAGGATTTTTATAGTAACCGCTGGCACTATTAATAATCCTACAAAAAATATCAATACACTATAAATCCAGTAGAATGAGTAATACAAATTAATAGCTAAAACAATATAGCCAATCCAAGGTGTAGCTCTTAACATCAAATTAGAAAGGAAAGAACCTGTAGCCAACATCTCACCATCTTTAATTCTTGATGAAATTGAGTTATGTATCCCAAATATTATAAATGATAATGCAAATAATAAGTAATAGTAATTCATAAGTTTTATAATTTATTTAACAAACATACTTTTTTTATCATTTATGATAACCATAACAGCTTACTTAATTATCATTTTTGACAACTAGATAATGTATGTTTTAAAATGGACGATAAAGACCAACTTCAAATAGCAATTGGAAAGCGAGTTAAAATGTTAAGAGAAGAGCAAGGTATTGCTCAACAAGACCTTGCTGCCAAATGTAATATTGAAAAATCTAACTTTAGTCGTTTAGAAGCTGGAGGAACCAATCCTACTTTATACACCTTAAAAAGGATTGCCGATAATTTAGGTATCACTTTATGTGAAATTGTAAACCTAGAAGATAAAAAGTAAAATTTAGCTATTAATACTAATCTTTAGGACTTTCAAACTGTAATTTTTTGCTTAAAAAGCCTACTCTCACACTCATTCATACATAAACAAAAGACAAAAAGTCCCACTTTTTCCAATTCACTATATATAGAAATGGAAAAAAGAGAACTATTTTATCAATCCATTATCACTAAAACTATAAAAGTCATCTTTAGTTACTATTAAGTGGTCTAACAGCACTATATCTAGATAATGCCCTGCTTGTTTTAGCTTTTGTGTTAAATTCTTATCTGCTTCACTTGGCTGAAGGTTTCCTGAAGGATGATTATGTGCTATTATAATGTTTGAAGCATTGCATTTAAGAGCAACACTAAACACCAATTTTGCATCTACCACAGTAGCAGAAACACCTCCTTTAGAAAGCGGATAAACACCTAAAATCTGGTTACTCCTATTCATCATTAGTACCTTAAACTCTTCTTGTAATTCTATTGTAGAATCACTCCAACAAGCTCTTATAACATTATAAGACTGTTTACTATTACTTATTTTTAGTCTATCCCCATTATTGTTTGAATATGATACACTTATTTCGGAAATTTTCATAATGAATATTTTTGTTATTAGAAACCTCAACACCTTACAAAATTCATTTATCTACTTACACCCACCTTCAAGATTAATAATATATCCCTATAGTAATAAAGTAAACTCGCTACAGTTAGACTATCTTTTATTTATGAAGGTATAAGCAATCAAGTACAATATTGTAGGGTGTTTTATAACTCAAAAAACAAAGCCTAATCTATTTACATAGACTAGGCTTATATTTTTACTCTGCATGCTCAAGAATACCATTCTGTGAAAACACATCAGAATTAGCTATAATATTATGTTTAGGCACAAAAGTTTCTTGCTTTGGCTTTACAGCATCTTCTGTAACATAAACCCATCTGTGGGATAATGTAATTTCCTCTCCTGTTTCCTTTACAACATATTCAAAAGGCTCACAGTCTTCTTTAATGATGCTCCCTGGCATTTCTGTACCAATAAGCCCAGTACACACCTGCTCATCAAATGTTGAAGGTATATAAGCTTTCTTCGCTGTAGCATAAAAGTTTCCTGTAACTTTGCTTAATACCATTTCAATTCCTCCTTGTAGTTCCAGAACGAAGAATGAAGTTCCATCCTCCTTTTGTCTCTCTTTGTAATTTACGATTCTAACCATTTTTCTAAAAGTTTTTGAGTTGTAGTATACCACACACAGAAAATCAATTACCAACAGCATATAAAATCTCAACTATCACCTTGAATTTATTAACTCTGCCAGAAAATCTTCTTTACTATATAAAGTGGTAGGGGCATCTTTATCCCCAGAACTTAGTGGGGGTTTTGCACAAGGTATCTGGCACTCTCACAAAGCATTCAAAAAATATATTTTTCAAAAATTTTTTATAACAAAATTTCTAATTAGATTTAGACAATATTTGACAAGAACTAATTTGACTACCAAATGATACTCTCAGAATTACTAAAATCTAAAAGGGAAACTAAAAACCTATTACTGCGCGAAGTAGCTTCTATGATAGATACAGACACTGCTTTAATAAGTAAAATTGAAAAAGGAGATAGAAAACCTACTAGAGAGCAAATAGATAAATTAGCTATTGCACTAGATATTGAACATAGCAAACTTTTAAAGCTTTGGCTTAGCGAGAAAGTATATGAAGATGTAAAAGGAGAAGATGTTGCCATAGATGCCATTAAAATAGCCTTAAAAAGAATTAAAACAGAAGAAAAGAACTAACTGTATGCCAACATTAAACTGGATAGGAAAAGAAAAAGTGATAAACCATCATCAAGATGTACCCTATAAAACATTAGAACCTCAATACACTTTTACTAATGGTAAAGTGAGTAAAACCGCTACCTCACAAAATAAAATTATACATGGTGACAACCTAGAAGCTTTAAAAAGTTTATTACCAGAGTATGAAGGTAAAATAAAATGCATCTATATAGACCCTCCATACAATACAGGTAATGAAGGTTGGGTGTATAATGATAATGTAAGTGACCCAAAACTTAAAAAGTGGTTAGGACAAGTAGTAGGTAAAGAAAGTGAAGACCTATCTAGGCATGACAAATGGTTATGCATGATGTACCCAAGATTAAAGCTACTACATAAGTTATTGGCTAATGATGGGGCTATTTTTATTTCTATTGATGATAATGAACTTGCTAATTTAAAGCTGATTTGCGATGAAATTTTTGGAACAGGTAATTTTATTTCTAATATAGCTGTAGTTAATAATTTTAAAGGCAGAAGTGATGATAAGTTTATAGCATCTGCACATGAAAGTTTGTTGATTTATAAAAAAAGGGATTTTGAAACTAATGGTGTTTCATTGCCAGAAGAGTATTCCAAAGATTACAAGCTTAAAGATAACATAGGTAATTATAGATTACTAGGCTTAAGAAAAAGAGGAAGTAACTCTAGACAAATTGATAGACCCAACTTGTTTTATCCAATTTATTTTTCTGAAAAAGAAAATTTAATTAGCCTTGAAAAAACAGAGAATTCTTTAGAGATAACGCCTAAACTTTCCAATGGAGAAAATGGTAATTGGAGATGGGGAAAAGAAACATTTATAAAAAGACTAGATGAAATTGAAGTCAAAATTGTGAAAACCAGAAATGAGTATGATGTTTTCCAAAAAGACTACTTAAATAAAGATGGAGATGAAAAAAGGATTAAACCTAAATCTTTCTGGCATGGTTCGGAATTTTCAAGTGAAGCAGGGACATTACAATTAAAATCTATATTAAATAGTAAAGAGTTTCCGACTCCAAAATCAATTGATTTAATTGAATATTGTTTACAACAAGCCACAGACAAAAACTCCATCATTTTAGATTCTTTTGCAGGCTCAGGTACAACTGCTCATGCTGTATTAAATCTGAATAAACAAGATGGTGGTAATAGAAAATTCATTCTAGTTGAAATGGAAGACTATGCCAATACCATTACTTCTGAAAGAGTAAAGAGAGTAATTAATGGTTATGGAGAAGGCTCTAAAGCTATTGAAGGTACAGGAGGAGATTTTACTTACTATGAGCTAGGAGAACCTTTATTTTTAGATAATGGTTTTTTAAATGAAGACATTGCCTTAGATAAAATACTAGAATATGTTTGGTATAGTGAAGCTAAAGAACCATTTAACAAACCTAAAGAAGATTATCTATTAGGTGCTAAAAATGATACTGCTTATTATTTCTATTACCAAAAAGACAGTATCACTACTTTAGATGAAAGCTTCTTAAGGTCTATAAAAACCAAAGCTTGTCAGTACATTATTTATGCAGATAATTGTTTGCTAGACCAAAGCATCATGGATAAGTATAACATTGTATTTAAAAAGATACCTAGAGATATAACTAGATTTTAATATGGAGATATTTTCTAAAATATTAGAGCCTATATTGAATAACTATTTTTCAAGTATAGATTTCACTAATACTGAAAAAGAAAGGATTGCTACTGTTAGAAATATGCAAATTATCATTTATAGTAATGACCACAATCCTCCACATTTTCATGTAAAATCTAAAGATGGAAGTATTGATGCTAAATTTAAAATTGAAGATTGCTCCTTATTAACAGGTAAAATTTCAAATAAAGAAATAAAAAAAGTAGAGAGTTTCTATAGTGACCCAAAAACAAAAGTAATAATGCAGAAAATCTGGAATAAAAGAATAAACTAATGGAATTAAAACCATACCAACATAAAGTCATTAAAGATTTAGAGCATTTTTTGTCCTATACACAAAAAGAGGTTACACCTGCTAAAGCATTTAATCAATATTGGGAAGACAAGTTAGGTATACCCTATACCCCACAATTAGATGGTTCTTTTACAGGTATGAAACCTTATAAAGATAATGTCACAAATGCGTTACACATTGCTATAAAAGTACCTACTGCTGGTGGTAAAACATTTATTGCATGTAATGCTATACACACTATAAACAAGCATTTTTATCAAGGTAATGCAAAAGCAGTTGTCTGGTTAGTCCCTTGGTCTAATTTATTACAACAAACAGTAAAAAACCTTTCAGACTCTAATCACCCATATAGAGAGAAGTTAAATAGCCTATTTGGTAACAGAGTTGAAGTGTATGAAAAAGACCAACTCTTACAAGGTGCGAATTTCAACCCTACTTCTGTAACAGAACAGCTTAATATTTTTGTGTTCAATTTTAGTAGTTTACGTATAAATTCGAGAAAGAAAGATGACAGAAAAGTGTTTCAAGAAAATGGTGCTTTAGAGTCTTTTAGAAACACTATTGTAGATAAAGACCTTGTGTTACCAGATACAGATGAAACTGCTTTAATTAATGTTATAAGAAGCCTCAGCCCTATTGTAATTGTAGATGAGAGCCATAATGCTGAAAGTGATTTAAGTGTTGAAATGCTGAACAATTTAAACCCTTCTTTAGTTTTAGATTTAACCGCTACACCAAAAGAAAACAGTAATATTATTTCATTTGTAAATGCATTGGCTCTTAAAAAGGAAAGTATGGTAAAGCTTCCTGTTGTGGTTTATAATCATCATAAAAAAGAAGAGGTTATAACTAGTGCATTGCACCTACAAAGACAGTTAGAACTACTAGCTATTGAAGAAGAGAAGCTAACAGGAAAATATATAAGACCTATAGTATTATTCCAAGCTCAATCTAACATTAAAGGGAAGAAAAATACAACTTTTCAGAAGATTAAGGAGCAGCTAATAAAGATTAAGATTCCAGAGGAACAAATAAAAATAAAAACTAGTGGTATTGATGAGCTAAAAGGTATTGACCTTATGGCTAAGGACTGTCCTGTAAAATATATTATTACAGTAAATGCCTTAAAAGAAGGTTGGGATTGCCCTAATGCTTACATATTAGCTTCATTGGCAGATAAGTCTTCTCCTGTTGAAGTTGAACAAATTTTAGGTAGAGTTTTAAGACAGCCTTATGTAGTTAAACATAAAGAAGCATTATTAAACATGTCTTTTGTTTTAACAGCTTCAGCAAAGTTCAATGAAACTTTAGATAGTATTGTTAAAGGTTTACAAGAATCTGGTTTTAGTAAAGATGATTATTATGCAGAAGAAGCACCTGAAGAAGAATTAACTCCAAATGAAATACTTACAGATAACTTATTTTCAGAAGAACCTAAACCTGATGACTATGTTAAATCTGATGAAGATTTTGATGTAGAAGCTGTAGAGTTTAATCCAGAGGAAGAAGTCACATTAGATACTATTAGTCAACAAAACACTTTAGTATCTCATATTACAGAAAAGGCAAAAGTTGAAGGACAAACCTTTGAACAAAAAGTAAATGATATTGAGATTGATGATACTACTTCTATTTTTACAGATATTATGAAAACTGCACCTAAAGTTTATAAACTAGACTCCCAATTTAAAGAGGTTGCAACTACTATTAAATTACCTCAATTCTTTAAAAAAGTGGAAGAAGGGGAACTTGGAGAGGTTAGCCTGTTTGAGGAATTAAATTCTGAAGACCAATACCTAAACAAGGTGAGTTTATTAGATGGTTTCAAGCTATCTAATTACAGTACACAAGTTACTTTTGATGATATTTCTAAAGAGATATACGCAGTAGATTTTAATGAGCAAAAAAAGACTGCTACTGCTCAAAAAGTAAGTAAAAGAGCTAAGGATATTCTTGTAGATACAATTCTTTCTAAACCTAAAGAATCACAAGTAAATCAAATTAGTAGTATTCTAGTATCTAAGCTTGGAGATATGACACCTATATCTCAGCAAGAACTTCAAAAGTATGTTAGTCGGGTTTTTGACAACCTATCTAGTGAGCAAATTAGAGATATAGTAGATAATGATTTTATTTATGTAAAAAAGATTAGAGATAAAATTAATGAACTAACTGACACTTATGCTAAAGAGCGCTTTAAAGTACTTATAGATAGTAATAAGATTATTGTAAAAGACAATTTTGAATTCCCTGAAACATTAACCTTTTTAAATCCTAGTACTACTATTGGTAAATCTCTATATGATAGAGAAGCTAGTATGAACAATTATGAGCAAAAAATGATTATGGAGGTTGCTTCACTTGAAAACATAGTCTTTTGGCATAGAAACCTCGAAAGAGGTAAAGGGTTTGCTCTAAATGGGTTTAGTTCTAACCACTATCCAGACTTTATCCTTTATACAAAAAAAGGAAACATCATACTATTAGAAACCAAAGGAGATGTGTATGATAATGATGATAGTAGAAATAAAAATATTTTAGGTAAGACTTGGGCTGAAAAAGCAGGAGATAACTTTAAATACTTTATGGTATTTGAATCTAAACAGGTTGAAAATACTTATACAGCTAGAAGTGTAATTGAAGTATTAAAAGGATTATAAAATGAATGCAGATTTAAAAACACAAATACCAGATTTCCAAACAATAATGCTTCCTATGCTTAAATTATTAGCAGATGGTCAACCTAAATCGCTTAATGATGTAATGACATTACTTTCTAGTCATTTTAATTTGACTCAAAACCACTTAAAGATTAAAGTTCCTAGTGGTCAAATGGGGCTATTTAGAAATCGTGTAGGTTGGACAAGAAGCTATTTAAAAAATGCGGGGTTAATTCATTATCCAAGTAGAGGAATATATCAAGTTACAGACTTTGGTAAGGATTACTTGAAAACTAATCCAACAGATTTAAGAATAAAGCATTTAAAAAAAATGCCTAAATATAAAGAATGGACTGACACATTTAATCAAGACCAGCCTGACTTGGTAGATAACACTTTAACTAAAGATATTGTTAGTAAAACTCCCGAAGAGATTTTAGCGAACACAGTTACTCAACTAAATAAACAGTTAGCCACAGAAGTATTAGATAAGCTGAAAGAAAATACGTTTGGATATTTTGAAAGCTTTGTAATTTCCTTATTACAAAAAATGGGGTATGGTGAGTTTAGAGAAGATTCAGGTACAGTTACAGGAGGAACAGGAGATAATGGTATAGATGGTATTATCTACCAAGACAGGTTGGGTCTAGAAAGCGTATATATACAAGCAAAACGATTCACTACAGGAACTGTAGGCTCTCCTGACATAAGAAACTTCATAGGTTCATTGGCTCTTCAAGGAGTAAATAAAGGTGTGTTCTTAACTACATCCAAATTTTCAGATAGTGCTATGAAAACTGCCCAAGACAGTAAACAACAAAAAATCATTTTAATAAATGGTCAAGAGTTATCGAAACTTGCCATAGAATACAATTTAGGCGTTCAAGAAGATAATACTATCGTTATCAAGAAAATTGATTTAGATTATTTTGAAGAGTAATTTATGTTTAACAATGAATGGTATTCTATTTATATTCCAAATGCTAAAAGACAAAATAGATGGGGTTTTAATGGCTCTATAGCAAAGGACAATGTTAGAAACCTTTACACTAATAAGTCAATAGCCCACACGAAGAAAAAGGGAGCTGCAAACCCAATTAAATATTTTTTATAGATAATGCAACTCACTAAAACAGATTTCATACAATACTTAAATTGCCCAGAATTATTAAGACTACTTAAAAACAAGCTTGAAATTTACCTTAAAGGAAAGATGTGAACGATTAACTTTAATTATTGAAAATTGAGTTATCAACAAAATTTAAATTTTAATTAACACCTTCTGTTAACAAAAAAATCTATATTTGCATGAAGATTACGTTTGATAATAACAAATTAAAAAAGTATGCTAACAATGATAGCTTAGCAGAAAGAAAATTAGGAAAGCGAGAAGCAGAGCTGTTTAAGCAAAGACTTGATGACTTAACAGCAGCCAAAAACTTAGAAGATGTTAGATATTTACCAGGAAAGTATCATGAATTAATTGGAAATAGAAAAGGACAATGGGCTTGTAATTTAGTTCATCCTTATAGATTAATTTTTGAACCCCATGAAGACCCAATCCCTGAAAATGAGGATGGTCAATATCTTTGGATTGAGATAAAGGGGGTTGAAGTAATTGAAATTGAAGATTATCACTAACAAAAAAAAAAAAATGGCAACAATTAACGAATATTATCCGCAGTCTGTTTCACACCCAGGAACTACTTTGTCAGAAATATTATCTGAAAAAAAAATGGGAGCAAAGGAGTTTGCAGTAAGAACAGGTAAGCCTGAGAAAACAATATCAGATGTACTAAATGGTAAGAGTAGTATAACTCCTGAAATGGCTATTCTATTTGAACAAGTTTTGAAAATTCCTGCACACTTTTGGATTAACAGACAAAAAAATTATGATGAATACTTTGCTAGAATAGAGTATCAAAAGACTATTGAAGAGGGAATAGAATGGTCTAGACAATTTCCCTATGCAAAGATGGCTTCATTAGGCTGGATTGAACCAACATTAAAAAAAGAAGCAAAAGTTATTAATTTATATGATTACTTCGAGGTTTCTAATACCAAAGGGTACCATGACTTTTATTATAATCAGAAACTTTTAGTTAATTTTAGAATTTCATTAAAAAATAATGAAAATGCAGGAGCAATAGCAGCTTGGTTAAGACAAGGTGAAATTCAAGCAAAAAAATTAGTAGTTACTGAATTTAGTAAAAACGGCTTAAATAAGGTTTTACCAGAACTAAAGAAAATAATGGCTATACAGCCTATTGATTTCTTTGCCCAAATACAAGAACTTTGTAAAAGTATTGGTCTTAAGGTTGTTCATACACCTTGCCTACCTAAAGCTCCTATTCATGGTTCTACTAGATGGCTCGGCAACACACCTTTAGTACAATTAAGTGGTAGATACAGAAGAAATGATATTTTTTGGTTTACTTTTTTCCACGAGATTGGTCATATCTTACTACATGGTAAAAAATATATATCAATAGAGAATATTGAATATGATGGTGAAAACCAAGTTTATGAATATGAAGCAAATGAATTCTCTGCAAATATCCTTTTAACCAAAGCTGAAGAACAAGAAATAATAAAAAATCAAAGATTAAGTGAAAAAGACATAATTTCTTATGCAAAAAAATTCAAAACTCATCCTGCTGTCATTATAGGAAGGCTACAGCACTTAAAACTAGTCCCTTTTGGAATGGGTAATCATTTATGTAAACCTATTGATTTTACAGTCAAATAAGATAAAAAACACCCTGTAATTAAACAGGGTGCATCACTCAACTCAAAAACCAATGATGTTTAGAATCACCATTGATAGCATTAGCCAACCCTTGAGTAAAATCAAAGGCATTGACATTTCTTGATAGAAAAGAGTCTATGTAAGAGCTCTTATTAGCTCCTGTGAATAGATTATATACATTCCAAAGGTTAATATCGCCATTCTCGTTTCTACAAAAGCTATCATCTAAATAATAGTCTTTAGCTACTGTAGAAATTTGTCCATCATTAAGCATTAATTCTGGAATTAGAGTCTTTTCCTCTTTAGGTAAAAAGTTATATAATCTTGCTCTACCTATAAGCTGAGCAAATTGCTGTTCAGTTAAATTATGCTGAGATAATTGCTTCATTTCCTGTAAATGAGTTTGTGCATTATAATTCTCAATTAAGTCCATGATTTTAGACTGTAATTCAGAATAGTTCCCTACTCGCATTTCATCTTGATAACCATCTGTAGAAATACATAGATTACAACACACCATATTTTTAAACCCAATAAAGAATTTAAATTTCTCATAAGATTTCCTGTTATACAGGTTTTCTTGGTTGTAAGCTCTAACACCTCCAACTGTTAATGATACATCATGACCATTTATGTTTTCTGTAATAGATGGAATTCTAATGATAAATGCCATTCTTTCAAAATACTGGGTTTTCTCATGCTCTAAAAGCTCTTTTACTGGCTTGTAAATAGCATCAGCAGTTCTGCCTTTAATTTGATGAGAAACTCTAACCTCTGGAACTTCTATTGTATGATGTAAAAACACCTTACCAACACAGTCTTGAGCTATCTCTATAAACTCTTGATGCGCTAAAGTCTTTTCATTATCTTTACTGAACACAGGAATGATACAATCCTGTTTTAAAGTAGAAAGGCTAACCTCTTTTGTGTTCGCCTCTATAAATGGGTTATGTTGATATACTTTATTTTTTGAAGGTATTTGCAAAGGATACACAATTTCAGGAATACCTTCAGGATAATTAAATACTCCATTACGTTGCTTGTTAAGCTCTGTTACTGATACTATTTCCATTTTGACTAAAATTTTGTGGGTTAACTAATTTTTCTAATAAATCTTTTTTAGCTTGATACAAAGCTTTTAATGGCAACTGAAAACTAGGATATTCTTTATACAGTTCCATTAACTGACTAACAGACAAACACTCTTCTATTCGCTGTTTTACATCTTCTTCTTTTACAGGTGAAGTACACCATTCTAAAATCCGTTTACCTGTAGAAGTATTTATCATAAATTCTGGTCTACCTGAAAACAGATTAGTTCTGTCTTTACTCGCTATTGCAAAGTGCTTAATATCTATATCAAATACTATAGTAAATTCATAAGAAACATCATCTCGTTGTACAGCTTTAAGACCAACTTTTTCAGGAACATATTTTCCATCTTTTTGTTGTAGTACATAATCCTGTTTTGTTCTCATTGTAGCTATAACATGTGCATCACATTGTAAAATCTTATTGATAAATGCTTTTTGTCTTGGTGTAACTTTGTTCCAATTAGCAAATGAATTACCTGGTAGTTTTGAATGATAATCTAAAAGCTCATCCCATACTTGAGAGATGGAATCTAAAATTATCACTTCCATCCCTGCCTTTTCACAAACAATGATTGCTTCTATGAATTTCTCTGGTGTATAAGGTGGTTGTAATGGCAATACATTGTAGTTGCCTAAATGAGCATAAAGGTCTGCTGAACCATTCTCTGTATCTATTACAGCCACTTTATCTAGTTGGTCATTAGTTAGCCCTTTAGCAAGTAAAAGAGAGCTTAAACTCTTGCCTGAACCTGATGAACCTTGTAGAGCCATTTTAATTTTTGCTTGTTGCCTTTCTGATTTTCGTAATTGCATAATTTTATGTTTTTGAAGGTTAATATTAATTTGAATTATTTTTAAGTTGAATCTGAATAGATTCAGTACATAATGAAAAAGACCCTCATAAAATGAGAGTCTTTTCATATAGTTTTAAGATGCATATTGTAATATGGGTTCTTCTAAAAGTTTTGACATTGCGTCATCAATAATGTCATCTTTAAATTCTTTAAGGTAAGCTTGTGTTATACTAACATCAGCATGCCCCATAGACTTCCCAATAACATCAGTTGAAATACCTGCAAACTTTAAGTTAGTAGCAAAGCTGTGTCTGATAACATAAGATGTTACATTTTGTTCCAATCCTTGAATTTCAGCTATCTCTTTGAGTTGCTTATTAAATCGTCTTAATGTTTTATGCTTCCTATTGTCTATTTGTATTGGTGTTAAGTCTTCTTTTAGTAAAATTGGAAACACATATTTTGTTGGTCTATTCTGAGCTTTGTAATAAGCTATAATTTGCTTTACAGGCTCTAACATTTTAACTGTAAACTTACCTTTGGTTTTAGAACGTATATATTGAATTCTATCACCTTGAATATTATCCCATTTCAATTTCATCATATCAACAAAGTTCATTCCTCCCATGTAATAGCTAAAAACCAAGTAGTTCTTAGTGTTAATTAAATGCGGATATTTCTGGGTATCAACAGCTTCCATCAACTTCATTTCATCTCTAATCAATGCTTTTTTAACCCCTTTAGCTTTAAACTTTGAAATTTTATAAATCTTAAACGGATAGTATTTTTCATCTACAATTCCACTTTTAATAGCATAGTTATATAAAGCTCTAATAGTTCTCATTTTTATACCAATACCTCCATTGGAATTATTATTACTCCTTAAAAAGGTTTCATACTTATCTAGAAAAGCTGGTGTGACTTCTCTAAACACAATGTTTTTGTTCTTATGGAATTTAAAAAATGAGTTATAAGTGTCTTTATATGGTTTTGAATTACCTATCCTTCCAGCTTTTATAAAATCATTTATTTTTTCTTTCCAAAATTCGGAGACAGTTACACTGGAAGATTTACGCCCCCTAAACTTGGTTTCAAATTGATTTAAAGTAAAGTCAATGTCATCTAAAGCAAATTCATCAATTATTTTTAATGCTTTTTCTTGTAGCTTTAATAACACTCTATTTCTCTGTGAGGCGTTAGCATATGTTTTTTTAAACTCGTTCTTTTTAGAATCCCAATCTTCCTTTTCACAAAGCATCCCTAAAGAGATTAGCTTAGACTTTCTATCTTTAACTATTCTTAGTATTACTGGAAATTCGTTTTTCTTATTAGGTTTACTTCTTAAGGTTATATTAATACTTGCCATAATTATGATTTTAAGTATGCGACATTTTCTCAACTATATATTACATATACTATAATGGTTGATAAAATGTCACATTATTAGTTGGAAATGAATACACTAAAAGCTTTCCTTAGTTCGCTTTCTAGATTTAGTTTTTCTTTATTTAGATTGTACTTAAGTATCAATGCATTGAATTTCGTCTTTTCTCTATACTTTGCTTTTCTGCCATTTCGGGTATTAAAAGACTCCCAATACCTGTTACTTAAATATTTCTCCAGTGATAGCTTATCTTTCCCCTTAACATTTTCATAATTATCTACAATAATTATCTCGTTAAACCTCAGCATAAAGAAATCAAATAGTAGTTTTAATTTTTCCTTTTTTTCTAAGTCATTTACGTTTAGAATCCCCATCTTTTTAAGTTCTAAACTCTTACTTAACGTAAGGTTTATACTTAAAAAATTTTCTAAACCAAGTTTCTTTTTACTTGCATAAATGCCAATAGTATAATTGGTGTATTCAAATTCCTTTAACTCTATGTTTTTCTTCTTCTTTTTGTTATGATTGTAATAATTTAATTTATGCATAAGAATGTTCATTTTTATTAAATCTTTTCCTGCAATTTTTGTTGGTACACTAAAGCCATAACTAATCTTAGATATTCTAGTTTCATCGGAATCAATCATATAACTTTTAAGGTTTTTGATAGCTTGTAAAGACTCCGAAAATGTTAAGTTTTTATATTGATGTATATATCTTCTAGAGATATGACGATAGATGTTCTTTTGATAACCAATTACAAATGCTCGATACCTATCTATTAAGGCTGAAATTCCATTTTGATAAGCAATTATAGGATAATTGATTTCTCCTGTTTTAATATCAATTACTCTTTTAACATTGTCAAAAACATTACTACTAGTAATAAAAGATTGATATTCTGATTTAGTTTTGTGGTATGATTTTATCATATCTATCATAACCTTAGTTCTCTAAAGGTTTAGACAAATAATCATCAATCTTTAAAGTACAATCATCATCAGTACTGACTCTACTGCCTGTTATCCATTGCTCTAATTCTGGACGCTTTAAATATATTTTCTTGCCACCAGGTTTATAATGAGGAATCTCCTTATTACTTGTCATTTTGTAAAGCCTAGAGGTTGATAACCCCAAGAACTCTGAAGCTTCTTCAATTGTTAAAATCTCTTTTTGCTGAATGTTTAGAGCTAAAAGAAGTTTTTTTATTTCTTTAATTTCATTTTGAATAAAATCCATAATTATAAATAAATTATGGATAGCCGACTATCCTTGTTAATGTTGAAACAAAGAAACTGCGAAGAAGACCTTACATTAGTTTACCATACCTTGACTGTATGGTAAAGCTATATTTATAGTGAAGAAATAATGGTGTCTATTCTATCTTTAGAAGCTGGATTATCTGACATAGCTTCTCTAGATTGTTTTAAGTTTTTTAAGTCATTTCCTTTATGGTCTCTAAAAACATATCTAATGAATTTATAGAGGTCATGTATTATATTTTTACTTAAAAACCCTTCCTTAATTAGCTCATCTAAGAAGTATAGTAATGAAGGCTTACTAACATAATTTTTATTCTTACCTGTAATTAGCCAATTAATACCTTCGTCTATTTCTTTTCCTGTAAAGGCATTAATAAACTCTTCTAGTGAACAAGAAATAACTGATGGTTTTTCATGAAGCTGTTTATATAAAGTTTTAATTTTAGATAATTGCTCTTCAGGTGTCTTTGCTATAAACACAAAGGAAGGTGTGTAAGAATAGTTTGTAGATTGTTTTGAATACTGGTCAATCAAGCTATCTAATTGCCCTAAATACAAGAGTAAAAAGGGAAATTCTTTACAAGCACTATTACTAAAAAGACCGTTTAGTTTTATTCTTAAAAAATCGGCATAAGCCCTAACTTCTTTTTTTTCAGAAAAGCGTTTCTGAAAACCTAACTCAATGAAGTCTTTAGCCCTTTTAACTTCCTGCTTAAGCTTTGATTTAGAAGAGTGTTCAAAAGAAAAAGTAATATACTCTGATGTTACTTCGTCATGATGAATGTTAAGGACTTTAATAATGTGATTTACATTATCTATTTCATCTGTATTATTAAAATACAATTCTTCAGTAATATTAGTATAAAACTTTTTTAGGTCTCTCTGTATTTCGTTTTCTAAATACCAATCAAAAAATGCTAAAGGGAATTCTGCTGTACTTTCCATAAATCAAAACTACTAAAAACCGTGTTTACAAAAAGAGAAATGTTTGACCTATGTTTGACCTCAATCCACAAAAAAAGCCTTACATCTCTGTAAGGCTTGGTTTTACTAGTGGTCCCACATGGACTCGAACCATGGACCACCTGATTATGAGTCAGGTGCTCTAACCAACTGAGCTATGGGACCAATAAGGCTGCAATATTACTACATATTTTAATACTCTACAAGAAATTTGTATCAATATTACTTATCAATATCTTGACACAACTCAATGAGAACGCCATTTGTTGCTTTTGGATGCAAAAAAGCGATGAGCTTATTGTCGGCTCCTCTCTTTGGTTGTTCATGAATCATTCTAAAACCTTCGCCTTTTAGGCGTTCAATTTCTGCTTTTATATCTTTAACTGCAAAGGCTATATGATGAATCCCTTCTCCTTTTTTTTCTATGAATTTTGCAATCGGACTTTCAGCATTAGTTGCTTGAAGTAATTCAATTTTATTTGGACCAACTTTAAAAAATGATGTTAAAACACCTTCGCTCTCAACGGCTTCAGTTTTATAATGTGTTTTATCAAATAGCTTTCCAAATAAATCATTTGAAGCCTCAATATTTTTAACCGCAATTCCAATATGTTCAATTTTTTTCATCTTCAATGGTCCGTAAAAACGAACTGTCTTTTAATTATATTGCCTCTTTTATCTATTCAAAGTTAACATATTCCTCAATTATCGCCTATTTTTGCAGTTCGAAACCAAAACTTGGTTCTATTATTGATAAAAGTCGTTATATTAGAATAACCTGATGATGAACTGATAATGACTTAAATTTAAGACAATGGAAGAATTAACCCAAAGACAAAAAAAAATTGGCGGACTTTTACAAAAAGATCTCGCAGATATATTACAAAAAGCAGCTACTGATGGTGGATTACGAGGTGTAATTATTTCAGTAAGCAAGGTAAATGTAACCACAGATTTATCTGTTGCCAAAGTATATCTCAGTGTCTTTCCTAATAATAAAGGAAAAGAATTAATTGAAGGGATTCGCTCAAATACGCCTTTAATTCGTCATGAAATGGCACAGCGCACAAAAAATCAATTGCGACGCATGCCTAATTTAGAGTTCTTTATTGATGATTCACTAGAATATATTGATGGTATAGAAAAATCATTAAAAGGTGAAGAAAATCCTATAAAAAATGAAGACCTTTTGGGTAGACGTAAAAAATCTTAACCGTCTATTTTCTAAATTAGAAAAATGAACTTCTCATTATACATAGCAAAACGTTACTTGTTTTCAAAAAGCAGTAATAATGCTATTAATATAATGACCATCATTGCTGCTTCAGGAACTATTATTGCTTCTGCAGCTCTATTTATTGTACTTTCTGGTTTTGGTGGTTTAAAAGAATTTAGTCTTAAATTTTCGTCTTATGTTGACCCAGATTTAAAAGCAGTTCCTGTTCAAGGCAAATCGTTTACACTTACCGAACAACAATTAGAAGCTCTAAATAAAATTCAAGCTATTGCTTCCTATTCTAAAATCATTGAAGAACGTGCGATTGTACAGTTCGATCAAAAACAACAAATAATTACATTAAAAGGCGTAGATGCTAACTACAAAAAAGTAACGTCAATAGACTCTATGATAATGTATGGTCGATGGCTTGAAGATGGCACATCTCAAATCGTTTCTGGAGGCGGAATTTCAAATCAATTATCCTTTGGTGTTTTAGACATGTCTAAAAGCCTTACTATTTCTGTGCCTAAACCAGGAAAGGGACAAATCACCTCTGTAAAAGGGGCTTTTAATACTGTTAAGGTGTTTAATATTGGTGTGTTTAACATCAACGAAACACTAAATTACGAATACATTTATGCAGATTTAAAAACCGTAAAGCAACTCCTAAATTATAACGACAATCAGCTTTCTGCCTTAGAGTTTAAACTACAACCTAATGCTAATGAATCTGAAGTTTCTAAAACATTGCAATCTATCTTAGGAAATACCATTCAAGTTAAAAACAGAACACAACTCAATGATGCGCTTTATAAAATGTTGAATACCGAAAATGTAGCGGTTTATCTCATTTTCACCTTAGTCATCATCATTGCTTTATTTAATGTGATTGGTGCATTAATTATGATGATTCTAGATAAAAAGGAATCGCTTCACACACTTTTTAATTTAGGTGCAACCACAAAAGAAATCAGACGTATTTTCTTTCTTCAAGGAAGTTTAATGACGATTCTTGGTGGAATTATCGGACTCATATTAGGCTTCATTATCGTGTTTTTGCAACAGCAATTTTCTTTGGTTATGATTATTCCTTCAGAGCCTTATCCTGTGGTTATTAAAGCCATTAATTTTATACTCGTTTTGGTTACTATTACCATACTGGGCTTGTTGGCATCAAAGTTGGCATCGCAACGTATTACTAAAAGTTTAGTGAAATCTAATTAAAATTATTTGGGCAAGTTGCTTAGGCAAACAGGCTCTCACAACTCGCTTCTAGACAAAAAAGTCTAGAGAGCTCAAACAGATTGTTCCATCCTTCTTGCAAAAACTACTAAGTAGCAAATTGAAACCCTGAAAATTTATCTAACACCTCATCAAAAGCAGCAAATACATCTTTTGAATCATCACTAGTCACCATTTTCATTCGGTGTTCCTTGAAATTTGGAATTCCTTTAAAGTAGTTTGTGTAATGTCTTCTAGTTTCAAAAACACCTAACCGTTCGCCTTTCCAATCAATAGACATTTGCAAATGACGTCTCGCTGCATCCACACGTTCTCCCATCGAAATTGGAGCTAAATGTACTCCTGTTTCAAAATAGTGTTTTACTTGTTTAAAAAACCACGGATTTCCAATTGTTGCACGACCAATCATACAACCATCTAAACCATAACTATCTCTCATTTCCGCAGCGCGTTCAGGCGTAGTAACATCGCCATTTCCAAATACAGGAATGTGCATTCTCGGATTGTTTTTTACAGCTGAAATAGGTTTCCAATCGGCATCACCTTTATACATTTGAGCACGTGTTCTTCCGTGAATAGAAATCGCTTTACAACCTACATCTTGCAAACGCTCTGCAACCTCAACAATTTTTATTGAATCGTGATCCCAACCCAATCGAGTTTTTACAGTTACAGGTAGATTGGTACGTTTCACCATTTCAGCAGTCAGTTCTTCCATCAAACAAATGTCTTTCAGGATTCCTGCTCCTGCGCCTTTACTCACCACTTTCTTCACTGGACATCCAAAATTGATATCGATAATATCTGGATTCGATTTTTCAACAATATCAATGGTTTGCAACATGCTTTCCATATTAGCTCCAAAAATCTGAATCCCTACAGGGCGTTCTTTTTCATAAATATCAAGCTTCATGACGCTTTTAGCAGCATCACGAATCAAGCCTTCACTAGAAATAAACTCAGTGTACACAACATCTGCGCCTTGCTCCTTGCACAATGCTCTAAATGGAGGATCGCTAACGTCTTCCATAGGAGCTAAAAGTAATGGGAAATCTGGAAGTTCTATGTCACCTATTTTTACCAAACTCGATTTATTTTGCGCAAAATTAGGCTTTTTTGTTAAAAGACTAGAATTGAGTTGTGACGTTTTACATTTATGAAGTTAAATCGAAAACGGAATTTAAAAAATATATGTAGAAATTAAAAACCCTAGAGTCATATTAATAATGAACTTAATTTTTTAATTTTTAGTACCTTATAGTGCTAAAATCCTTTTATGAAAAGTTATTTAATAGGTGTTTTTAAAAACGCTTCCGATTTTGAAACCAAACAAGGTGTAATTAAATTGACTTCTGCTAAACTACAATCGCCAAATAATCCTGCCAATTTTCCTTTTGAAGACGCTAGAGAATATGAAGGTCATCTTGCAATTGTTAGTGGCTTTTTTCAAAACAACACCCTTTTTGAAAGTCAACTTATAGAAATATCGCCAAGTTGGATTTCAGAAATCCTAGTCCAGATGCTAAAAAGTGGAGATACAACTTGGGATGTTCTTATTCGCCAACTAACTATATCTAAAGATATTGTTATTGGACCTGTTCCTGTTCCGTCTGCAAATCCAAGTATAAAACCTTTATGTGTATTAGTGGTTGGCCATAGAAAAAGTCAGAAAGGCGCACGCATGATGATAAACAATATTTTTGAATTCGATTTTAATTCAGAAATTGCTCAAGCCGTTAAACAACAAGTCACTAAAGCAAATGTGAAAATTGTTTTCAGAGATGATAATAATCAAGGTTATACACATTTACCAGCAAAAATAAATGCGCTACAACCAAAATTTATAGTAAGCTTACACTTCAATGCGGCTGGTCATAAAAGTGCTAATGGGACTGAAATGCTTTATTATCATAGTTCTAAAAATGGGCATAGTATGGCATTAATAATGCAAAGACAAGTGTTAGCGTCCTTAGGCTTAAGAAATCGTTATACTAAAAAAGTAAAAGCCACAGAACGTGGTGGACATTTATTAAAATATACAGCTGCTCCATGTATTATTACTGAACCTTTTTTTGGAACAAATGACCTAGATGAGCTTACAGCAATCACTAAAAAACGAGATCTTATTAATGCATACGTTTCTGGTATTGATGAAATTGTAACGAGCATGTTTTAAGTGGTCTAAAACTTCTATAATAACAGTATATTTAAATCAAAAATAAGCCATTGCAAATTCCTTTCGATACAGAACTCTTCGGTATTTCTATAAATATCCATTTGGTTTTAGAGTATCTTGCTTTTTTTATTGCCTTTAGATATTATGTAATTCTAAGACGAAAATCTGAAGACCACATCACGTCTGGTAATCGATTATCTATTATTCTTGGTGCTGCTTTAGGTGCTTTAGTTGGATCTAGATTAATTGGAGTGCTAGAAAACCCGTTAGTAGATTTTTCCCAAGAAAATTTAATCCAACTCCTAAACACCAAAACAATTATGGGTGGATTATTTGGTGGATTGCTTGGTGTTGAACTTGCTAAAAAAATAATTGGCGAGCAATCTTCTTCTGGTGATCTCTTTGTGTTTCCTATTATTCTCGGCATTTTTATTGGTCGTATCGGTTGTTTCTTGTCTGGCATAAAAGAATTTACCTATGGAAAAGAAACAGCCTCATTTTTTGGAATGGATTTAGGCGACGGATTGCTTCGGCATCCAACCTCACTTTACGAATTGATATTCTTAGTCATTCTGTTTTTTGGATTAAAACAATTTCAGAACAAAATAGACTTAAAAAACGGAGAGTTATTTAAGGTTTTTATGGTATCTTATTTCGGATTTAGATTTTGTATTGAATACATAAAACCTAATGTGTTTTATGTATTCGGATTAAGTACTATTCAACTTTTATGTGTAATTTGTTGGTTGTATTATTCAAAATTCATTCTTCAAAAATTAGCTAATGCCAGTTAGAAAATATACCTATTACGATTTTACATTAAGCCTTTGTCCAGAATGTTTACGGCGTGTAGATGCTAAAATCGTATTTGAAAACGGAAATGTTTATATGCTTAAACGTTGCAATGAACATGGCAATAGTAAGGTCTTAATTGCTGATGATATTGAGTACTACAAAAACATTAGAAATTACAACAAACCAAGTGAAACGCCTTATACATTTAATACCAAAACCCATTATGGTTGTCCTTACGATTGTGGTTTGTGTCCAGATCATGAACAGCATAGCTGCCTAACGGTTGTTGAGGTCACAGATCGCTGTAATTTGACCTGTCCAACGTGTTATGCTGGATCATCACCAACCTACGGAAGACATCGTACTTTAGAAGAGGTTAAAGCAATGTTAGACACCATTGTTAAAAATGAAAAGGAGCCAGATGTTGTTCAACTTTCTGGAGGAGAACCAACGATTCATCCTCAGTTTTGGGAGATTATGGATTATGCGAAATCATTACCTATTCGGCATTTGATGCTCAATACCAACGGCATTAAAATTGCTAAAGATTTTGCTTTTGCAGAGCGACTTAAAACCTATACACCAGATTTTGAAATTTACCTTCAGTTTGATTCCTTTGAAAATAGTGTTTTACAAGAATTGCGTGGTGCAGATTTGAATGCAATTCGAAAGCAAGCACTAGATAACTTGAATAAATTAAACCTTTCAACAACTTTAGTGGTCACGCTTCAAAAAGGGTTAAATGACAATGAAATAGGAAAGATTATCAACTATGCTTTGAAGCAAAAATGTATTCGAGGTGTTACGTTTCAGCCTACGCAAATTGCAGGTCGTTTAGATAATTTCAATCCAGAAACCGATCGAATGACGCTTACCGAAGTACGACGAAAAATCATGGAACAAACCGATATTTTCAACTCAGACGATTTACTTCCTGTACCATGTAATCCTGATGCTTTAGTGATGGGTTATGCTTTAAAATTAGATGAAGAAGTATTTCCATTAACACGATATATCAATCCGAATGATTTATTAGATAATAGTAAAAACACAATTATTTATGAGCAGGACGAGCAACTTCACGGAAAGATGATTGAACTATTTAGTACAGGAAATTCCGTAGAAAAAGCTGAAGAGAATTTAAAATCCATTATGTGTTGCTTGCCAAATATTGATGCACCAGAATTGGGTTATGATAATTTATTCCGTATTATTATAATGCAATTTATTGATGCTTATAACTTTGATGTGCGAGCTATCAAGAAATCTTGTGTTCATATTGTGGATAAGGATAATAAAATCATTCCTTTTGAAACGATGAATTTGTTTTATCGCGATGATAAAAAAGAGCGTTTAGAGGAACTTCGAAATCAAATACTATGAATTATTTAATTTATGGAAGCGGTTGGGAATCATTTATTGTTATAATGGTTTTGTTTGGAGTTATTGTTCCGCTTATTCTTTTTCTTATTGGTTTAATTCAAATAGGCAAGAATAAAAAGAAAGGTCAATTAATTTTAATCATCGCTACTATATATTCAATTATAAGCTTTGGTGTTTGCGGAGGCTTCGGATTTTAAACTATAAACTATGATGTTATTAAGTCCAAATATGAATCTCGACGGATTATTTACCATGATTATACTAATCATGTTTGGTCCTGCAATTCTATTAGCAATAATTGGTACTTTCGTTTTTAAAAAAAACAAAAAGGCCGCAAAAGTCTTATTTATTTTGGCAGTGGTTTACTTGATTATTAGTCTTGGTATTTGTGGAGCGCTTATTGCTGGTTTTTAGAAAAAACCAAGTTTAAAATTCAATATCAGCTTCCACCTCATCATCACCTCGTTTAACTTTTACTTTCGTTTTGTCTCCAGTATCAAAAGTAGATAATGCTCTCATGTAACTCATCATGTCTGTCACCAAACTATCACCTAATTTCACAACAATATCTCCTTTTTGAAGTCCTGCTTTTTGAGCTGGTTTGTCTTCGCTTATACCATCGATTCGCAATCCTCCTCCATCGTATAAATAATCTGGTATCACACCTAAGCCAACTTTAAATCGTGGTACTTCTTCGCTTTCATTTTTAGTTTTTCTAAACGGCAACTTTCCATTATCATCAAGATCAGAAATGATGTCAAAAATATATGTCGCAATGGTATTCATGCCTTCATAATTCAACTTTTCAGTATCGTCTCCAGGTTTGTGATAATCTTCATGTTGACCAGTAAAAAAATGCAATACAGGAATGTCGCTATTATAAAACGATGTGTGATCGCTTGGACCAACTCCAGATTCTTTTTCAATAATGTTAAACTTTGAGTTATTTGCTTTTACAACGTGTTTTAAAATAGGCGAAGTCCCAACACCATAAACAGCCAAAGTACTGTCTTGTTTCAAACGTCCAACCATGTCCATATTTATCATATAATTCGCTTTTGATAAATCGATTGTTGGATTTTTCGTAAAGTAATTAGAACCTAACAATCCCATTTCCTCTCCCGAAAACGCCATGAATAAATAGTTGTTACCTGTATTCTTTTCTTTAAGAGTCATGGCTAAATTTAAAAGCACAGCGACTCCACTTGCATTATCATCTGCTCCATTATGAATTTCTTGAGATTCACCTCTAAACAATGATCCTTCTGCTCCATAACCTAAATGGTCGTAATGTGCTCCTATAATGATGGTGTTTTCGGCTTTATTATTAAGAAATGCGATAACATTAGTTCCTGTGATTGTGCTATCTCCATCTTTAACCGTATAATTAACCTCTTGATGTGGATCTGTTTTAGGTTTAAAAGAAAATGTTTGAAAATAATCTTTAGTGCCTTTAGCCTCTAATCCTAAACTTTGAAAGCGTGATGCAATATATGCTGCTGCTGCTTTCTCTCCATCAGTTCCAGTTTGCCTGCCTTCTAACTTATCATCAGCTAAAAAAGTAACATCTTCTTTGATGGTTACTGGAGTCTGTTTTTCTTCAGAATTGGTTTTACATGCTACAAACAGCATCAAAAAAAGTATAAATAATAAGTTTTTCATCTTATGAAGTCTTAATTTTGAACAAATTTAGTTAATATTCTAATCAAACCTATAAGGTTTTAAAAACCTTGCAGGATAAAATCTAAATATGAAATATCTATACGTTTTAGTTTTCTGCGTTTTAATTTTTAATTGCAAAAACGACAAAAAAACAAATTTAGAATCTGAAAAAGATGCTCAAATACAAACTGTAGAAACTACAAAAGACAGTTTGATTTATCCTGAAGAAAAACATTTTAAATCCATTCGTCAAGTGACTTTTGGTGGAGATAATGCGGAAGCCTATTGGAGTTTTGATGACAAACAACTTGTATTTCAATCTAATTATAAGGCCTGGAATGTTGGTTGTGATCAAATGTTTTTAATGAATGCTGATGACTCCTTTAAAGAGAGTATACCTCCAATGGTAAGTACTGGAAAAGGAAGAACCACCTGTGCTTATTTTTTACCTGACAATAAGCATATCATTTATGCGTCTACACATTTAAAACAAGATAAATGTCCAGACACACCTTTGCGTAAAAACGGAAAATACATCTGGCCAATCTACGACAGTTATGATATTTTTGTGGCAGATTTAGAGGGTAATATTGTAAAGCAGTTAACGAATGAAGTTGGCTATGATGCAGAACCAACAGTCTCTCCAAAAGGCGATAAAATTGTATTTACCTCAACAAGAAGTGGCGATTTAGAATTGTACACAATGAATATTGATGGTAGTGATGTAAAGCAAATTACTCATGAATTAGGTTATGATGGTGGTGCTTTCTTTTCTCCAGATGGCACTAAATTAATTTTCCGTTCATCTCGTCCTAAAACTAAAAAAGAAATCAAAGATTATAAAGATTTATTAGCTGAAGGTTTGGTTGAACCAACAGAAATGGAATTATACATTTGCAATGCAGATGGTAGTGACTTGCGTCAGCTAACCGATTTAGGAAATGCGAATTGGAGTCCGTTTTTTCATCCATCAGGAAATAAAGTTTTATTCTCATCAAACTTTGAAGCTGAGCGTGGATTCCCCTTCAATTTATACTTAATTGATTTAGATGGGAAAAATCTAGAGCGTGTCACGCATGGCGAAACTTTTGATGCGTTTCCTGTGTTTTCTAATGATGGGAAATATTTAGCCTTCTCGTCTAATAGAAATAATGGAGGCGGAAGAGATACGAATCTATTTATTGCTGAATGGCAAGATTGATAGATTCTTCCTTATTTTGGATGGACATAAAAAGATGAATTATTTTGTTTTCTTTTCTAAACGATCTCGTTCTTCGGTATCAATAGCACGAGCATTACTGTTTAGTTTTGTATTTCCGAATTTATATCTAAAACCTAGTCTGATATAACGATTATCAATATCGACAAATTGTCTATTAGACTGATTTTGGTATTTAGTAGACAAATCATAATCATGCATATTGAATAAATCACTTACAGAAAGTGATATGATGCCCTTTTTATTTAAAATAGATTTTGAAACAGCAAATTCAGAAAACAATCGGTTGTCAACAACTTGAAAACCTTGTAAATTTTTCCCAACCCAAGTTAAGACAAAGCTAATATTTAAGCTATTGTCTTTTAATAATGTAAAATCATTTTGTAATTCAGAATAATTAGACCATTGGTCTTGGGTTACAAAACCTTGTCCAAAATCTGTTTCTTCTTCTAAATTATAAAACGAGGTCACAGCATAAACTGACCATCGATTTGTAAGATCAAAATTCGTGATAAAATCAAAACCAAATTCTACTGTTTTATCAAAATTTACTGAAATGTATTCAATATCATTTGTGTTGTTATTTTGTCTAGGTACTTCAGAAATTGCGCCATCAAAATTTTGATAATACGCTTCAAATGTAAAGTAATCGGTAATGTTTGTTCCCACTTTGATATGATCTGTAAACGTTGGTTGTAAAAATGGGTTTCCCGAAACCACATAATTATCATTTAAGAAAAATTGAAACGGATTTAAAGCCGCATAACTTGGTCGAGCAATACTTCGTTTGTAGTTGACATATACATTATAATTATCCGAAATACTGTATTGCAAACTAGCGTTTGGAAACCATTCAAAATAGTCTTGTGTATTGCTAATATTTGTTAATGGTGAATTGCCTTTAATGTTAGTCTGTTCAACACGTAATCCTGCATTAACACTCCATTTTTCGATACTCATATCATAGTTAACATAAGCAGCGAAAATAGTTTCGTCGTAATTAAAAGCATCAGAATTTAAAGCATCAATAGTTTCATTTCCTGTATTAAGATCTACATCAAACTGTGTGATATCACTTTCTGCATTTGTTCTAGAAAACTTAAGTCCTGTTTCAAAATTTGAGGAGTCATCTATAGGTAAACTATAATCTATTTTTCCAGCAAAAATATTAGTGTCTTGATTGTTATTTGTGTTAAAAGCACTTGCATTTAGAAACGAATTATTTATGTCAAAAGCGTTACTGATTACACTTTGGTTTCTTTCATAATTATAAGTTGTATAATGTGCATTTACAGCTAATTCTCCTTTTGTAAAACTGTGACTAAAATCGATATCAAAAGCCAAGTTATACTTATTATCTCTCGATAAATTATCTGCAGTAAATCGAGATAAAAAATCACCATTAACATCACTAATTATGTTATTACTTGCAATTTTGTATTTAAAATATGGAATATATAAAGCGTTTGAAGATACACTTAATGTACTACTTTCGTTAATGAAGTAATCAAAATTAGCATTGATATTATGGGTTTCAGACCATGTATTTCTATTAGATAATGATTGCCAGCTTTGATTAAGTAGATTAGAATTATTTAGAAAATTAACCGTGTCATCACCATCTCTATTAACTTTGTCTTTAGAATAACTATAATTCACATTAAGACTAATGTCTTCGTTTTTAAAAAAATGACTAGTTCCTGCAGTATAATTTGGAAAAACACCTTGTGTATAGTTCGCAAAAACACTTCCTCTATATCCTGTAATGAGGTTCTTACTCATTACAATGTTTATGACCACTCCACTTTCTGCGTCATACCTCGCTGAAGGGTTTGTAATCACTTCAACAGATTTTATTGCATTTGCAGAAGATCCAGTTAATAATTGATTTAAATCTTCGGAAGATAAATTGACTTTCCGATTGTTAATATAAACTGTTGGGTTAGTGTTTTTAACTGTAATTTCATCACCAATAACTAAAACACCTGGTGTGCTTTTTAAGACTTGAAGCATATTTCCTTCAACTAGCGCAGTCTTTTCAATATTGAATACCAATCGGTCAGCTTCCCGTTTTATGGTTGGTTTCTTAACCAAAATACTCACCTCATCTAAGCTTTCTGAAACTTGATTAAGTTCAATTATTCTCAAATCTAAATGACCTGTAAGTACTATCTTTTGATTAAAATCTTCAAAACCTATATAACTTATTTTTAATATGTAAGTGTTAGGTGCTAAATTAATAAGATTAAAAAAACCATTATCATCCGTTGAAATCCCTTTTAAAATTTCGCTCTCATCTTCATTTAATATAATAACGTTAGCGAATTCAATTGGGTTCTTATCGATGTCAATTATAGTTCCAGAAACAGATAGGCTCTGTCCATAGCTCAAGAGTGAGCATAACAATATGAACGTAAAATTGAGTAGGGATTTCAAATTTAATTAGGGTTTTGAATTGCAATATAACATTTGTTTTTAAATCCAAATTACTGATTTTCCATACTTCTTATGGTTTTGTAAACATTTATGCCTTTTTATGCGTTAGAAATCAATTATATTTGCAGCATCTTTTAAAGGAGATTTGATTTATGAAGTATATCAGAAATTTTTGCATTATTGCACATATTGACCACGGAAAAAGTACATTAGCAGATCGTTTACTCGATTTTACTGGTGCAGTTACAGCACGTGAAAAACAAGACCAGCTTTTAGATAGTATGGATTTGGAACGTGAACGTGGTATCACTATTAAATCACATGCCATTCAAATGGAATATACATTTGAAGGTCAAGAATATGTACTTAATCTTATTGATACTCCTGGTCACGTTGATTTTTCTTATGAAGTATCACGCTCTATTGCTGCCTGTGAAGGTGCTTTATTGATTGTAGATGCTGCTCAAAGTATACAAGCGCAAACTATTTCTAACCTATATCTTGCTTTAGAAAATGATTTAGAAATTATTCCAGTACTAAACAAAGTTGATTTACCTAGTGCGAATCCAGAAGAAGTTACAGATGATATCGTTGACCTTTTAGGTTGTGATCCTGAAGAGGTCATTCACGCAAGTGGAAAAACGGGTTTTGGTGTAGATAATATTTTAAAAGCAATTATTGAACGTGTTCCAGCTCCAAAAGGAGATCCTGATGCACCATTACAAGCCTTGATTTTTGATTCGGTTTACAATACATTTAGAGGAATTGAAACCTATTTTAGAGTTTTTAATGGTGAAATTAAAAAAGGACAAAAAATTAAATTTGTCGCTACAGATAAAGAATATTTTGCTGATGAAGTTGGTACCTTAAAATTAAATCAGGTTGCTAAAAAAAGTGTTAAAGCTGGTGATGTTGGTTATTTAATAACAGGAATTAAAACCGCTAAAGAAGTAAAAGTTGGTGATACCATCACCGATTTTGCAAATCCAACAACCAATATCGTTGAAGGGTTTGAAGATGTAAAACCTATGGTATTTGCTGGTATTTATCCTGTAGACACTGAAGACTATGAAGAGCTTCGTAACTCAATGGAAAAACTTCAATTGAATGATGCCTCTTTAGTATTTCAACCAGAAAGTTCGGCAGCTTTAGGTTTTGGTTTCCGTTGTGGATTCTTAGGAATGCTTCACATGGAAATTATTCAAGAACGTTTAGAGCGGGAATTTGACATGACTGTTATAACTACAGTTCCTAACGTGTCGTATCATGCTTACACAAATAAAAATCCAGATGAAGCTTTTATTGTAAATAATCCTTCCGATTTACCTGAGCCTACAACTGTAAATCGTGTTGAAGAGCCGTTTATTAAAGCGACTATTATAACAAAAGCAGATTTTGTTGGAAATGTCATGTCGCTTTGTATCGAGAAACGTGGAATGGTTTTAAATCAAACTTATTTAACAACAGAACGTGTTGAATTAACTTTTGAAATGCCACTTGCAGAAATTGTTTTCGATTTTTATGATCGTCTTAAAACAGTATCTAAGGGCTATGCTTCTTTTGATTATTCGCCTATTGGAATGAAAGTTTCTAAATTGGTTCGATTAGATATTTTATTAAATGCACAAACCGTAGATGCACTATCTGCTTTAATTCATACAGATAATGCACAAAACATTGGGAAGAAAATGTGTGAAAAACTAAAAGAACTTATCCCAAGACAACAGTTTGATATTCCTATTCAAGCAGCAATTGGTGCTAAAATAATTTCTAGAGAAACAATTAAAGCCTTGCGTAAAGATGTAACTGCAAAATGTTATGGTGGAGATATTTCACGTAAACGTAAGCTTTTAGAGAAACAGAAAAAAGGTAAAAAACGCATGCGTCAAGTAGGAAATGTTGAAATTCCACAGCAAGCATTTATGGCTGTTTTGAAGTTGAATGATTAATCTTCATTTGCAACCGCTTCAACATCAAATGGCTTTCCTAAATAAACTAATTTACATTTTTCTCCAATACTATCAACATTAGTATTATAAGATGAAATGATGTGGAGTTCGGAATCATCATCTTTTAAAAATAAAGGAATCATGTCTTTATCACTATTTGTGATTTCAATCAGACTATCATAATGCTCCTTATTATTAATTTCTATTTCTTGTATAGAAGGGAATTTGCGTGTAACTTCTGTTAATCGACTATAATCATCAGTATGTGAAAACAAACCTTCTTTAGGATTGTTTTCAGAGTTGTTCATTTCATCCGTTGTAACCAATCTAAAAGAACCATTTTCTCCAAACTGTTTACTAAATTTATTAATTGCATACTTATTAATGTCTGAATTACCTGTCATTGCCATTAAATATCCAACAGCATTCAATTCAATATTATCAGTCAATGTCTCCGAATAAATATTAGTACTCAAAGCTTCTAAACCTAATTCTTTTGCTTTAGCTATATTATTTTGGTTGCTATCTATTAACACTACATGTCTACCATTTGACTCTAAATAGTGTCCTAATAATCGAGATACTTTTGAGGCTCCAATAATTAAAATTCCATCAGATTTTGTTAAAAACACACCAACTACCTTAGCAAATAAACGCGCTGTAGTCGCATTTAATAATACGGTTCCTAAAACAATCACAAACACTAATGGTGTTATATATTCGGCTCCAGCGACACCTTTACTTGCTAGTTTAAGACCAAAAAGTGAAGCAATACCAGCTGCTACAATACCACGAGGACCAACCCAACTTATAAATAACTTTTCATTTAGTTTTAGCTTTGATCCATATGTACTTAAAAACACTCCAAAAGGTCTTATGATAAAAACTACAGCTGCAAAAAGCAACGCGGTTTTCCAGTTATAAATTAATAATAATTCATCAAAATTAATATTAGCGGCTAGTAAAATAAAAAGTATTGAAATAAGTAATACACTAAGTGATTCTTTAAAATATAAAATGTCTTTTAAAAATGGAGAATTGGAATTCCCTAAAACCATTCCCATTACTACAACGGCTAACAAACCAGACTCATGAGCAAAGGTGTCAGACAATACAAAAACACCTAATACCGCAGCTAATGAAAATACGTTCATTAAATAATGTGGAACTAACTTTCTGTTCAGAATAAAATTAAGTGCATGGGCAAATGTGAATCCAAATGTAGAACCAAACAATACTATTTTACCAAATTCAATAAGTGCTGTTTTAGTAAATTCTCCTCCTGCATCAACACTAATAAATTCATAAACTAATACGGCAACTAATGCTCCAATTGGGTCAATTAAAATACCTTCCCATTTCAAAACCGCAGACACGTCTTTTTTAAGAGGAATATTTCTTAGAATTGGCGTAATTACTGTAGGTCCAGTAACAATAATTAAACCTGAAAATAAAAATGAAATCTCCCAACTCAAATTAAAAATAAAATGAGCAGCAACTGCTGCGCCAAAAAAAGTTACAATAGATCCAACTGTAATGAGCTTAGAAATTACAGGTCCGACATTCTTAATTTCACTAAGTTTTAATGTAAGTCCACCTTCAAAAAGAATAATACTAATCGCTAATGAAACGAAATAAAACAAGCTTTCTCCAGGAAACAAGCCTTCTTTTCCATTCCAAATCGGCTCAACCCATTTGGTACCGTCTTCTGAAAGAAATTCTGCAGCAATTGGTCCTACTAAAAGTCCAATTAAAATCAAAGGTAAAATAGCAGGTATTTTAAATTTCCAAGCAACCCATTGAGCTAATATACCAAGGATGATAATTCCGGCTAATTCTAACATATATCTAAAATTTTGAAAGCTAAAGATAAACCAATTTTAACTACTTAAAAAACAACAAAAACCTACTTAATAATTTATTCTTTTGTAAGCACAAAAAAAGCACTAACTTACCATCAAAATTGATTTAAATAGCGCTTGAATAAAATAAATTTTCATACTATTGGTATTGGTGTTGCATTTTCTCCAAACCTAAAAGCAAATATTTACGAAGCAGCAAGGTTGTCTTTGTTTTTTGAGAGTAAATTAGTGCTTATACATGTTGGTAAAACATCTTCAGAAAAAGAACAGAAACTTCAAGATATTTTAGTCCCTTTTATTAAACAAAACCTCAACTATGAGATCGTATTTAAAACAGGTGAGCCTGTTGATGTTATACTATCTACATCTGAACAAAAACAAGTAAACCTTTTGATTTTAGGGGCTTTACAAAAGGAAAATTTTATGCAATATTATTTAGGTACAATTGCAAGAAAAATTACACGTCAAGCTAAGTGTTCTATTTTATTACTTATTAACCCCTCAGTAGAAAGAGTACCTTGTAAACACATTGTTGTTAATGGTTTGAATGACCCAAAAACAAAGCAAACCATTTCTACAGCCTATTATGTGTCTCATAAATTACAATCAAAAAAAATCACTATAGTTGAAGAAATCACAAAACAAGAAGTTTCTGTAAGTGTTGATGATGATAGGTCACTTAGAAAATCTGCAATCGTAAAGGAGCGTATTAAAAGACGTGAAGATTCTCGGGTAAAACAAATTATTTCTGAAGTTCCTCAACATTTTAAAACAGGGTTACAAACAAAAACCCAATCCATTTTTGGAAAAAGAGGATATAGTATTGGTCATTATGCTCAATTTGTAAGAGCTGATTTATTAATCATGAATGCACCTTTAAAAACTGGATTTTGGGATCGCTTATTTCCACATGATATAGAATATATTTTATCTGAATTACCAACTGATGTCTTAATTATTAGATGACACCAAAAAAGAACAACATATCGCTCTTTTTTAATCAGCTTCCGAAGAATATCTTTTCAGGATTTGTAGTAAGTTTAATAGCTCTTCCTCTAGGCTTAGGTCTCGCTATGGCTAGTGATGCTCCTGCTATAGCTGGTATTATAACAGCTATTGTTGGTGGAGTTATTGTTTCTATATTAGGAGGAAGTTACGTAACAATTACTGGTCCAGGAAATGGGTTGGTTGGTGTGACCTTAGTTGCTATTTCTACATTAGGTTTAGAGACTGCTTATGCTGCAATTATTTGTTCAGGTGCTATAATTATGCTACTTGGTTTTTTACGAATGGGAAATTTAGCAGATTTCTTTCCGTCATCAGCTATTCAAGGTATGCTTGCTGCAATTGGATTAATTATTTTGGGTAAACAATTTCATATCATGTTTGGTCATAAGATATCAAGAGAAAATACAATAGATTATCTCATAGAAATCCCTTTCACAATTAATGATGCTTTACATTATGAAAATACTGGTTTAATTTATGCTGCAGGTGCAGGTGTAATTAGTCTCATAATTATGGTGTACTACTCAAAAATTCGAAACAAATATCTGCAGCTTATTCCAGCACCAATGTGGATTGTTCTTTTATCAGTTGCCTTTAGTTATTATTTTGAATTAGTTCTGCATCAAAATAACCCAATTGCTAAAGAATATATGATTCCAGCAATACCTTCTTTTTCTGAAATTACAACAGAATTACCTAAGGTGTCTTTCTCTGGAATTGGAAGCTTAGTGTTTTGGGGAAATGTGTTCTCACTAACTTTAATTGCTAGTATAGAATCACTTTTAAGTATTAAAGCCGTTGATAAATTAGATTCTGAAAAACGGCGATCTAACGTAAACAGGGATTTAAAAGGCTTAGGTTTAGCTACTATTGGAAGTGGGTTTTTAGGTGGTTTAAATGTTGTAACTGTAATCGCTAGAAGTTCTGTAAATGTAAATAATGGTGGAACCAATCGCTCTTCAAACTTTTTTCATGCGTTCTTTCTTGTCGTTTTTATTGTATTGTTCAGTTCTCAATTAACAAGAATTCCGTTGCCAGCTTTAATGGCAATATTAGTATATACTGGCTATAAATTGGCTTCTCCAGATTTAATTAAAAAGATTTTTTCTATAGGAAAGGAACAGCTTTTCATCTTTTTTGTTACACTACTAACAACACTAAAATTCGGATTAATTCTTGGTATTTCTGCTGGTGTAATTGTCACAATTATTATCCACTTTATTATTAATAAAAATATCACTCTATTTTTAAGACATTGGATAAAACCAAATGTATTGATGTTTAGAGAAGATGATGAAAAATCGAACTACTATGTTAGTGTAAAACATTTTTGCACCTTCGCTAATTTTTACAGATTAAAACAAAAACTTGATGCTATTCCAGAAGAAAATGACGTCATAATAGATTTCTCTTTATGTGAGTTTGTTGACCATACTGTAATGGAAAACCTCAATAATTATCAGAGTACATTTACTAAAAAAGGAGGTCATTTAGATATTATTGGCTTAGACATGCATGATGCTGACTCTAAGCATCCTTTTGCTCTTAGAAAAATAGTTGCTGTACCAAAGCTCTTTGGTTACAACCTAACTAAAAGACAAGAAAACCTTGAAACTATAGCGAATGATTACAAACTTATATATAACGCAGAAAAAAACAAAGACACTCATTTTTTAAACCCTTTTCTATTTTTTAAAGTCAAGCAAATCAATCATATTTATAATAAATTAGCAGATAAAAGTAAGAGTTTTAAGCTTTTTGATATTGAATTTTCTGAAGGCGAATTCATCGCTAAAGAAGTCATTAGAACGTCAATGCTTCATATCGTTTTAGATAAATCTATTCCTGTGTTCACACTTGATAGAGAAAGTTTATTTGATAAGGTATATGCTCTTGCTGGGTTTTCTGATATTAATTTCGAACATCATCAAGATTTTTCTAAACGTTTTCATTTAGTAGGCGAAGATAGAGAAGCTATTAAAACACTATTTAATGATGATGTGATACACTTTTTTGAAAGTAATCCGTATTATCACATTGAATCTAATGGAAACTGTTTACTTATTTTTAGCAAACAACGTCTGGCTAGTACAAAAGAAATTAAAGCACTTTTAGACTTTGGGAAGCGTTTAAAGCAAGTTATATCTTAATAAACTGCTAAAACCTATCGTGTTCATGGTCATATTTATTAATTTGCAAACATGAATTTATATCCTATAAACGCTGGTAATTTTAAACTTGATGGTGGTGCAATGTTTGGTGTTGTCCCAAAATCACTTTGGACAAGAACCAATCCTTCAGATGCCAATAATATGATTGATATCGCAGCTCGCTGTTTGTTAATTGAAGATGGAAATCGATTGATTTTAATCGATACTGGAATGGGAAACAAACAAAGCGATAAGTTTTTTGGCTACTATTTTCTTTGGGGAAATGATACTATTGATAATTCTCTTAAAGCCCATGGATTTCATCGTGATGATATTACAGATGTATTTATGACGCATTTACATTTTGATCATTGTGGTGGTAGTGTTCAATGGAATAATGACCGAACAGGTTATGAAATTGCATTTAAAAACGCTCAATTTTGGAGTAATAAAAATCACTGGCAATGGGCTACAAATCCAAACAACCGCGAAAAAGCATCTTTCTTAAAAGAAAATATTTTACCTATAGAAGATAGTGGGCATTTAAAATTTACATCGCTTCCAGAATCCAACATACTTAAAAACTCTGAGTTAGGTTTCGATATCTTCTTTGCAAATGGGCATACCGAAAAACAAATGATTCCAATGATTCAATATAAAGATAAAACCATTTGTTTTATGGCTGATTTACTTCCTACTGCTGGCCACATACCTCTTCCATTTGTTATGGGTTACGATACTAGACCGTTGTTGACTTTAGATGAAAAAGAAAAATTTCTAAATCTAGCAGCTAACAACAATTACTATTTGTTTTTAGAACACGATGCTCACAACGAAATTATTACTGTTCAGCATACAGAAAAAGGGGTAAGGCTAAAAGATGTGTACACTACATATGATATTTTTAATTAAAATGAATAACTACATTAAATATTTTGCTTTACTAGTTTTCTTTTCAATGTTTCTTTTTGGATGTGGTGGTTCATCAGCTATTATTTCAACACCTACTGAAAACATTGATAGCTCACCTATAAAAGTTTCTCCTTTAACTGAAAATGAACTAAAAACATGGTCGCATTTGGATTTGGTAAAAGATACTATTCCAGGAATGAGTGTTGAAAAAGCGTATTCAGATATTATAAAAAGGAAAATGGGAAAACCCGTTATTGTTGCAGTAATAGACTCTGCAACTGATATTGATCATGAAGATTTAGATGATGTTCTATGGACGAATGAAAATGAAATTCCTAATAACGGAAAAGATGATGATAACAATGGTTATGTTGATGATATTCATGGCTGGAATTTTATTGGAGACACCTATTATGAACAATTTGAATATGTGCGATTATTAGCTTCAGGAGATACGAATAATCCAAGGTATACTGAAGCTCAAGAAAAATATAATGAACAGTTTCAAAAGTATTCTCAACTCAAAATAAACTCCTCCAAATTATTACAAGATGTTATTGATGCAGATAATGCTGTTTCTAAACATTTAAAAAAGAAAGATTATACACAAAAAGACATCTCTGCAATTAAAACGGATAACAAAGAGCTTCAAGATTCCGTAGCATTAATAGATTACATTTTTAGTATAGATAGATATGATACTGTTGAAGCATTTAAAGAAGCGGTCGAAGGTGATCTAATGACCATTAGTATACGATTAGATTATCATCTAAATAAAAGCCATAAGGGTAGAAAAACAGAAGATAATCCAAATGATTTATCAGATGTTGGCTATGGTAACAACAACCCAAGACCAACAGTGAAAACAGAAAGCCACGGAACTCATGTAAGCGGCATTATTTTGGCTGAACGTGACAACGATATAGGCGTAAAAGGTGTTGCTAATAATGCCAAACTTATGGCTATTCGCTCTACTCCTAATGGAGATGAATATGACAAAGATGTTGCATTGGCTATTCGATATGCTTCAGATAATGGTGCAAAAATTATTAATATGAGTTTTGGTAAATCTTTTTCACCTCATAGCGATTGGGTGAAAGATGCTATTTTATATGCAGCAGCAAAAGATGTACTTATTGTTCATGGTTCTGGAAATGATGGTCATAATATCGATCTAAATAAAAATTACCCTAACGATATTATTAATAAAACGTCTGAGATTTCTGATAATTATATTACAGTTGGTGCTTTAACTCCAAGATATGGTTCGAGTATGGTTGCTGATTATTCTAACTTCGGAAAGGTTAATGTTGATGTTTTTGCTCCTGGATCTGAAATATATTCGTCTTTACCAGAAAACGAATACAAATTACAAAATGGTACATCAATGTCTGCACCTAATGTCTCTGGTGTTGCTGCTTTAATCCGTTCTCAATTCCCAAATTTAACAGCACCTCAAGTAAAACAAATTATCATGGATTCTGGATTGCCTATAAACACCAAAGTAGTTGTAGGTGAATCAGAAACTATTGAAAACCTTGCTGACATCTCTAAATCCGGAAAAATTGTTAATGCATACAATGCCTTAATTATGGCATCACAAATTGGAAATCAATAAGTATCAAATTTAAATCATGAAACATACTTCATTTTTACTCTCTTGTTTTGTGTGTTTTCTATTGACGTCACATGCTATTTCGCAAACACCTCAAATTGTCTACAAAACTGATGGTTATTGGCAGCAACAAGCAGATTATATAATGGAAATTGATATGAATGTTTCAACATATCAATTTACAGGAAAGCAAAAGATTATATACACCAACAATTCTCCAGATGTATTAGATAAAGTATTTTATCATCTCTATTTTAATGCCTTTCAACCAGGTAGTGAAATGGATATGAAAGCTCAAACCATTGCAGATCCAAGTAAACGAATGGTTATTAATGTTGGTGAAAAAGGAGATCCAATTTATGAAAGTAAAATTGCAAAATTACAACCAGATGAGATTGGATATATTAATGTAATAGCGCTTTCACAAAATGGAATAGCGCTGAATTATAACGTAGAAGGCACAGTTTTAGAAGTTCAACTAGCAAACACGATTCAGCCAGGTGAACACGTTGAATTTGATATGGTTTTTAAAGGTCAAGTGCCTGATCAAATTCGTCGTTCTGGACGAAGCAACTTAGAAAATGTCGCCTTATCAATGTCGCAATGGTATCCTAAATTAGCAGAATATGATGATGAAGGTTGGCATGCCTATTCGTACATTGGAAGAGAGTTTTATGGTGTTTGGGGAAATTATGATGTAAAAATAACCATAGATAAAAATTATGTTTTAGGTGGTACAGGTTACCTTCAAAATCCAAACGAAATTGGTCATGGCTATGAAACTTCAAAAGTAAAACCTTCTAAAAGCGATAAACTCACTTGGCATTTTATAGCACCAAATGTTCATGATTTTGCTTGGGCAGCTGATCCAGACTATAATCATGATACCTTAAACGTTGAAAATGGTCCAACACTTCACTTCTTGTATAAAAATACTATGGCTCCAGAAAAATTGGAGAACTGGAAACAATTACAGCCAAAAGCTGCTAAATTAATGACCTATTACAGTGATTTGGTTGGTGCTTATCCTTATAAACAATACTCCATAATTCAAGGAGGTGATGGAGGCATGGAGTATGGAATGTGTACACTCATTAATGGTGAAGATAATCTAGAAAGCATGTTTAGATCTACTGTATCTCACGAAATGGCACATACTTGGTTTCAGTTTTTATTAGCAACTAATGAAGCTAAACACGAGTGGATGGATGAAGGTTTTTCCACCTATATCGAATACAAAGCAATGGATGATTTTTATAACGAGAATAAAACTAATCCATGGAAAAGATCATATTCTAGATATATAAATATTGCTAATTCGGGTCTAGAACAACCACAAACAACATATGCAGATAAATATGAATTAAACAATTTATATAGTGCTGCATCTTATCATAAAGGTTGTGTGTTTTTAGCACAATTAGGCTATGTAATTGGTGAAGATAATTTAGTGAAAACCATTAAAAAATATTACAACAATTTTGCATTTAAACATCCTAAACCAATAGATATTATTCGAACCGCAGAAAAAATTTCTGGAATTGAACTCGATTGGTATTTAATAGATTTCACACAAACCACAAATACTATAGATTATGCTGTTAAAAGCATCGATACTAAAACAGTTACTCTTGAACGTATTGGACTCATGGCAATGCCTATAGATGTTAGAATCACTTATACTGATGGATCAGTTGAAGATTTTTACATTCCGCTTCGTCAAATGCGAGGAGAAAAACCAACCTCAGCGACATTACTTAAAGATTGGGCTTGGGTGTTTCCAACGTATAGTTTTAAAACATCAAAAAAAGTAGCATCTGTTCAAATAGATCCATCAAGTTTAATGGCAGATGTAAATAGTGAAGATAATCTATTACTTAAAGACAAAAACAACTAATTCTTGCTGTATAATATAGTATAACAAATGTTTGATTTTGCTGTGCTTTTAGTATATTGGCTGTGACATCAAATAAGAGATTCAATACGTTGCAATATGCTACATATAGATGAAAAAATAACGACAATTATAAATCGGTTTAACCTTAATAACTACGCGTTTTCAAAACGTATTGGTGTTACAGGAACAACGATAGATAGTATCGTTAATGGTCGACCACAGAAAAATGGTTCTCGTAAAAAAACCAAACCTGGTTATGATGTACTTTTAGCTATTATAGATACATTTGATATTAATCCTGATTATCTCTTTGGAAAAAGCGACATCATGCTTACCTCAGAAATTAATCCTATTCCAACATATTCAGGAATACCACAAGTCATTTCTACGACATCTGAAGGTAAAGAAAATGTGGTATTTGTAACCACAAGAGCAAGAGCAGGTTATCTAAATGGCTATGGAGATACTGCCTATATTGAGTCGCTTCCATCTTTTAAAATGCCATTATTGACTAACGGAACTTTTAGATGTTTTGAAGTTCAAGGCAATTCAATGGTACAAACATTTTATGATGGTGATTTGGTTTTTGGAAAGTATATTGAAGCTATTTCAGATATTAAAAATAATGACGTTTATATTGTGGTCAGTAAAAATGATGGTGTGGTTTTGAAACGAGTTTTTAATCCAACTGAAAATGCACAAAGACTTATTCTAAAAAGCGATAATAAAGATGGAAATTTCCCTGACTACATTATAAATTCAGAAGATGTAATGGAAATATGGAAAGTCGTAATGTACGCATCAAAACAAATTCCGAAACCTGTTGATGTGTTTGATAAACTGCATGAACTTGAAAGTAAAATTATGAACCTAGAACATAAAATACACTAAAGATTACATGTCATTTTCCTACCCTAAAAAAGAAAAACTGAAAAGCCAGAAGTTGATTGATCGACTGTTTTCTGAAGGAAAGTCTATATCTTCGTTTCCGCTTCGGATGGTGTATTTAAAAACGGATTTTGAAGACCATACTCAGTTTAAAACAGGAGTGTCAACTAGCAAACGAAACTTCAAAAATGCAGTCGATAGAAATCGAATAAAACGCTTACTTAGAGAATCTTACAGACTCAACAAAGCCGTATATTTTAACAACATTTCTGAGTCTTATGCGTTAATGATTTTGTACATTAGTAAAGATGGAACAGATTTTGAGTCCGTTGACATAAAAATGAAACAACTTTTAGATACTTTTTCTAAAAAAGTGTCCCAAAACTAAATGATGAAAATGATGAAAAGAGTATCACAAAAACGAATCCTTATTCCGCTACTTGCAATCACTATATTTTTTGGAGGAACCGCTTTTAAAAGTGATTTTTTTGAAATTGCAAAACAAATAGAAATTTTTACGACTGTATTTAAAGAACTCAACATGAATTATGTTGATGATACCAATCCTGGAGATCTAATGGATACAGCGATTAAAAGTATGCTTGCAGATCTAGATCCTTATACCAATTACTACAACGAACAAGATGTTGAAGCTTCAAGAATTAATAACTCTGGAGATTATACAGGAATTGGTGCTAATGTATTAACACTTAAAGATAAATTAGTAATTGTAGAACCTTATAAAGATTTTGCAGCTGATAAAGCGGGTTTAAAAGCTGGTGATGAAATTATAAAAGTAGACAATGTTGTGGTTGCAGATTTTAAAGATGATGCTGGAAACCTTCTCCAAGGTGCTGCAGGTTCAGAAGTTAAAGTGACATATATAAGACAAGGAAAAACAGAAATAGCAACTATTAAACGAGAAGCTGTTGATATTCATGCAGTTCCTCATTTTTCTATGATCGATGAAAAAACAGGCTATATTGTACTTCGGAAATTTACACGTAAAGCTTCTTCAGAAACAAAAAATGCTTTAAGAGCTTTAAAAAATCAAGGTGCAAAACAACTCATTTTAGATCTTAGAGGAAATCCTGGTGGTTTACTAACTGAAGCAGTTAATGTCACAAATATTTTCGTGCCTAAAGATCAATTGGTTGTAACCACCAAATCAAAAGTTAAAAAATATAATAAAACGTACTACACACAAAAAGAACCTATAGATACTGAAATTCCTGTGGTCGTTCTTATTGATGGAAGTAGTGCTTCTGCTAGTGAAATTGTTTCAGGAGCGCTTCAGGATCTGGATCGCGCTGTTGTTATTGGCGCAAGGAGTTTCGGAAAAGGCTTAGTGCAACGTCCAAAACCACTCATTTATGGTACACAAATAAAAGTGACCATTTCACGTTATTACACACCTTCTGGTCGATGTATTCAAGCATTGGATTATTGGAATAGAGACGAAAATGGAAAAGCCACTAGAACTAAACGTGAAAATTATAATGCATTTAAAACCAAAAAAGGAAGAACGGTTTATGATGGTGGTGGTGTTCAGCCAGATTTAGAATTAGACGAAACAAAAAAGAGTCCAATTACTAACGCTGTTATTGCTGAAAATTTAATTTTTAAATACGCTACAGAATACTATTACAATAATCCTGAACCTGCAGATGTTACACAATTTAAATTGGCAGATACTGAATTTTCAAACTTTAAAAAATTCTTAAAAAATAACAACTTTGATTTTGAGACCAAAGCCGAAAAAGCCTTTGCTGGAGCTTATTTAGTTGCAAAAGAAGAAAAAATAGGTACTGCTATAGATTCAGATTATGAAGATTTATTAAATGCCTTAAACAGATATAAAACGCAAGCAATTGATACCAATAAAACAGAATTATTAGCGTTATTATCAGACGAAATTATAAAACGATACTTTTACAGAGAAGGGCTTTATACATATTATAAAGCTACAAATCCTGAGATTCAAAAAAGTAAAGACATTCTTAATTCAAGCTCGAATTATCAAGGATATTTGGATTAAATAGCTTTATATTTTTGAAATAAGAGCCAAAATAGACTATATTAGAATCCCTATTTTATAGACTTTATGAAAAAAATAGCACTCATTTTATTACTTTTTACTTCGTTTTTGTTTGCTCAAACAGACATCAAAACACACGAAGTCTATTTTGAAACCGATCAGTTTGAAGTTCCTCCTACAGAACATTATAGGTTACTCCTATTTTTATCTGAAATAGAGTCGTTGGATATTAAAAAAATATCTATTTATGGGTTTACAGATGATAGAGGAAGTGATTCTTACAACTTGGTGTTGTCTCAAAATAGAGCCAACGAAATAAAAACTATTTTTTCTAATAATGAATTTGATGAATCCATCATCACTAACGTTGATGGAAAAGGAGAAGTCCTTTTGAAACTCATTAAAGAAGAGGATATTCATAAAATTAGAGGACTCAACCGAAAGGTTGAAATAATTGTTGAACCTTATAATCCTGCACGCGTTCAAAAAGTTGTAAATAAAGAACCTCAGAAACTTGAAGATATTATTAAAGGAGAGTTAGTTGCTGGTGATAAATTCACATTAGAAAACATTCTTTTTAAAACAGGTTATAGTAAATTACTGCCTGAATCTAAGTCAACACTTGAGGGTTTAGCTCAGGCATTATTAGAACGAAAAGATATTTACTTTACTATTCAAGGTCATGTGTGTTGTACAAAATATAGTAGAGATGCTATTGACCGTCAAACTAAAAAAAGAAATTTATCGTTAGCAAGAGCAAAGTTTATCTATGATTATTTAGCTAAAAAAGGAGTTGATAAACGACGTATGAAGTATGTTGGTATGCGACGTAAATTTCCTCTAGGTGGAGAGCCAAAATTTGATCGACGTGTTGAAGTTTTAGTCACTTATGTTGGTACTGCAAACCAAAGAAATTAATTTCTAATCATTGCTATATGTGGAATACCATCTTCGAGGTACTCCTCTCCTACTTCAAAAAATTCTAAGGCATTATAAAATCGCTTTAAATACGTTTGTGCAGAAATTTTAATAGTACTTACTTGATAATGACTTTTAATCGCTTTAATAGAAGCCTTCATAATCTCATAACCATATTTATGCTCACGTTGAGAATCTTTAACCACTACTCTACCAATACTGGCTTTATCAAAATAATAACCCGGTTTGAAAAGTCTTGTATAAGCCACAACGTTTCCATCTTTAAAGCCTATTACATGTAATGCGTTATGATCTTTTCCGTCGATATCTTGATACACGCAATCTTGTTCTACCACAAATACTTCACTTCTAAGTTGAAGTACATCGTATAATTCTTGTGTCGTTAATTCTTGAAAGGTTTTGACTTTTATTTTTAACATTATTTTAAATGATTTGTCATCCTGAACTTGTTTCAGAAGCTCATTATTATAGATGATGACGTCTTAATTATTTTAATTTATAGTAATATATTAATCCTGTACAATCACATGTTTATCATCACACTTACCAAATTCTGGTTGAATGTTAACATGATTAATTCCGAAGTTATGAAAAACCAAGTCTTCAATCTTGTGCAAGATGACATCAAATTCTGATAAGGTAATGTCCTCTTTAAAATCGATATGTGCTTCTAAATGAATTTCTTCTTCATTCAATTGCCAAATATGCACATGATGCACATTTTTAATAACGTCTATATCTTGAACGACACGAACAATATCTTCAACTTCAATATCTTCTGGAGTGAATAACATTAATACTTTAAATGAATTTTTAAGTAAGCTATAACCCATTATGATAAGATACACAGCAATAGCAAACGTCAAGACACTATCTACCAAAAATAATTGGAAATACTTCATCAATAAACCACCAATTAACACTGCAACACTAGCCATCATATCGGTTAGTAAATGTAAATAGGCACTTTTCATATTCATATTAGATTGGCTATCTTTTTTTAGAAGTAAGACGCTAAAACCATTTCCTAAAATGGCAACAAACGATAACCAAATCACTAGATTTGATTCAATCTCTTGCGGATTTTGAAAACGCTCAACGGCTTCAATAATTAATAAAACTGCCACAATAATAAGTGTCGCAGCATTAATGAAAGCGGCTAAAATTTCAGCACGTTTATAACCAAAGGTTTTTTGTAATGAGGCTTGTTTTTTAGAAAGTCGTTCAGCAATATAACTTACCATCAGCGAGACAACATCACTAAAATTATGGAGTGCATCACTCAGTAATGATAAACTTCCAGAAAGTAATCCACCAATCACTTGAGCAACAGTGATGATGATATTTAATAAGATAGAAATAAGTAGATTTCTACCTTTTAAATCGCTATGATTATGGGAGTGGTTATGATTGTGTGAATGACTCATTACACTATAATAATTATTTGATATCATTCAAAAGGAATAATATGACTGAAGAATCTATCTAATTTTCAAGAGATTCTTTGTCTCACTCTGAATGACAGTATTTTCAACTTAACGGAATTTTATCTACACGGTTTTGGTGTCGTCCACCTTCAAATTCAGTATTTAAAAACGTGTCAACCATTTCAATGGCTTGTTGTTGAGCTGTAAAACGCGCTGGAATACTTAATATATTAGCATCATTATGTTGTCTTGCTAAAGCTACTATTTCCTTATTCCAACACAAAGCAGAACGTACACCTTGATGTTTATTTGCAGTCATGTTAGCACCATTTCCACTTCCGCAGACAATAATTCCTAAATCTACTGTTTTAGATTCAACATCATTCGCTACAGGATGTACAAAATCTGGATAATCTACACTGTCATTTGTGTTTGTTCCGTAGTTATTAACAATAAAACCTTTAGCTTCTAAATGTGCTACAATAGCTTGTTTATATTCAGTTCCTGCGTGATCGTTACCTATTGAAATCGTCATATTTTTCTGTGTTGTTTAAAACCTTAAAGTTAATAATTGCTTATAAATAAACCGAAGGATAATACACTTAGTTCTTCATAATATATAAGTTTGACAAGGATGTGATTTTCTTAACAATTAAGTATTGTTAACTTCTATGGTGATTTATATTCATTACTTGTTAATATCTTCTCTTAAGTATTTACAACTTTTACTAGGATTATCTCGTAATTTTTTCAAACCAAAATTGAAATGAAACAACCTAAAAAGTTACCTAGTTTTTTTAGTCAAGTTATCAGCATCGAAATACTAAGATACCAACACTAAATTTTAAAATACTTATTAAATTTTAGTTGTCAACAGTAATTATTAACAGCTGTTAATAGCTTTATAAATGAAGTTTAAAATGAGGCGTTTATAATTAAAAACCATGTTAACTAATTATTCATCGAATTATATAAGTCACATATCAAAACAAAATACAAAAAAGTTATAGTCACTATTAACACACTATAATAACCATCATTTATTTTTTTAAATTTTAAAAGAAAAATGATAATATGTATATATATGTTGATAACTATAAATTTTAAATTATGGTAGGTAAATATCTAGTTGAGCTGTTTTATATGAAATAGATAGTTATGAAAAAAATTACGTTACTTTTTATTGTAATTCCATTTTTATGTTTTTGTCAAGTCCAAATTGGTAATGATATTAATGGTACTAATATTACTGATAGATTTGGAATTAGTGTATCTATATCTTTAGATGGAAGTATTGTAGCAATTGGTTCAGATTTTAGTGATGAAAATGGGTTTAATTCTGGTTCAGTTAAAGTGTATACAAACATAAATAGTAATTGGGAACAATTAGGAAATACCATAAGTGGTGAAGCAGAATTTGATGGTTCTGGTATTGTTACCACTTTATCATCAGATGGAACTACTGTTGCAATTAGTGCTTTTGGAAATGATGGAAATGGTGATAGAGCAGGACATGTTCGCATATTTAAATTTCAAAATAATTCTTGGATTCAACTTGGATCTGATATTGATGGAGAAAATGAATTAGATTTCTTCGGAAGAAGTACTTCTTTATCTTCTAACGGTAATATAGTAGCAATTAGCTCTGCAGATAATGACACTAATGGAGAAAATACTGGACATGTAAAAATATTTCAATATCAAGGAAATAATTGGACGCAATTAGGAAATACTATCAATGGTACAGCAGATTATCAAAGGTTTGGTGAGAGTATTTCATTATCATCAGATGGCACTATTTTAGCCGTTGGAGCAACAGGAAACTCAAATAAAACAAGTATTTATGAATTTGAAAATAATAATTGGATACAGTTAGGAAACGACATTGTTAATGAAACTCTTTTTGATCAATCAGGTCAATGTGTATCGTTATCTTCTAATGGACAGATAATAGCTGTTGGAGCACCTCTTAATAATGACAATGGAAATGATTCTGGTTATGTTCGTGTATTTGAATATTTAAATAATGAATGGCAACAATTAGGTGATGATATAAATGGAGAGGCTTCAAATGATTATTCTGGATGGTCTTTGAGTTTATCTTCTGATGGAACAACTGTTGCAATTGGAGCACATTTAAATGATGGAAGTGAACCAGATGCAGGTCATGTTCGCGTGTATAATTTTGAAAATAATAGTTGGACACAAGTAGGAATCGATATTGATGGCGAAGCTTCTGAAGATAATTTTGGTACAAGTGTATCCTTATCTGGAGATGGTACAACATTAGCTGTTGGAGCATTAAATAATGATGCTAACGGAACTGATTCTGGTCATGTAAGAATCTTCGATTTATCAGATCCTTTATCAATTGATGAATTTCAAAATTCTATGTTTCAGCTTTATCCAAACCCAACCAAAAATCAATTCACAATTCAATTAAATAATACTTCAATCTTAAAAGAAATAAATATTTACAACACTTTAGGTCAAGTGGTTTTAACTTCTGAAAATACAGTAATTGACACCTCAACATTGGCTTCAGGTTCTTACATTGTAGAAATTCAAACCACAGAAGGTAAAGCGTCTAAAAAACTAATTATAGATTAGTATAAAATAAATATTACGTTATTAATTTTTCATTAGTTTTTTTGTAATACTACCTTTATCTGTGGTTATTTTTATTAAATATAAACCAGATTCTAAATGACTTGTAGAAATAGTAGTACGCGTAGCTGTGAGTATTACTTTTCCTGTGATATCATATAATGTCACATGTTGTAATATAGCAACATTGTTTAATAGTATTTGCAACTCATTTTTTACAGGGTTTGGACCAATATATACTTTAGAGACATCAAAGTCTGAAACACTTAAAGCATCACAGTTTTCACTATAACTACAAGTAAAATCTTTTATCCAATTAGTGTAGATTCCTGTACCTGTTGTTGCTGCTGCTTCATCTGCTACAGCAATACAATCTAAGTTAGGTGTATCATAAGCATACATAGTATTTAATACGGTATTCGTACTTACATCTAAAGTACTTAGTAAAGTATTATGAACATACAAAAGAGTTAATTCGGTATTGGTGCTCACATCTAAAGTACTTAGTGGAGTGTTAGAAACAATTAGAGTATTTAATTCGGTATTGGTACTCACATCTAAAGCACTTAGTGAAGTATTATTAGCAGATAGTGTATTCAATTCGGTATTGGTGCTTAAATCTAAGCTACTTATTAAGGTTTCATAAACAATTAAAGTATTTAATTCGGTATTGGTACTTACATCTAAAGCACTTAATGAAGTACTAGTATTGGTATTATGAACATCTAAATAAGTTAATTGAGTATTGGTGCTTACATCTAAACTAGACAACGAGTTGTTAGAAGCATCTAAATAAGTTAATTGAGTATTAGTGCTCACATCTAAATCAGTTATCAAAGTGTAAGAAATATCAAAATAAATTAATGCTATAAAATCCTCTAGTCCTGTTAAATCACTAACATCTGTATTATTTAAATCTACTCCAAATACATTATTAACATTATCTGTTAATACATAATCGTCTAATACATCATCATAACCTTGATCTATTGTGTACTGCTCAAATACATCGTCAGGAATATAAGTACGATTACAAACCTCACTATAATTACAAGTTACATCTTTTTGCCAATTGGTGTAGATTCCTATACCTGCATTGGCTGCTACTTCATCTGCTACAGTAATACAATATAGGTAGTATGTCCCACTGGCTATTAAATCATTTATAAGGTTATTAGTACTCAAATCTAAACTATTTAGCGATGTGTTATAAACATATAATCGTGTTAAAGCCGTATTTACGCTAACATCTAAATTGCTTAAAGGTGTGTTATTAACATCTAAGTCGGTTAAAGCAGTATTTGTGCTCACATCTAAACTGGTTATTGAAGTGTTTCCAATATTTAAAAGTTCTAATGCCGTATTATTACTCACATCTAAACTACTTATTAACGTGCTACCTATCCATAAATTAATTAATGAGGTATTAGTGCTCACATCTATACTATTTATAAAATTATTACTAGCAGATAAACTAGTTAAGGCGGTATTGGCACTCACATCTAAACTACTTATGGATGTACTACTAACTTGTAAAATTTCTAATAACGTATTATTACTTACATCTATACTGCTTAGAGGTGTGTTAAAAACTTGAAAGTTTTTTAATGCAATAAAATCCTCTAGTCCAGTTAAGTCACTAACACTTGTATTATTTAAACCTATATAAGTTACATTATCAATATTAGTTGTTAGCACATAATCATCTAAGACATCATCATAACCTTGGTCTATTAAATATTGCTCAAAGACATCGTCTGGGACGTATGTTGTTTGAGCATATGAATAATTTAAAAATATTAGACTAAATAAAAATAATAGGTAGTGTAATTTTGTATTCATAATACAAGTTTTTAATTAATAGGTTTAAAAACCTAATACCATAAGGTAGATTTTATATACTTAACATTTATAAAAAAAAGTATGGTTGGTTAGTAATTTATTATAGATGGTAGTTGATTCACTTTTTATTTAAAAAGTAGGAGTTATATTTCTAATTATAACAGCTAGTTTCCATTAATTTAACACTTACAAAACAGCATTAAATAATTAAACCGTAGATTTGCAGAAACTTAATAACCTTCTTCTCCTTTTATTAAGTTGAAAATTAATTGTCATTGCGAGCAAAGCGTGGCAATCTCTAATAATAAATGAGATTCTTCGCTTCACTCTAAATGACACACAATTAGATTACAAATTAAATGACAAAACGAAAAAAAAAGAAATCCAATAAAGGGATTCCAAATCTTACAAATACTATTCTGAGTATTTTAAAAAAAGACAGAAACAAAACATTTAACTACAAACAAATTGCTGCTATACTTGGTGTTAACGACGCAAGTAGTAGAAATCAAATCATAAAAAAACTACATCAACTCAAAGCAAAACAAGAGATTGAAGAAGTAGATCGTGGTAAATTTAAAGCCATTGTAAATACCGAATATCACACAGGTCGTGTCGATATGGCATCTAGAGGATCTGGATATATTATATGCGACGATTTTGAAGACGATATTTACATTGCTTCAAACAATATGAATAAAGCACTTCATGGAGATGAGGTCGAATTTTATGCATACAAACGTAGAAAACGTGGCAAGCTTGAAGGTGAAATTACAAGCATCATCAAACGTGCAAAAAGCGAATATGTTGGCGTCATCCAAATTCATGAGAAAAAGAATTTTGCATTCGTCGTTCCTGATGGAAACAAAATGTATAAAGATATTTTTGTCCCAATTAACAAAATTAACAAAGCAGAAGATGGTGACAAAGTTCTTGTCTCTCTTGAAGATTGGCCAGAAAAAGCTGATTCTCCAAACGGAAAAGTTTTAAAAGTATTAGGTAAACCTGGAGAACATAATACAGAAATTCACGCCATTCTTGCTGAGTATGGTTTACCATTAGAATTTCCTCACGAAGTTGAAGAATTTGCCAATAAAATAGATACGTCTATTACTAAAGAAGAAATCGCAAAACGTCGTGATATGCGTAAAGATTTAACCTTTACCATAGATCCAAAAGATGCTAAAGATTTTGATGATGCCTTATCATTTAAAATCTTAGATAATGGTTTATTTGAAATCGGAATTCATATTGCAGATGTCTCTCACTATTTACAAGAAAATACCATTTTAGATGACGAAGCTTTTGAGCGTGCAACGTCTGTGTATTTAGTAGATAGAGTCGTACCAATGCTTCCAGAAATCTTATCAAATGGTGCGTGTTCATTACGTCCACACGAAGAGAAATATACGTTTTCAGCTGTGTTTCATATGAATGAGAAAGCAGAAATAAAAGACCAATGGTTCGGAAGAACAGTAACCTATTCTGATGCGCGATTTGCTTATGAAGAAGCACAAGCTATTATAGAAAATAATGCCACATTGAGCGCAGTCGAAGTGCTTAAAAAGCCAAATAAGATAGATTTAACGATTCCTAAAGAGGTGTCGCTTACAGGTAAAGAATATAAAACATCGCAAAAAGTTGCTCAAGCGACTTTAAAACTAGACGAACTCGCAAAAATCATGCGTCGTAAACGTATGAGTTCTGGTGCGATTTCTTTTGATAAAGTGGAAGTAAAATTCAATTTAGATGACGATGCAAATCCAGTAGGAGTGTACTTTAAAACAAGTAAAGATGCGAATAAACTGATTGAAGAATTCATGTTATTAGCCAACAGAAAAGTTGGTGAATTTATTGGAAAACAAAAGAAAACTTTTATCTATCGTATTCATGACGAACCTGATGATAGTAAATTAGCAGCATTGCAAAATGTTGTTGGACGCTTTGGTTATAAGCTCAATTTTAAAGACCGAAAAAGTGTATCTTCATCCTTGAATAATTTATTAAAAGACGTTAATGGTAAAAAAGAGCAAAATTTGGTTGATACCTTAACAATTCGAACTATGAGTAAAGCCGAATATTCAACACATAACATTGGTCATTACGGATTAGCATTTGATTATTACAGTCATTTCACATCACCAATTCGTCGATATCCAGATGTCATGGCACATCGTTTATTACAACAGTATCTCGATGGTGGAAATTCAGCTAATGCAGACATTTACGAAGAAAAATGTAACCATTCTAGTCGAATGGAATATCTAGCCACTAAAGCAGAACGTGACTCAATCAAATACATGCAAATTCGCTTTATGGAAGATCATAAAAACGAAAATTTTGTTGGTGTGATTTCTGGTGTTACAGATTGGGGAATTTATGTCGAAATCATTGAAAATAAATGCGAAGGCATGGTAAGTGTTAGAGACATGAAAGATGATCATTACCAATTTGATGAAGACCATTTTGCATTAATTGGTAAAAATTCAAAAATAATGTATCAGCTTGGAGATGAGGTTATTGTAAAAGTTAAAAACACCGATTTAGTTAAGAAACATCTTGATTTTACTTTAATAGGTAAGCACGAAGAAGCATAATTTTTTGTCAGTTCGAGTGTTCCAACGATATGTGTTGTTATGTATCGATAATTTTTATGGCGTTACCTAAAGGTCAGGCTATCCGTTATATCTTTTGGTAAAAAAACCAAAAGGATGCCACTTCTATCCTTAACGCGAATCGATACTACTTTTGTAACATTTCCTGAAAAAGAAACACAAATAAGAAAAATAAATAAGAAAAACAATAAACCATGATTCTAACCACAACAAACACTATCGAAGGCTTTAAAATAACAGATTATAAAGGTATTGTCACAGGAACGTCTTCGGAGCTCAAAACAAAATTTTCCTTCAAAAATGATAAAAACATGCAAATCATTGAGGATTTAATGAACGAAGCTAAAGAACAAGCCTTTCAAAAACTTCAAACAAATGCGAGTCATTTAAAAGCCAATGCGGTTGTAGGAATTAGTGTCGATGTTGAAACCGTTGGTGGATCCTACTTTTTTGTTTCCGTCACAGGAACTGCTGTTTTGGTTGCTTAGTTGTATTTAATGATTTTAAAACTGTAACAATTTTGTTTTTGTTCACTCTTTAATAAAAGAAACATATAAATACATAGTCAAATGAAAACTATTTTAACCATTGCATTATTAGTAGTAACATCAGTATTAACAGCACAAAACCCAAAAGAAAAAGGCGTTGGTGATTTTGACGAAGTTAAAGTATACGATCTCATAGAAGTGAATTTAGTCAAATCTGATGTTGATAAAGTTGAGATTACTGGAGATGATATTGAAGATGTAGAAGTCATCAATAAAGATGGAAAGCTAAAAATTAGAATGAAGTTTGATAAAGCCTTTAATGGAGAACGAACTTTTGTTGCCGTGTATTACACCAAATTAAATGTTATTGATGGTAATGAAGGGGCTTTTATTTCTTCAAACGAATTAATAACGCAAGACTATATTGAACTAAGAGCACAAGAAGGAGCAATTTTAAAAATAGGTTTAGATGTCGATAAAGTAGATATTAGAGCAGTTACAGGTGGTATTATTGAAACTAAAGGTAAAGCCATCTCTCAAGACATTGTGTTAAATACAGGAGGCATTTATGAAGGCATGTCTTTCGAAACTAAAAATACAACCGTAAGTATTAAAGCTGCTGGAGAAGCTGAAGTTCATGCCTCAAAAAAGGTCAACGCTAAAGTTCTTGCTGGAGGCGATGTTTTTATTTATGGAAATCCAGACAATATCAAAGAAAAAACAACTTTTGGAGGTCGTGTAAAACGAATGAACTAATCCTTATAGGTTTAGGTTGAGTTAGTGTCTTTTTTTATTAGTTTTGTAGGAAAGCCATGCAACTCATATGTTTGATGATATTTTAGCAGCTATTCCGTTCGGAATTATTCTTGCCTTCACTATTGGTCCAGTATTTTTTGTACTGCTCGAAACTAGTGCTACTAAAGGCTTTAAAAGCGCTTTAATTTTTGATTTAGGCGTTATATTTGCTGATATTGTTTTTATTCTTTTAGCTTTTTACAGTACCAATAAACTTATTGATAAAATAAAAGATGATCCAAATTTCTTGATTTTTGGAGGTGTATTATTGGTTGTTTATGGTATTATTTCTTTTATGAAAACCTCTAAATCATTTAGATCGATTGTTAGAGAATATCATAAAGTAGAGATTGAAAAGAATGCTTATGGGAAATTATTTGTAAAAGGGTTTCTCCTCAATTTTATAAACATTGGAGTACTTTTAGGATGGCTAGGTTTCATTGTTATTGGAAGCTCAATTACCGAATCAGAAAATGGTGTTACAATTTTTATTATAACCATGTTAACGGTTTACTTCCTTACGGACTTGGTGAAAATTGCAGCTGCAAAGCGATTAAAAAATAAGCTTACACCACGACTTATTTATAAAACAAAAAAAATAGTGGCTCTAGCTATTCTAGGTTTTGGAATTTTATTATTGGTTCAAGGCTTATTTCCAGCAGGTAAAGAATTACTTCAAGAAGAAATTGAGCATAGATTATAACTTTAACATTATACTATGCCAAAAACAGAATATCGTATCTACGTTGTAGAATTATCTAAAAAAGTATTTACAGAACACCGTAAATTTAGAGAAGCTAATCCACAATTTAATGGTGTTTTAGAATGTCTTTATGTTGGCATGACCAGTAAAACACCTAAAGAGCGATTTGAACAACACAAAACAGGTTACCGAAATAAAAAAGGCCATAAATTATCTTCAAATATTGTAGAAAAATATGGATCCTATTTAAGACCAAGTTTATACAATCATATTCAGCCATTACAGACTAGAGCAGAAGCTTTAAAAATGGAAGAAACCTTAGCCTTAGAGTTGAGACGACAACGCTATGCTGTGTGGTTTAATTAAATGGTTACAATATTATTAGGTAACGTCATGCTGAACTTGTTTCAGCAATTCATTACTACTTGACAAAATCTATTTTGATAATTTTTTTAAAAACTTCCATGTATAAATATGAAGGCTCTTGAGTTTTCAATAGATTCGAACTGCTTTTGTCTTTAATTAATTTTCATAAAAATTGTAAAACAAAAAAAGAGATACCAATTTGTATCTCTTTTTTTTCTGAGGCGTCTAGCGGATTCGAACCGCTGTAGATGGTTTTGCAGACCACTGCCTAGCCACTCGGCCAAGACGCCAATTTTTCTGCGAAAGCAGGAATCTTTATTGGTTGTTATCAACAAAGAAGGCAAATGTAAAAAAAAATACCATTGTATACACTAAACCCTTACTTTTTTCGTCTTTTGGTCATTTTTATCGTTACCATTTCAACATCACCACCAATTGGAGGGTTCAGCTTACTCACACTAATTGTTGCTTTTTTAACCAATAAATCTTCATTAAAAATACGTTTTAAAATACGTTTAGCAACCGTTTCTAATAGTTTTGAAGGCTGTTGCATTTCTTCCTTAACAATTTTATTTAAAAGTACATAATCAACAGTATCAGACAACTCATCTGTTTTTGAAGAGGGTTTTAAATTCGCTTTAACTTCTAAATCTACACGATAATCGCTACCAATTTTTGTTTCTTCTTCTAAGCAGCCATGATGTGCATAAACTCGTATGTTTTCAACTTTAATAATTCCCATGTTTTAATTTGTAAAGAAATCAAATACATTACTTAAGCCACTTGTTTTGGTTTTATAAAACTCTGTGTAAGTGCAGCGTTCACAAGTTACGCTAGTGAATTTTTGATTTTGAACATCAAATATTTTTGAAAGTGTTCCTCCTGTTGCTCTCATTTGTCCTGTTTTATAAGTTCTGTTATCGCACTTTGAACATTTGTAGTTTAGGTGTTCCATTAGTTTTAAATTTTCTATAAAATTAATCAAACTAGAATAGATTTATAACCAATAAAAGGGATATTTACTTAATTTTGTGCAATAATTTTGTAAAGATGTCTGAAGAAACAAAATCGCTTAATTTTATTGAGCACATTATAGAAGAAGATTTAGCAAATGGTTTATCTAGAGATAAACTTCGGTTTCGTTTTCCTCCTGAACCTAATGGATATTTGCACATTGGTCATACTAAAGCCATCGGAATTAGCTTTGGTTTAGGCGAAACTTATAATGCACCAGTCAACCTTCGTTTTGATGATACTAATCCTGCTAAAGAAGAACAAGAATATGTAGATGCTATTAAGCGAGATATTGAATGGTTGGGTTACAAATGGGCAAATGAATTGTACTCTTCAGATTATTTTCACAAGCTCTATGATTGGGCTGTTCAGTTGATAAAAGACGGAAAAGCATATATTGATTCCCAGTCTAGTCAGGCTATGGCAGAACAAAAAGGAACACCAACACAACCTGGTGTTGATGGTCCATATCGTAATAGAAGTGTAGAAGAAAATTTAGATTTATTCGAACGTATGAAACAAGGTGAGTTCGATGAAGGTTCACATATTCTTAGAGCTAAAATAGACATGCAACATCCAAATATGTTGATGCGTGATCCAATAATGTATCGTATTTTAAAGAAGGATCATCACAGAACAGGAGATGAGTGGTGCATTTATCCAATGTACGATTGGACACATGGTGAAAGTGATTATATCGAACAAATTTCACATTCGTTATGCTCACTTGAATTTAAGCCTCATAGAGAGCTTTACGACTGGTTCAAGGAGCATGTTTATGGCTATGCTTCAGAAACACTTCCTATGCCTCCTAAACAACGTGAGTTTGCACGATTAAACTTGAGTTACACCATAATGAGTAAACGTAAATTACTCAAACTGGTTGAAGAAAATCTTGTGTCTGGTTGGGACGATCCTAGAATGCCAACAATTTCTGGATTACGACGACGCGGTTATACGCCAAATTCTATTCGACAATTCATTGAAAAAGTTGGTGTAGCTAAACGAGAAAATGTCATTGATGTATCACTTTTAGAGTTTTGCATTCGTGAGGATTTAAATCAAACAGCACCAAGAGTTATGGCTGTTTTAGATCCTGTGAAATTAGTAATTACGAATTATCCAGATGATAAAGAAGAGTGGTTTGAAGCAGAAAATAACCCTGAAGATGCAAGTGCTGGTTTTAGAAAGGTACCTTTTTCTAAAGAATTATATATTGAACGTGATGATTTTAAAGAAGAAGCAAGTAGTAAATTTTTTAGATTAAAACTAGGAGGTGAGGTGCGTTTAAAAAACGCATACATTATCAAAGCTGAAAGTGTTGTTAAAAATACGGAAGGGAATATTACAGAAATTCATTGTACCTATGCTACTGATACCGAAAAGAGGGTTAAAGGTACATTGCATTGGGTATCAATAAAACATGCCATAAAAGCAGAAGTTAGAGAATATGATAGATTGTTTATCGATGAAGCACCTGATAGTCATCAAGATAAAGATTTTATAGAATTTATCAACCCTAATTCTTTGAAAACTATTGAAGCATTTGTTGAGCCAAGTTTGGCAAATGTTGAAGTATCTGAACGTTTTCAGTTTCAACGTATTGGATATTTTAATGTTGATGATGATTCAACATCAGAACATTTGGTATTTAATAAAACAGTTGGTTTAAGAGATTCTTGGGCAAAACAAAAGCCTAAACCACAACAAAATCAGAATAAGCCTCAACAACCACAACAAAAGCGCCCAGCAATTGAAGTGATAAAACAACTCGGTAAAAAGTACAATAATGTTCCTGAAGCTAAACAAGAAAAGTTTAAAGTTGAAATTTTAAAATTAGCAAAAGAAGTAAGTTATGAAGATTTACAACCGCTATTTAATACGGCTGCTAAAAAAGTAGGAACTCGAATAGCAACACTGATTACTTTGAGTGTTTTACTTAAAAACGGACAAGAACGAAATGAAGATATTGATGCGTTTATAGAAAAAGCTAAAGCTGATAAAAATGAGCTTTTAGTAGCCGAAGCTAACACTATTTAAATACAAAAAATAGTTTTAACGACCTCAAAGAAAGTCTCTTTGAGGTTTTTTTGTACATTTAACAGACTAACTATAATCAAAACACATCATGGAAATTAATTTTTTAGCAGTACTTGTTGCTGCAATTGTACCTATGGTTTTAGGCTTTATTTGGTATAACCCAAAGTTTTTAGGTACAGTTTGGGCTCGAGAAGCTGAAATGACTGAAACTAAAATGAAAAGCGGAAATTTACCTGTCATTTTTGGCTTGTCATTCATGCTTTCAATTTTACTTGCTTTTTCTATACAAACACTAACCATTCATCAATTTGGAGCGCTAGGTATGGTTGGAGGAGATCCAACAGTTGAAGGTGTTTTACCTTCGTTTCAAGCGTTTATGGATGATTATGGAACAGCGTTTAGAACCTATAAACACGGAGCATTCCATGGTATATTAGCAGGAATATTTATTGTATTTCCAATACTAGCGACCAACGGAATGTTTGAACGTAAAAGCTGGAAACTCATATTTATCAATTCTGGATATTGGACTCTTGCTCTGACAATTATGGGAGCAATTGTTTGTGGTTGGGTTTAATTTTGTAACATAATAAACTTTTAAAAGACTGATGACATATGTTTTCAGTCTTTTTATTTTATCACCTTGACGCACTTTAAATTATATCATTCTACAACAGATTTACCTCAATCTTGGGACAATCTCCCTATTCAAGATACGTTTTTAAAAACTCCCTTTTTAAAAGCTTTAGAGTCCTCAAGTCCTGCTAATATATCAACCTATTTTTTAGGTGTATTTAATTCTGAAGATTTAGTTGGAATTGCCATAATTCAACGTGTCGAAATGTACTTTGATGATGTGTTTAGAGAAACTTCTAATCCGTTTTTTAAACGTTGTGGAAAGATGCTCATTTCAAAAATTGTTAAAGGCAATGCTTTAATAGTAGGAAACCTTATGCATACAGGACAGCATGGCATGTATTTTAATTCTGAAAGCACCTCACAAGATGTGTTTTTAGATCAAATTTCTCAAGGATTAAAAACACTTTCAAAAACAATTAAGGATGAATTCGGTAAAAAAATAAGAATTATAGCGTTTAAAGATTACTTTAAAAACGATTCATTTCACTCTAGTAAAGGTTTTTTTAGAAAAGAAAAATTATATAAAGCCCAAGCACAACCAAATATGATTTTTGATATAAAACAAGAGTGGTCTTCACCTGAAGATTATATTTCAAATTTCAATAAAAAATACCGAAGACGATACAAAACTGCTCGTAAAAAAAGTGAAAGTATTGAATGTAAAGAGTTCAATTTAGATGACGTTAGTGGTTTTTCAGAGGAGATTTATGAGCTTTATGAAAATGTGTCTAATAATGCAGGAGTAAATTCATTTAAGCTTCATAAAAATCATTTTTATCAACTCAAAAATGAACTTAAAGATAACTTCAAAATATATGGCTATTTTTTAGGTGAACAACTCATTGGGTTCTATACTGTCATCAAAAATTACGATAAACTTGAGACTTATTTTTTGGGTTATAATCAAGAGCTGCAACACCAACATCAAATGTATTTAAACATGTTGTTTGATATGGCTTCTTTCGGAATTGAACAGCAATTCAAACAAGTTGTTTTTGCAAGAACAGCAATGGAAATCAAAAGTTCAATTGGAGCCAAACCTTATGATATGTATATTTATTTAAAGCACACTAATAATATTATTGCGAATACAGTTTTAAAATTGGTTGTGAAATACGCAAATCCAGTTAGAGATTGGGATGAGAGACATCCTTTTTCATAAAAAAGCCTCAAAATTAATTTCCGAAGCTTTTAAATTTTCAAAATAAATTAATTACTACTCTTCTTTTTTCTTTCTTGAATTTTTCATCGCCTCACCAATTTGATTACTCGCTGTAAAACTAGCAACCATATCATTTAGCATCTGACTTCCAGCTTGAGGTGAATTTGGTAATAATATTAAGTTACTATTGGTTTCTTGTCCAATTGATTGTAAAGTATCATAATGTTGTGTTACAACAATAAGCGCAGAAGCTTCTTGAGAGTTGATACCCACTTTATTTAATACTTCAACAGACTCCTCTAAACCACGAGCAATCTCACGACGTTGATCTGCAATACCTTGTCCTTGTAGTCGCTTGCTTTCTGCTTCTGCTTTTGCTTTTTCTACGATTAAGATACGAGCAGCATCACCTTCAAATTGTGCAGCTGTTTTTTCACGATCTGCAGCATTAATTCTATTCATAGCTGCTTTAACCTGAGCATCAGGATCAATATCTGTTACTAAGGTTTTAATAATGTCATAACCATAGTCTGCCATAGCATCGTTCAATTCTGTTTTCACAGCTATTGCAACATCATCTTTACGAACAAAGACGTCATCTAATTTCATTTTAGGCACTTCAGCACGTACCACATCAAACACATAAGAAGTAATTTGGTCATGCGGATAATCTAACTTATAAAAAGCATCATACACTTTATCTCTAATCACTTTATATTGAACAGATACTTTTAAACGCACAAATACATCGTCTAGAGTTTTTGTTTCTATAATCACATCTAATTGCTGAATTTTTAAACTTAATTTACCAGCAATACGATCTACTAAAGGTATTTTGATTTGCAATCCAGACTGCCTAATACTATTAAAACGACCAAATCGCTCAATGACAGCTGCTGTTTGTTGTTTAACAACGAAAAATGACGAAATCAATATGATTAAGCCGAAAAATATAATTGGAATTAAAATAAATTGACCCATAAGATGTTTTTTTAAATGGTTAGGAAAATAATCAGTTACTAAATTAAGTTATATTTGTTCACTCACACAATTTAGAGATGCAAAAGAAGCAGTTTATAGTATTAGTAGTGTTTTGTATAGCTTTTGTTACAATTTCAACAGCTCAACATAAAACATACACCATAAAAAACGGTATTGGACTTGTTGGAGGACTAACTCAATATGATATTACAACAGATAATTTTAAGACGAAAAGCGGTTCTGGTTTTCTTGGCGGAATGATTGCTACAGTTGATATTCCTCATAAATGGTTTACTGTGAGTTATGGTTTGCAATTTTCTCAAAATTCAATTGAAATTGAAGGCCGATCAGGTCTATTGTCTAAAGATGTTGAACTTTTAGAATATGATTTAATGGCCATACAATTAGCATTTATGCTTCACGTGAAACTATTAAGCGATAATATCACGCTAGATGTAGGACCTCAATTGCAATATAATGGTCAGCTTGATCTCAAAAATAGCAACCAAGAAGCATTTTTAATTAATGGGTATGACGCATTATTAGCTGAAGATATAAGTGATATTTCTCCCTTTAATGTGAATGGTGTCGTAGGTGCATCTGCAGGAATAGGGAATTTTAAACTAAGAGCGACCTATAGTTACGGGTTTACAAATATTTTTAGAAAACTTAATGACGACGATAATTTAGCAACCACACCTTTATCTGAAAAATTTGAAGGAAATCAAACCATGCTGGCTTTTGCTTTGATGATTACGTTTTAATCATAGTTTATCATCATTCAGAAGGATTGGTCGCGACTGAGCACTCTTTTAAAAATAGAAAAAGTATTCATTATTACTCATAATGACACGACTATGCACTTGACTTAGAAATCAAATTATCAATTCGTTTTGATGTTTCAGTTTTTCCAATCATATAGATAATATCAAAAACATCAGGACCTTGTAATGCACCAACTAAAGCCAAACGCAATGGCATCATTACTTTTCCAAAGCCAATCTCATTTGAAGTAATCCAGCTTTTTACAGTATTTTGAAGGTTTTCAACTGTGAAATCTTCAATACTATTAACTAATTCTTTGACCTTCGTTAATATATCAGCTGTGCCTTCTTTTAAAGCTTTTTTTGATGCCTTTTCATCATAAGCATCAGGAGCAATAAAGAAGAAATGACTTAAGTCCCAAAAATCACTTACAAACGTAGCACGCTCTTTAATTAAAGCGATTACCATTTCAATGTATTGTGAATCAATTTCAGATAATTCATTTCTAGAATTTTTAAAGGCTATTGCTAAATTAGAATTATCTTGAATTTGCATATAGTGATGATTAAACCACTTGATTTTATCTGGATCAAAACGCGCTCCAGCTTTATTGACACGTTCTAAATCGAAAGCATTAATAAGTTCATCTAAACTGAAAATCTCTTGCTCTGTACCAGGATTCCAGCCTAAAAATGATAAGAAGTTAATCATCGCTTCAGCAAAATAACCGTCTTCTTTATAACCTCTAGAAACGTCTCCAGATTTTGGGTCTGTCCATTCTAAAGGAAACACAGGAAACCCTAATTTATCACCATCACGTTTACTTAGTTTACCCTTACCTGTTGGTTTTAAAATTAATGGTAAATGTGCAAATTCAGGTGCTTCCCAACCAAAAGCTCCATAAAGCTGATAATGTAATGCTAAACTTGGTAACCATTCTTCTCCTCGAATCACATGTGAAATTTCCATTAAATGGTCATCAACGATATTTGCTAAATGATAGGTTGGCATGCCATCACTTTTAAATAAAACTTTATCATCTAAAACATTGGTGTCAATTTTTATATCACCACGAATACTATCTTTTAGATGTAAGGTTTCATCTTGAGGTGATTTAAATCGAATCACATAATCGTCTCCAGCTTCTAATTTTGCGTTTACTTCATCTTCAGAAAGCGATAAAGAATTACTCAATTTCAATCGGTTATGCCAATTGTAAATAAAGGTTTTTCCTTTTGCTTCATGATCTTTTCTATGGAAATCTAAAGTTTCAGCAGTATCAAAAGCATAGTAAGCATGACCTTTTTCAATCAATTCATCTGCATATTGCTTGTATAAATGTTTGCGTTCGCTTTGCCTGTATGGTCCAAATTTTTCGTTTTTCCCAACACCTTCGTCAAAAGGAATTCCGCACCAATTTAAAGACTCAACAATATAATCTTCTGCACCTTCAACATAGCGATTTTGATCTGTATCTTCAATACGAAGCACGAAGGTTCCGTTATGCTTTTTAGCAAATAGATAGTTAAAAAGCGCTGTTCTTACACCTCCAATGTGTAAAGGTCCTGTTGGGCTTGGTGCAAATCGCACACGAACGGATTTGGTCATGGTTTTGTTTTAAGTCCGCAAAGGTATTAAAAATACGTTATTTGACGTATGTTTTCATGTTTGTTGATGCTTTAGATTTGCTTTTATGTTAATTATCACAATAAACACCATGAAACAATTACTACTTTTATTTTTATTAGCTCCTTTTATGTTACAAGCTCAATGGACTCAGGTTGGAAGTGACATTGATGGAGAAGTTATAAATGACACTTCAGGATTTGAAATTAGTCTTAACAACGAAGGAAATATAGTTGCCATAGGTTCCTATAGAAATGATGATGGCGGAAGTGATGCTGGACAAGTTAGAGTATATCAAAACAACTCTGGAAGCTGGACACAATTAGGAAACGATATTGAAGGTCAGTCTGATAACGATAATTTAGGCTTTTCAGTAAGTCTAAATGGAACAGGAAGCATAGTTGCTGTTTCATCTCCTGGAAACTCTGATGGAGCTCCATTTGCTGGACAGGTTAAAGTATTACAGTATGATGGTACAGATTGGGTTCAATTGGGTAGCGATATTAATGGCAGTGGGAATGTAAATAATTTTGGATCATCTATAAGTTTAAATAATGACGGAACTGTTTTGGCTATAGGAGAAATAGGCAATGATACAAATGGTAACAATTCTGGATCAGCAAGTATCTATAATTTTGATGGAACCAATTGGATACAAATGGGACAAAATATTATTGGTGAAGCTTCTGGTGACCAGTTTGGAAGAACCACTAGTTTAAGCGCAGATGGATCTATTGTTGCTGTTGGAGCGATTGAGAATGATGGACTAGTAAATAATGGAGGACATGCAAGGGTTTTTCAATTTAATGGAACAGATTGGCTACAATTAGGAAATGATATTGATGGTGATACTAACAATGGTTATGCAGGATATGCTTTAAGTTTAAGCTCTAATGGACAAATTTTAGCCGTAGGAGCAGTAAATGATGATGATGGTGGATTAAACTCAGGAAGTGTAACTGTTTATGAGTTTAACGGAACAGATTGGAATTTGAAAGGAACAAAAGTTTTAGGAGAAGCTGTTTCTCTTCAGTCAGGCTATTCTACTAGTTTAAATGGAGATGGGTCAATTTTAGCTATAGGTGATATTGGATCTAATGGTTATGCTGGTCAAGCAAGAATTTTTCAATTTAATGGAACGGATTGGGTGCAAATTGGAGCTGGAATTTTAGGTGAAGCTACTAATGACCAATCAGGTTATTCTATTTGTTTAAATGATAGTGGCTCTATGGTCGCAATAGGAGCTATTAATAATGATGGAAATGGTTCAAATTCAGGACATGTTAGAGTGTTTAATGAACCGTCGTTAACTACTAAAGATTTTACTTTTGAAGGCTTTAATTTATATCCTAATCCTAGTAGTGATTATGTTTATATTCAATTCCATAAATTATTTGAAAGCATATCTGTTCAAGTTTTTGATATTTCAGGAAAATATGTAATTCAACAAAAGAATAGAGAGTTGAGTGCTATTAAATTAGATGTTACTCATTTGAAACCTGGACTTTATCTTGTAAATATTAAGACGGAATTAGTCAATAAAACCGTAAAACTAATTATAAAGTAAAGATATTATTTAACCAAAATCATTTCTTTCGGCACACGTTTATTCATAATCCGAAACCATAAAGGTGGAACCATTGCCAAAACCATAGATGTTGGATAGCCAAAGGGCATTTGCGGACTCTCATCATGGCAATCTAATACTTGGTATTTTTTAGATGTTTTGTAGTGATGATCGCTATGCCTTGTTAATTCGTAAAGCACAATTCGCCCAATGACGTGGTTAGAATTCCATGAATGTATTTCTTTAACACGTTCATAACGACCAGATGCTGTTTTGAGGCGCATTAATCCATAATGTTCGATATAATTTACTGATTCTAAGAGCAATATACCAACTATAGCAGAACAAAAAGCAAAAAGAAATCCAATGATTCCGAAGAAAAAGGATACCATCAATAAATACCCAATTTGAAGCAAAACGAACCAAAACATGTCATTTTTGACAGAAAAGAAGCTCTTTTTGTTATTTTTTAGTAGTTTTTGCTGAATTTGCCATGCTTTAAAATATTGCCTAAATATTGATGTAAACCAAAATGAGTAGACACTTTGATTGTATCTGGCTGTTGCAGGATCCTCAGGAGTTGCGGCATGCAAATGGTGACCAAAATTATGCTCGATGTAAAAATGCATGTATTGAGCTGGTAGGAGTAAGGCTTTACCAATAAAACGCTCGTTTGTGGTTTGTCTGTGACCTAATTCATGAGCAACGTTGATACCATTGACACCTAAAACAATGCCTATAGAAATAATCATCCCAATAAGTTCGTAGGTTTCAATAGTTGTTGTTGTAGCTTCGTATATTCCGAAGAAAACTAATCCATAAACCATAGGCAAATTCAAGTATAATAACCAATCAAAGGTCTTTTGTTTTGATTTATGGTCTCTGTTTTCAGTTGATAGATTTTTAGTATCAATAGGAAAAAGGAGTTCTAGAATTGGAATGATTACAAATCCATATAAAGGCGTTAAGAAAACCAGATTGCCTTTAAAATACAATCCAATACACGCAACTAATGGAATAGAGAATGCTGCAAGATATTTTAGATCTTTCATAGAAATGGTAGTGTAATTTGGTCTTTATTTTAACACAACTCCTCGAAATTAACAGAAACTTACCAAAGTTAGGCATTTGCAGGTTAAAATAAAATTGTAGTTTAGTGAGTTAAATAATTAATGTTGAATAATTTCAAGACCATACAATCTAAATTAGAGCAATTTATTAGAAGATATTACACTAATGAGTTGGTTAAAGGCGCAATCTTATTTTTTGCCATTGGATTATTGTATTTGATTGTCACCTTGTTAATTGAGTATTTTTTATGGCTCAACCCAACGGCTAGAACCATTCTTTTTTGGGTGTTTATTAGCGTTGAATTGGCTTTATTTACTAAGTTTATTGCATTTCCAATAGCGAAATTATTCAAGCTTCAAAAAGGCATTAATTATGAAGAAGCGTCGCATATTATCGGAAACCACTTTCCAGAAGTCAACGATAAACTACTTAATGTACTTCAGTTAAATCTTAATAATTCACAATCCGAACTTCTTGAAGCTAGTATTGAGCAGAAATCGTCTGAATTAAGTCCGATTCCATTCAAATTAGCCATTAATTTTAATAAAAACACCAAGTATTTAAAATATGCAGCCATTCCTATTGCAATTTTATTAATCTCCTATTTTACTGGTAAAATAAACTGGTTTAGTGATAGTTATGAGCGTGTTGTGAATTATCAAACCGCTTACGAACCACCAGCTCCTTTTCAGTTTTTTGTGACTAATGAAGACATGAATGCCATTGAAAACAAAGAATTTAAACTTATTGTTAATACTGCTGGTGATGTTGTTCCGGAAAATGCTCAAATTCATTATAACGGACAATCGTATTTCTTACAACAGTCAGCTCCAGGACAATTTGAATACCTATTTCCTCAATTAAAAGATGGGTTTAGTTTTAATTTGTCTGCTAACGATGTGCGTTCAAAAGATTATATTATTAATGTCACTAAAGTACCAACCTTAGTGAATTTTGAAATGTTTTTAGATTATCCAGCCTATACTCTAAAGAAAGATGAGGTTTTAAAAAGTACAGGGAATTCAACAATTCCTGAAGGCACAAATGTGACTTGGAAAGTATCAACGCGTTCTACTGATGAGGTTGCTTTGTATTCTAAAGACACTATTAATTTTAAAAACTTAACCGAAGGTAATTTTGAAGCTTCAAAACGAATTTTTAATAATACAGATTACAGTATTAGCACTAGTAATTCGAACCTAAAAGACTATGAAAATTTAGCATTCTCATTAAATGTTATTAAAGATAGTTATCCTGAACTTAATCTAAAAATGGAAAAAGACTCTTTAGATAATCAAACACTGTATTTCTTCGGACAAGTAAGTGATGATTATGGATTGAGTAAATTGCAATTAGTATATTACCCTTCAACAAACCCAAGTGATAAATCTTTTGAAAAAATACCAGTATCAAAATCTAATTTTGATGAGTTTGTCAGTGCATTTCCAAACCAATTAAATTTGACCGATGGAGTTGATTATGAGTTCTATTTTCAGGTGTTTGACAATGATGCCATTCATAATTATAAAAGCACCAAAAGTACCGTTTATAGCTACAGAAAACTGACTCAAGAAGAAGAAGAACAGAAGCAACTTCAAGAGCAAAATGAAACTATAAAAGATATTGGCAAAACATTTGAGAAACTCAAAGAACAAGATAAACAACTGGAAGAGTTTTCTAAAACTCAAAAAGAAAAAGAAGAGCTCAATTTTAATGATAAAAAGAAGTTTGAAAATTTCTTAAAGCGTCAAAAGGAGCAAGAACAACTCATGCAAAACTTCAATAAAAAATTGAAAGAAAACCTTGAGGAGTTTCAAAAAGAAAATGAAGAGAAAGATCAGTTTAAAGAAGATTTGAAGCAACGTCTTGAAGAAAATGAAGAGCAACTCAAGAAAGATGAAAAACTGTTAGAAGAACTTGAAAAAATGCAAGAGAAAATTCAAAAGGAAGAGTTTTCTCAAAAACTTGAAGAATTAGCAAAACAAAACAAAAACAAAGAGCGAAGCTTAAAGCAACTTTTAGAATTAACAAAGCGTTTTTATGTCGCTAAGAAAATTGAGAAACTTCAAAAAGAACTTGAAGAGCTTGCAGAAGAACAAGAAAATATTTCAGAAGAAAGTGAAGAAAACAACACTAAGGAAGAGCAGGAGAAACTCAATAAAAAGTTTGAAGATTTTCAAAAGGAAATGGACGCACTTCAGAAAGAAAATAAAGAACTTAAAAAACCGATGGAGCTTCCTCAAGATAAACCAACAGAGGAATCAATTAAACAAGACCAACAAGAAGCAACTGATGCTTTAGAACAAAAAGAACAAGAAAAGCAAGAGTCAGGAGATCAAGGTGAGCCAGGAGAAAAGCAAGAAAGTCAACCTCAAGATTCTCAGCAAAAGGCTAAAAGGAAACAAAAACAAGCCGCTAAAAAAATGAAGGAGATGAGTGGTGAAATGTCTCAAATGATGCAAATGAGTGGTGGTGATCAAGCTCAAGAAGACGCTACAATGCTTAGACAGGTTTTAGATAATTTAGTATTATTTTCTTTTGATCAAGAACACCTAATGGATCAATTTAAGAGTATTGAAATAAACCATAATGAGTATGGAAAATTCTTAAGAAAGCAGAGCAATTTAAGAGAGCATTTTGAGCACATTGATGATAGTTTATTTGCTTTATCATTAAGGCAGCCCAAAATTTCAGAACGCGTTAATGGTCAAATTACTGAAGTGTTTTTTAATATTGATAAATCTTTGGGACAATTATCCGAAAACCGATTATATCAAGGTGTTGCAGCTCAACAATACACCATCACAGCTACCAACGAATTGGCTAGCTTTTTAAGTGATGTTCTCGATAATATGAATGCACAAATGAATCCTTCTATGGGACAAGGTGGTGGAGATATGCAGTTGCCTGATATCATTATGAGTCAAGAACAACTTAATGAGATGATGAAAGATGGAATGAAAAAAAGTGAGCAAGGAAAACCAAAAGAAGGCGAAGGTGAGAAAGAAGGCGAGAAAGAGGGTGAAAAGGAAGGTGATAGTAAGAAAGGAAAAAAGGGAGAAAAAGGCGAAAATGGTGAAAATGGAGAAGGAGGAGAAAACGGAAATTCTCAAGGAGAAGGAGAAGGTAGTAATGAAGATCTTAATGGAGAATTATACCGTATTTACCAGCAACAACAACAATTACGTCAAGCTTTAGAAAATAAATTAGGCGAACTTGGTAAACAAGGTCAAGGAGAGAAACTTTTAAAGGATATGGAAGACGTTGAGCTTGATTTAATTAATAAAGGTTTCACTAATCAAACCCTTCAAAAAATGATGGATCTACAACATCAGTTATTGAAAATGGAGAATGCCACATTCATGCAAGGAGAAGATAACAAGCGTAAATCTGAAACAGATAATACAACTTATAAAAATACCACTAGCAATAAATTACCTAAAGCAAAAGAATATTTCAACACTACTGAAATTTTAAATAGGCAAGCATTACCTTTGCAAGACGTTTATAAAAAGAAAGTCCAAGAGTATTTTAAAAAAACAAATGATCAGCTTTAATTACGAAACCGATTTTGATTTGCCCAATGAAAATGAAATGTCAACATGGATTTCAAATGTTATTGTTTCTGAAAATTGTAGGGAAGGAGAAATAAATTATATTTTTTGCAGTGATGATTATTTGCATGATATCAATGTAAAATATTTAGATCATGATACCTTAACAGATATTATTAGTTTTGATTATTCAGTAGGAAAAGAACTACATGGAGATGTTTACATTTCTATTGATAGAGTGAAAGATAATGCAGTGGATTTTAACGTTGATTTTGTAGAGGAAATCAAACGGGTTATGGTTCATGGTGTTCTTCATTATTGCGGCTACAAAGACAAATCAATTGAAGATAAATCTGTCATGCGAACTAAAGAGGATTTCTACATAAAACAACTATCTTAATATCTTAGGATTTAGCTGTATATTTGCAAACTGAATTTTCTAAAAATTTAATGTTCCACGTGGAACAATATTCTAAATTATGTTCAACGATGTATACGATGTAATAGTAGTTGGAGCTGGTCATGCCGGAAGTGAAGCCGCTGCTGCTGCTGCAAACATGGGAAGTAAAACGTTACTTGTTACAATGAACCTTCAAAACATTGCACAGATGTCTTGTAATCCTGCTATGGGTGGAATTGCGAAAGGGCAAATTGTAAGAGAAATTGATGCTTTAGGTGGTTATAGTGGAATTGTAAGTGATACATCTGCGATTCAGTTTAAGATGCTGAATAAATCTAAAGGACCAGCAATGTGGAGCCCAAGAGTTCAAAGTGATCGTATGCGCTTCGCTGAAGATTGGAGATTGCTATTAGAACAAACCAAGAATCTTGATTTCTATCAAGAAATGGTGTCTGGATTAATTGTAGAGAATCATAAAGTGGTCGGTGTTAAGACTTCACTAGGATTAGAGATTAAAGCCAAAACAGTTGTGTTGACTAATGGTACTTTTTTAAATGGATTAATTCATATTGGTGATAAAAACTTTGGTGGCGGAAGAGCAGGAGAAAGAGCGGCAACAGGAATAACAGAGCAACTTATCGAATTGGGTTTTGAATCAGGCAGAATGAAAACAGGTACGCCTCCAAGAGTCGATGGTCGTTCTTTAGATTATTCTAAAATGATTGAACAACCTGGTGATGAACAGCCTGAAAAATTCTCATATTTAGAAAATATTAAGCCATTAACAGAACAGCGTTCATGTCATATGACGTATACAAGTCTGGAAGTTCATGATTTATTACGTGAAGGATTTGATCGTTCACCAATGTTTAATGGTCGAATTAAAAGTACTGGACCAAGATATTGTCCTTCAATTGAAGATAAAATTAATCGTTTTGCAGATAAGGATCGTCATCAATTATTTGTGGAGCCTGAAGGGTGGAATACTGTTGAAGTTTATGTAAATGGCTTTTCAACTTCATTGCCTGAAGATGTTCAGTTTAAAGCATTGAAATCTGTAGTTGGTTTTGAAAATGTTAAGTTTTTTAGACCAGGTTATGCTATTGAATATGATTATTTTCCACCAACCCAATTAAAGCATACTTTAGAAACTAAATTGGTAGATGGTTTGTTTTTTGCTGGTCAAATTAACGGAACAACTGGATATGAAGAAGCGGCTTCTCAGGGTTTAATGGCTGGAATTAATGCTGCTTTAAAAGTTCAGGAAAAAGATGAGTTTATCTTAAAACGAAATGAAGCTTATATTGGAGTTTTAGTTGATGATCTCATAACAAAAGGAACCGAAGAGCCATATCGTATGTTTACATCTAGAGCAGAATATAGAACGCTTTTAAGACAAGATAATGCCGATTTTAGACTTACTCCTAAAGGTTATGAATTAGGCTTAGCTAATGAGACGCGTTTATGTCGTATGGAAGAAAAACAAAAACAATCGGATAATTTTGTAAATTTTTTTAGAGAAACAAGTGTGAAACCAGAAGATGCAAATCCGGTTTTAGAAGCTAAAAACTCCTCTCTAGTGAAGCAGTCTGATAAGATGTTTAAATTATATTCTAGACCAAATATTACTGCTGAAGATATGCGCCAATTTGATGTTGTTGAAAGTTATATTCAAGAACATAAATTGGATAGAGAAGTTATTGAGCAAACAGAAATTCAAATTAAGTATTCTGGTTATATTGAAAAAGAAAAGAATAATGCAGATAAATTGAACCGTTTAGAAGATGTGAAAATACCTAAAGGTTTTGATTATGATAAATTGAAGTCTATGAGCACTGAAGCGAAACAAAAACTTACAAAAATTCAACCTGTAACGATTTCTCAAGCGTCACGAATCTCTGGTGTTTCTCCAGCTGATATTTCTGTTTTATTAGTTTATTTAGGACGATAGTTTTATAAATGTTCCACGTGAAACATAAGTAAAAAAAATTTGATTTTTTATCATTCAGAGTAAAACGATGAATCAATTTAATGAAAGATAATTCAACATATTTAAAAGTAAAAGATCACTCTGTTTCTGGAGAAGAATTTCAATTGATTTATAATAAAGAATTTGAAATGCTCGAAACTTTTCCTCAGCCTTCAGAGGAACAATTGCCTAAATATTACCAAAGCGAAGACTATATTTCTCATACAGATGCAAAGCGCAATTGGTTTGAAAAAGTGTATCATTTTATCAAAACGATTGCTTTAAAACGAAAACTAAAATTGATCAATTCATTTAATTCTAAAGAGAAACAACTCTTAGATATTGGATGCGGAACAGGAGATTTTTTAAAAGTTGCAAAAGATAATAATTGGAGTGTTTTTGGGATTGAACCAAATCCGAATGCTAGGAAAATTGCCAATCAAAAAACTAATAATTCTGTTTTTGATATTGAACAATTATTGAAGTTTGAAAAGTACAGTTTTGACGTGATTACGCTTTGGCATGTTTTAGAGCATCTTCCAAAATTAGAAAACCATATTGCTGTATTTGAATCACTTTTGAAGCCCAATGGTCGATTAGTAATTGCGGTTCCAAATTACAAAAGTTACGATGCAAAATATTATAATAAGTATTGGGCAGCTTTTGATGTTCCTAGACATCTATGGCATTTTTCTCAAAAGGCCATTTCAAAATTAGTTTATCAAAAAGGCATGGAATTAATTAAAACGAGTCCGATGACATTTGATGCTTATTATGTGTCTTTACTTTCTGAAAAATATAAAAATGGATTTATGAATCCTATTAAAGCATTTAGGATTGGATGGTATTCTAATTTTAAAGCAAAACGTACAGGAGAGTTTTCTTCTTTGATTTATATCATCAAAAAGTCATAAAAACTATTTTTATGCGTTCTAAGGCGTTTTTTCAACCATAGTAATAAAATCCCTACAAGTAGATTGTTTTAATATATTCTAGCAGCTTTTAAAGAGTTAAATTGTAATAGGTATAATTTATTATGTATAAAAAAACCATACATAATATTTATAGTGCTAATTTTTATAAAATAAATACTTGCACTTTCATACATTTGCAAAAATTAAAATAACTTAAAATGAAAAAAATAATAGGTGTACTTAGTTTGGTACTTATTTTAGCATCTTGTCAAGAGCAACAAAAAATTGCATTTATAGATAATGCTAAAGTTGTAAATGAATATCAGAAAAAAGTAGATTTCGAAAAGGTGTTTCAGGTTAAAGTAACTGCGTTTAATAAAAAAGCGGATAGTTTAGGACAAGCTATTCAAATTGAAGCGCAATTATTTCAAACTAAAGCCGCAAAAATGTCACAAAAAAATGCTGAAACTGAATATCAAGCATTACTTCAGAAAAAACAAATACAAGATTACCAGTTACAAGGTGAGGAGCAAAAACTTCAAGCTGAGGGTCAAAAACAAATAGATACGCTAATTAAAGAAGTCAAAGCTTTTGTTAAAGATTATGGTAAGAATAATGGATATACTTACATTCTTGGCGCTAATGATGCTGGAAGCGTAATGTATGGAACTGATGCAAATGATATTACTCTAACGGTAATTGATGCATTAAATGCAAATACAAATAAAGAAGAATAGTTTTATTTCACATAACTTATAAAGCCGGTTGTGTATCAATCGGCTTTTTTATGTAATAAACGTGTGAGTTTAATAGAGAGATCAGTAAGAATAATCTTTGAATTCCCATTTCGTTCTATATGATAAATTGCATCTTGTAGCTCATTTGAGATGTCCATAATATTATTGCCATGAACATATGGTGCAAAATTTTCAAGTTTAAACGAGGTCTTGGGTTCTATAAAAACTAAATCTTCAGCACTATAATTTAAGAGTAATGCTTGTCTGAAAAAATCAAGGCAGAAGTTTAAAAATTGCTTTTGAGTTTCACGACCTGTTTTTGCAATAGTTTCACTCCAAGAAATTAAATCATGAATTGCACTTTTATTTCCTTTGGCTTTAAACGCTGATCGAATCCAAAATACAAACCAGTCTTCAAACTGAGTATCCTCACTGTCATTATAAACTAAATCACAAGCTTTATTGTAGTTTCCATTGGCTTGATGCGCAATTTTTATAGCATCAGCTTCTGGAATTTGGTAGTTTTTAATTAAAGCCTTTTTAATGACTTCTTCTGCTAAAGGAGGGAAGTTTAATAATTGACATCTTGATCTAATTGTGTTTATTATTTGTTCTTCATCTTCAGCAATAAGAATAAAAATGGTCTTATTTGGTGGTTCTTCAATAAGTTTTAAAAGTTTATTTGAAGCTGCGGTATTTAATTTTTCTGCCATCCAAATTAACATCACTTTATAACCGCCTTCATAGGATTTTAATGCTAACGATTTAACAATATCTTGAGCTTCATCTACACCAATCTGGCCTTGTTTATTGTTTATACCCAAGATACGATACCAATCAAATAAATTCCCATAAGGTTGACTGTCAATGAGTAACCTCCATTCTTCCATAAAATGATTTGACACAGGATGGCTTTTTATCTTATCATTGGTAGCTACAGGAAAAGCAAAATGTAAATCAGGATGTGAGAGGTTTTTAAACTTTAAATTGCAAGCTTCATTACCATTAGTGTTTTTCCCTTCTGAATTTTTGCAAAGTAAGTATTGCGCATATGCAATAGCCATAGGAAGTGTACCTGAACCTTCAGGTCCAACAAATAATTGTGCATGAGGTATTCGACCATGGTCTGCACTTTTTGTGAGATGGTTTTTAATATGTTTTTGACCTAAAATTTCTGAAAATAACATGTGGTAAAGATACCTTTTTTATAATATTAATTTATGCAAACGTTTTCGTAATAAAACAACTTTTATCAGTCTCATTTATTAGTTACATTTGTGTAACATTTATTAAAAAGCAGACTTATGAAAACCTTAAATGATTTTAATTTTGACAATAAAAAAGCACTAATTCGTGTAGATTTTAACGTGCCTTTAAATAACAATTTTGAAGTTACTGATGCGACTAGAATTGTGTCTGCAAAACCAACAATTATTAAAATTCTTGAAGATGGAGGAAGTTGTATTTTAATGTCTCATCTAGGTCGACCTAAAGGAGTACAAGAAGAATTTTCACTTCGTCACATTATAAATAAAGTAGAAGATATTTTGGGTGTAGAAGTTAAGTTTGTTGATGATTGTATTGGATCTAAAGCTGAAGAAGCTGCTAAAAACTTAAAGTCAGGAGAAATTTTATTATTAGAAAATCTACGTTTTCATGATGAAGAAAAGCAAGGTGATAAAGATTTTGCTGAAGGCTTATCAAAATTAGGTGATATTTATGTAAATGACGCTTTTGGTACAGCACATAGAGCACATGCGTCTACAACGATTATTGCTCAGTTTTTTCCAGAACACAAATGTTTTGGTCACTTATTAGCTCAAGAAATTCAGAGTATTGATAAAGTAATGAAAACAGGAGAAAAACCTGTTTTAGCAGTTCTTGGAGGTGCAAAAGTATCTTCAAAAATTACGATTATTGAGAATATTTTAGATAAGGTTGATCATTTAATAATTGGAGGCGGAATGACATTTACTTTTATAAAAGCACAAGGTGGTTCTGTTGGAGATTCAATTTGTGAAGATGATAAAATGGAACTTGCTTTAGAAATCATGAAGCAAGCTGAAGCTAAGAATGTACAGATTCATTTACCTGTTGATGTTATAGCGGCAAATGCATTTAGAAATGATGCCGATACTCAAGTTTTAGATGTTGCTCAAATTCCTGATGGATGGCAAGGTTTAGATGCAGGACCGAAATCAAAAGAAATTTTTCATAATGTAGTAATGCAGTGTAAAACAATTTTATGGAATGGCCCACTTGGTGTTTTTGAAATGGAACGTTTTGCTAATGGAACTATTGCTTTAGGAAATTCTATTGCTGAAGCAACCAAAAACGGAGCTTTTTCTCTTGTTGGAGGAGGTGATTCTGTTGCTGCAGTAAAACAGTTTGGATTTGAACATAAAGTAAGCTATGTAAGCACTGGAGGAGGCGCAATGCTAGAGAGTCTTGAAGGTAAAACGTTACCAGGAATCGCTGCTATTTTAGAATAGAATATATTTATTTCCTTTTTTTGTATTTCAGAAGAATCGTACAGGTCTTGTTAAATTGTCTTGTCAAACTTTCATTTTAAGTAAAAAAATACGATTTTAGCTGACCTATCGTTTTGATAGTTAAATAATTTACCAATGAACCCAAAGCTTAAAATACTAACGATTGGAATTCTATTGAGCTGTGTATTTAGTTTTGGTCAGGATAGTATTCCGAAGACAACCGAAATTATAAAGCCAATAGAACCTGCCCAAATAGAAAATATACCAATCGTTGTTGATTCTCTTATAGATGGAAATAAAGTCCTAAAAACCGAAATTAAAGCAGAGCCAGATTCAACCGGTTTTAAACGCTTAGAAGATCATAAGTTAGCAGCAAAATTAGATCAAAAATGGCTAGAAGAACTTTATAGCAATACGCTTTTTGACACCATTTATAGGAGCGTTACTGAACTAAAATACGAACCAGTTGATTATCCTGAATTACCAACGGATACATTAAAAGCAAGACTTAAAGAGTTAAATGCTCGAACACCTTTTAATATAGAATACAATACCTCACTAGAAAGTGTTATTAAATCGTATTTAAAAAACAGAAGGAACTCTATGGAGAAATTAATGTCTTTAAGTGATTATTATTTTCCGCTATTTGAAGAGTCATTAGATAATTATGATATTCCTTTAGAAGTAAAATATCTTGCCATTGTAGAATCGGCACTAAAGCCTAGAGCAAAATCTAGAGTTGGAGCAACAGGTTTGTGGCAGTTTATGTTTGGAACAGGAAAAGAATACGGACTAAATGTGAGTAGTTATGTAGATGAACGAAGTGATCCCATAAAATCTTCAGTTGCTGCAAGTAAATATTTAGCAAGACTATATAAAATATTTGGCGATTGGGATTTAGCTTTAGCAGCTTACAATTCTGGACCAGGAAATGTAAGTAAAGCCATTAGACGTTCTGGAGGTTATGAAAATTACTGGAATATTAGGGCGCATTTACCACGAGAAACAGCTGGATATTTACCAGCATTTTTAGCAACAATGTATATTTTTGAATTTGCTGAAGAACACGGGTTTAAAAAAGAACGACCCAATTTTCATTACGTAGAAACCGATACAATTCATGTGAAAAAAATGATTTCTTTAGATCAAGTTTCAGAATTACTTGAAGTTCCAATTGAAGAACTTCAGTTTTTAAACCCTTCCTATAAACTAGATATCATTCCGTATATAAAAGGCGAAGATTATACTTTACGCTTACCTCGTGAAGCCGTTGGAAAATTTGTTACTAATGAAAAAGAAATTTACGCATTTGTTGAAAAGGAACTTAGTAAACGAGAAAAACCATTACCTCAATTTTTTGATTCAAACTCGAAAGAGCGATATCGTGTTCGTTCGGGAGATTATTTAGGAAAAATAGCCAGAAAGTATGGTGTTCGTGTTAGTCAAATTAAACGATGGAATGGATTAAGAAGTAATAATCTAAAAATTGGACAACGATTAACGATTTACCCTAGAAAACCTTCAACACCTTCAAAAGCTGTAAGTACTTCAACGGTTAAGAAAACACGTAATACAGAAGGTAAATCGACCTATAAAGTAACAAAAGGAGATTCTCTTTGGAGCATCTCAGAAAAATTCCCTGGTGTTTCTGTTCAAAATATTAAAGATTGGAACGATATTAGTGGTAACAAGCTAAAAATTGGAATGACACTTATTGTGTCAAACTAATTAAAAACATATACAATGAAAAATATACTTGCATTATTGCTATTGACTATTACTTTATTTTATGGATGTAATGACAAAAATGCCAAACGCGTTGTCCCTAAATCTTCTGGAGGAAGTTTAAATGATATCACTGTTGTGGTTGATAATTTACTTTGGGAAAACAATGTAGGAGAAGTTGTAAGAGATACCTTAGCAGCATCAGTAGAGGGTTTATCTATACCTGAAGCTCAATTTAGATTAAGACAAATGCCACCTTCAGTATTTACTGGGTTTGCAACCAAAAACAGAACGGTTTTAAAAATTGAAAAAGGCAAACCAGCAGAAACGTTAATCCTTACAGATAAGTTCGCAAAACCGCAAACAGTAGTTGTTATATCAGGTAATACAAATGTCGAAATAATAGATCAAATTAATACTAATTCAGTAAAAATTGTTGATGCATTTAAGAAGGAAGAGCTTAAAGAAAAACAAAGAAGAATTAAGAAAGCATTGTTTAATGATAAAGACATTAAAGAGCGATTAGGATTATCTTTAAGGTTTCCTACTGCGTATAGAATTGCAAAAAATGAAGACGGCTTTTTCTGGTTAAGACGAGATATTGAAACAGGAACAGTAGATATTATGTTATATGAAGCACCTCTATCTTCAATTAGAAAAGGAGATAGTGCAGTAGTTGATATTGTTAGATTACGAGATTCAGTAGGTAAAATACATATTGAAGGACCACTTGATGGTTCATATATGGCAACTGAAAATAAATATACTCCATTTATTTCAAAAACGATTTTAGATAATAAACCTGCTTTTGAAACCAAAGGGCTTTGGGATGTTAAAAACGCGTTTATGTCTGGACCTTTTATAAATTATGCCATTGAAGATAAAGTAAACAACAGAATAGTTATTGTCGAAGGTTATGTATTTGCACCTTCAGTAGCAAAACGAGATTATATGTTTGAATTAGAAGCTATAATTAAATCGATTACGATTAAATAATAAAAAAGCCAACATTTTAAATGTTGGCTTTTTTATTGGTTTATAAAACGTTAATCGTTTTTATCAGTAGTTGTAGGCTTGTCTTCATCTTTACTGGCATCTTTAAATTCTTTGATGCCGCTTCCAAGACCTCTCATGAGTTCAGGGATTTTCTTTCCTCCAAACATAAGTAATACCACTACAACTATTAAAACAATTTGCCATGCTCCAAAAGCTAAAAATATGCTAGATGCGATCATAATGATTAATTTTGAATTGCAAATTTAATAATTAAACTTAAGAATAAACGTTTTATAGTAAACTTTAAGATAAGGCTAGTACTTGTCCTGTAAATTTTATTTAATTTTGTTTCACAATGGCAAAAAAAGATAAGGAAAAAAGAATATCAAGAAAGTTACTTCACAAGTATCGATTGGTTGTCTTAAATGAAGACACTTTTGAGGAGCGTTTTGCAATTAAATTAACACGATTAAATGTTTTTGTTATTGCATCAATTTCGACAATTTTATTGATTGCTGGTACCATTTTTCTTATTGCTTTTACATCTTTAAAAGAATTTATTCCAGGGTATTCTTCAACAGCGCTTAAAAAAAAGGCAACTGAACTCAATTATAAAACAGATTCTCTACAACAGGTAATTAATTTAAACGAACAATATTACGCATCTATTAAACGTGTGTTAACAGGAGATGTTAGCACAGTTGAATTTAATAGAGATTCAATAATTGACGCTGCTAATATAGATGCAGGACAATTAAATTTATTACCCACAAAAGAAGATTCACTTCTACGTGAAGTTGTAGATAAAGAAGATAAGTATAACGTTTTTGAATCAGCTTTAACTAACACTAACTTTGTATTGTTTCCTCCTGTAAACGGAACCATTTCCGAAGCTTATAATGTTAAAGAAAAGCACTACGCTGTAGATGTTGTAGTTGCTAAAGATACACCAGTAAAGGCCACTGCAGATGGAACCGTTATTTTTGCGGAATGGACAACTCAAACAGGATATGTAGCTATTATTGAACATAGCAATGATTTAATATCTGTTTATAAGCACAACGCAACTTTAACAAAGAAACAAGGTGATTTAGTAAAAACAGGAGAAGTTATTGCTTTGGCAGGAAATTCAGGTGAATTAACAACTGGACCACACTTGCATTTTGAACTTTGGAATAGAGGATATCCTGTTAATCCAACTAACTTTATTGATTTTAAGTAATGCAATCTATAAAATCTTTATTAGCAGTACCTTTTGCTAAACTAGTAAAAAAATCAGTTTTAAAATGGGTTAATAATCCAATTGAAACTCAAGAAAAAGTGTTTCAAAAACTAATTAAAGATGCCACGAATACTCAGTTTGGTATAGATCATAAATTCAAAGACATTATCTCTTATAATGATTTTAAGAATCAAGTTCCTGTAAGAGATTATGAAGCCTTAAAACCTTATGTTGATCGTATGGTTGCAGGAGAAGAAGATATTCTTTGGAAGGGAAAACCAATTTATTTTGCTAAGACGTCAGGCACAACATCTGGTGCAAAATATATTCCTATTACTAAAGAAAGCATGCCAACTCATGTTGAAGCCGCCAGAAATGCAATTCTAATGTATATTGCTGAAAAAGGAAATAGTAAATTTGTTGACGGTAAAATGATATTCTTACAAGGAAGTCCAGTTTTAAATGAACAAAATGGAATTCAGCTTGGGCGACTTTCGGGAATTGTTGCTCATTATGTGCCCAAATACCTTCAAAAAAATAGAATGCCCTCATGGGAAACTAATTGTATTGACGATTGGGAAACTAAAGTCGAAGCAATTGTTGACGAGACTTTGCCAGAAGACATGACAATCATTTCAGGAATACCTTCTTGGGTGCAAATGTATTTTGAAAAAATTCAAGAAAAAACAGGGCAAAAGATTGGTGATGTTTTTAAAAATTTCAATCTATTTATTTTTGGAGGTGTAAATTACGAGCCCTATCGAGCAAAGTTTGAAAGCCTTATAGGACGAAAAGTTGATAGTATAGAATTATATCCAGCAAGCGAAGGTTTTTTTGCATATCAAGATAAGCAAGGCGAAAAAGGCATGTTACTTCAATTAAATTCAGGCATATTCTATGAGTTTATTAAAGCAGATGAGTTTTTTGATGAAAACCCTGAGCGTTTAACAATTAAAGATGTTGAGGTTGATGTAAATTATGTAATTATTATTTCAACTAATGCAGGTCTTTGGGCTTATAATATTGGAGATACAGTTCAGTTTACAAGTGTAAAACCATATCGCGTGATAGTGTCTGGTAGAATAAAGCACTTTATCTCTGCATTTGGTGAACATGTTATTGGAAAAGAAGTTGAGCAAGCACTACAAGAAGCTGTTTTAGGTTCAAATGTTCAAGTTTCAGAATTTACCGTAGCACCTCAAATTAGCCCTGAATCAGGTTTACCTTATCACGAATGGTTTATTGAATTTGAAAATTTACCAGACAATATTTCCGCATTAGCGCAAGAAATAGATCAATTATTACAACAGCAAAACAGTTACTATTTTGATTTAATTAAAGGAAAAGTGCTTCAACCATTAAAAATTAAAATCATTCAAAAAAACGGATTTCAAGATTATATGAAGTCTATCGGAAAATTAGGAGGACAAAATAAGCTTCCAAGGCTTTCAAATGATCGAAAAATTGCAGATACTTTATACGCATTAAAATTGACTAAATAATGTTATATTTGCTAGCTAAACAGTGTATATGAGTAATAAAAAACTTCACGCAAGAACAAGAGCTCAAGAGAGCTCAAGTGCCATTGAAAGAATGTACATTACAATGAGACATTTGTTCAATCGAGGCTTTTATAAGCCTATGGGAGTTTCAGGTGAAACTTTACGTGAGGCCTTATTACTTTTAAGACCAGAAATTTACGGATCAATTTCAGAAGAAAAAGCCGAACTAGAAGGGCTATTATACGTTATTGATAGACTTCCTGAAGGAATTGAAGAGTGTCGTTTTATTAACCTTACAAGTGATGAAGGTTATGGAAATTCTCATTTTAAAGCAATTATTCCACCTAAAAGAAGACGGAATTGTTATCGAATAGATGATGAGCAGATGAATATTGAGATCACGAGAGGTCGCTCAGAAATTTATGACATACTAACACATATTACATTCTTGTTTGTTGAATCTCATAAAATTAGCAAACGTGTTTTAATAGATGAAAATGGATCGACAACTCGCGACTGGATTAAGCTGGAAAAAGCAGTGCTTTCAAAAGATAAGCTAAGTCAAAAAGAACGAGAGATTGCAATTACGCATACTGCAAATATATTAGGCAGAACATTTAATGAACTTACAGAAGCTCATAAACAATTTACATCAAACACAAAACCAGATCGTTTATTGCACATCATATATTGGTTAGGAAAACTAGCGATAGATGAAGTTATGAATAACGATAAACGGACTGTTACTTTTAGTCCTGTTTTAAGAGAACGTTTAGGGCATCATATTCATGGAGAAATTTGGTCAGATCGTATTAAAGAAGTTTTACATAAAAATGATCTTTTAAAACGACCAATACACGTTATAAGTGCCAATATGCATAGTGTGATGAACTCTCTTTTTGCTTCAAATGCATTAAAGAATTCAAAGACTAAAAAAAGTATTTTTGAAGTTTACGAAGCCTTAAGTCAAAAAGATAATCAAGCCTTACGCAATAAAGTAAATAAAGAAGCGTTGCAGAATGGAATGATTTACATTGAAGACACTTCAGGAACTAACATTGATGTTCAGATTTTTGATACTGATAAAATCGATTTTTCTAAAACAGATATTGAGATTGGAAAAGGGTTTAAGAATACTGAAAAACCAGTCATTTTTGTAATGGATTATGCGTTTGGAGAACAAGCTTATGAGACCATTGATGAGTTATTAAAGCCTATAAAAGCTGATGGAGAAAAAGTACACCTCAATGTTGAATCTGTTTCTATAATGGGTAAGGCTGGTATTTTAGAAGGAGGTAAAGGTGATATTATGATTCCTTCAGCTCATATTTTTGAAGGAACAGCTGATAATTATCCTTTTAAAAATGAATTATGCAAATCAGACCTAGAAGGTCAAGGTGTAGATGTTTACGAAGGTTCAATGATTACTGTTTTAGGAACATCACTTCAAAATAAAGAGATATTAAAGTTCTTTTATAATTCTACTTGGAATGTTATTGGACTTGAGATGGAAGGTGCACATTACCAAAAAGCAATTCAAGCCGCTTCAAAAGTAAGAGGTAGTATCAATCCAAATGTAAAAGTAAGATACGCTTATTATGCTAGTGATAATCCATTAGAAACAGGAAGTACATTAGCATCAGGTGGTTTAGGAACTTCAGGTGTAAAACCTACATATTTAATAACAAGAAAAATATTACAACAAATATTCAATAATAATTAATAATTATGAGTAAAGATTTACAGAACCAAAATAACAATAATGAAGAAGTAGATTTGTTAGTTCTATTTAACTATTTAGGAGATAAAATAAATAATCTTGTTACCTTAGTTAAAAAGCTTGTTATTGGTCTTTTTTCAATATTTATATATGCTTCAAGAGCAGTTTTTAATAATATAAAGTTGATTGCTTTAGTAATGGTTTTAGCTGGAGTATTGGGATATGTTTTACAAAAAGCAAACCCAAAAGTTTATGAGTCAAGCATGTTGGTTAGAACATATTTTGATGCTAAATATCAATTAGCCACTAATATTAATTATTACAATGCATTATTAGGAGACCAAGATTATGATGAAATGGCATCTATTTTTGAAATTGATCAAAAAGCAGTTTCAGAAATACTACGTTTTGAAATGTCTGTTGGTCCTGAAACAGAAAATGACCGAATAATTGAATATGACGCATTTCTTAAGTCTATTGATAGCACAAGAGCAAGTGAAATTATATTTGAAGACTTCGTAGAAAACAGAGATATTTATACTGGTAATCTATTTGAAATTCGTGTAGAATCTCATAAAAAAAATATCTTTAAGAGATTAGAAACAGGTATTAATAACTCATTTGAAAACCGATATTCTACCAAAAAAATGGAAAAACGAGACTCTATGATTGTTATTAAAAGGAAGAGTCTGCAAGATGCCATTAATCAAATTGACTCACTTAAAAGAGTGTACATAAAAGTTATGCAGAATGAATCAGTATCTCCAAAGGCAAATATTAGTTTAGGAGAAGGGTTTCCATTAATGCAAGAAAAGTCTCAAACAAAAGAATTTCAATTATTAGATAAGGAAATAAAATTAAAAGCCGAATTAAGAGTTTTAGATGAACAAAAACTTGAAGAAAATGTATTTTTTGATGTTATATCTAGCTTTCAGGTTGTTGGTAACGAAGTTAAGCATTGGCAGGATCGCTATGCATTGATATTCCCTGTACTTGCTTTTATCTTATTATGTTTGGGGTATTTGATCAAAAAATTTGCTATTTATGTGAAAAATTATTCTGCATAAATCTATTTTAGCAACAAAAACTTTTGGTTTTATTAAATCAATTTTTATTCTTTTTAAATCTAATATTGTTAAAGTAATAAAAATGTAACTTATAAAGTTGCCGAACCTTATTAAAGGTTGGCTGTTTTTAAATTCCTGTAACAACTTAAATAAAATGATAGTTGAACAAACCCAATTAGAAGGCTGTTTTATAATTTCACCAAAAGTTTTCCTTGATGATAGAGGCTATTTTTTTGAAAGTTTCAATAGAGAAACCTTTAAACACCATACAGGTGTTTCTGTTGATTTTGTACAAGATAATCAATCAAAATCCTCTAAAGGAGTATTAAGAGGTTTACATTTTCAAACAGGAGATTTTCAGCAAGCTAAACTTGTTACAGTCATTAGTGGAAGTGTATTAGATGTGTCTGTAGACATAAGACCAAACTCACCAACTTTTGGGAAACATTTTTCTATAGTTTTAAATGAAACTAACAAAAAACAATTATTTATTCCTCGAGGATTTGCCCATGGCTTTTTGGTTTTAGAAGACGACACTATTTTTTCTTATAAATGTGATAATTATTATAACAAAAGTGCAGAACGAGGAATTATTTATAACGATCATACTCTAAATATTGATTGGCATTTTAAAACCGAAAACTTAATACTTTCTGAAAAAGATACCAATTTGCCAACTTTCGAAAGCTTGTTTGCATGAAAATAAAAGCCTTAATTACAGGAGCAGAAGGTCAACTTGCTAAAACTATTTATGAAATCTACTCGCAAAACTCTGATGAAATAGAGTTTACATTTGCTAATAAAGAGGACTTAGATATTACAAATAAGAATCAAGTAGCATTATATTTTAATTCGCATCATTTTGATTATTGTATAAATTGTGCAGCATATACAAATGTTGAACAATCTGAAAAAACTCCTAAAATAGCTTATGAAACCAATTCTGAAGCAGTAAAAACCATCGCTGAGTATTGTAAAAACCAAAACATTATACTCATTCATATTTCTACTGATTATGTGTTTGATGGTCAGAAAAATTCACCTTATACAATTAGTGACTTGCCAAAACCGATAAATGTATATGGGAAATCTAAATTGATTGGTGAAGAATACATTCAAAATATTATGACCGATTTTTTTATAGTTAGAACATCTTGGTTATATAGCAAAAATTATGGCTACAATTTTTATAAAACCATATTAAGAAAAGCTAAGACTAATGAAATCATAAAAGTTGTTGACAATCAAGTAAGTTGTCCAACAGACTGTAAAGACCTTTCTAATTATATTTACAGAATTATTAAAAGCAAATCGAAAACATTTGGACTTCTTCATTTTAGTGGAAAAAATCAAATGTCTTGGTATGGTTTTGCTAAACAGATCTTGAAAGAAAATAAACTGTTAAACGACACAAATATCATTGTAGATAATAGTTATGTCACACTAGCAAAACGACCAAAATATTCAGCGCTACAAATCACCAAGTTGTGAGCAATTAAATGAGAAGAATTTACAGAAAAATAATTTTAAAAGTCATAGATAATTAACCTATATTTTTTATAAATTATATTTTAAATCTTAATTACAAATGTGTTACTGTAAAACTAATAATTATACTACATTTATAAATCAGTTAAATTAAACCAAGAGTTCAACATATAAAAGATTAGCCCTAAAATTTATGAGTGAAAAGACGTTGATTTATATCATTGGAGCCGGAAGAAGCGGAACCACTTTGCTTGACATAATTTTAGGAAATAATACCAATTCAATTAGTTTAGGTGAGATTAATAGATTCTTTAAAAGAAAAGGAAATCCACCAAAAAGGGATCTAAATTCGCAAGTTCATTTGTTTTGGGAAGCCATAAATAAAGAGGTAACAAAAAAACATAATGAATACAAGTATTCGTATGTGTCAAAAGTTTTTAAAAAAAACGAATACCATTCCCATGCCTTTAAAGTCATTTTTAATAAAAATGATAAAGAATACAGTGAAATATTAACAACACTGTACAATTCACTGTATTTAAAAACAAGTGAAAATATTTTAATTGAATCATCAAAATACCCATTACGAGCTTTAAATATCTCAAGAATTTTATCTAGAGATCAGTATCAAATTAAATACATTTATTTAAAGAAAGATCCGGTAAAAGTTGTTCAGTCTTTTCAAAAAAAACATATTGAACAGCCATCTAAAGGGTTTTTTGCGGCCAATGTTTATTATTTATTTGTTAATTTATTGTGTAGGTATATTGTAAAGCTATTAAAAGTCAATGGCCACAATGTCAGCATTGTAAATTATAAAGATATAATTGAGAACAGTCAACAGACGATAAACAGCATCAGTAAAGACCTAAATTTAGATTTATCTGATTTAAAAACGAAATTAGACACAGACAAACCATTAAACACAGGCTTTTTATTTGATGGAAACAGAATAAGATTAAAAGAAACATTATCTTTGCAGACTTCAAGTAAAATTGATGCAAAAAACTTAAAGTATTATTTTACAAGGATGTTTAATTATATAGTTTACAATTAATGAAAATAAGCATATTTGGATTAGGTTATGTAGGCGTTGTGTGTTGTGCATGCTTCTCTAAGGACAAACATAAAGTCATTGGAGTGGATGTCGATAAAATCAAAGTAGATCTAGTAAATCAAGGCAAATCGACAATAATAGAACAGGGTTTAGAAGAACAAATAAATGAATCGGTTGAAAATAAGTTGTTAACTGCAACTAAAAATTATAAAGAAGCCGTTTTAAATTCAGATATTTCTTTTGTTTGTGTAGGTACGCCCAGCTTGTCTAACGGCTCAATAAATTTGGGTTACATATATGAAGTGGTTAAGCAAATTGCTGAAGTCATAAAAGATAAAGATACCTTTCACACGATAGTTATTAGAAGCACTGTAAAAGTAGGAACACTTAAAGCTTGCCAAGAAATAATAGAAGATATTTCAGGAAAAACGCATGATGTAGATTTTGGTGTTGTCTCAAACCCTGAGTTTTTAAGAGAAGGGACTGCGATGTTTGATTTTGTCAATCCACCTTATACAGTGGTTGGAACTAATAGTAAAATAAGTGAAGCAGTAATGTCAGATCTTTATAGTTCAATTGATGCTCCAATTCATTACATCAAACCAGAAGAAGCAGAAATGATTAAATATGCAAATAATAATTTTCACGCAATGAAAATTACTTTTGCTAACGAAATAGGTAATATTTGTAAAGAAAATAATGTTGATGGACATGTTGTGATGGACATTGTTTCTAAAGACACAAAACTTAATTTATCACCTTACTATTTAAAACCTGGTTTCGCTTTTGGAGGATCTTGTCTCCCAAAAGACGTCAGAGGATTAACACAAATCGCAAAGAATTTAGACTTAAAAACACCTTTACTATCAAGTCTTTTAAAAAGTAATTTTTATCAAATTGAAAGAGGTCTTGATTTAATTTATAATACAGGAAAGAAGAAAGTAGGATTTCTTGGATTTGCATTTAAATCAGGAACTGATGATTTAAGAGAAAGCCCAATTGTAGATGTTATCGAGACTTTAATCGGCAAAGGATATGATTTAAAAGTATACGACAGTAATGTACATCTCTCTTCATTATTAGGGAAAAATAAAGACTATATTAATAGCCACATACCACATATATATAAATTACTAAAGCAAGATGTCCAAGAAGTAATAGACAATTCAGATGTAATTGTAATTGGAAACGGAGCAAAAGAATTTGCTAAAATAGTTCCAACTATTTCTAAAGAAAAAATTGTTATTGACTTTGTTAGAGTCGATAAAGAAAAAACTTCAAAAGACAATTATATTGGAATTTGCTGGTAAACACATATTAATCGTTATTGAAAATCTACCAGCTCCTTTTGATAGAAGAGTTTGGCAAGAAGCAACAACCTTAAAGGAAAATGGAGCTAAGGTTTCTATTATTTGTCCTAAAATGAAAGGCTACGAAAAGAGCTATGAACTTATAGATGATATTGAAATTTATAGACATCCATTAAGAGAGGGTAAAGGTGCTTTAGGATATTTAATAGAATATAGTCAAGCCATCTTTTGGGAATTCGTTTTAAGCTGGAAAATCTTTTTTAAAAAACGTTTTCATGTGATTCATGGCTGTAATCCACCAGATTTGATATTCATTACCTCCTTGTTTTTTAAACCTTTTGGTGTCAAGTATATATTTGATCACCATGACATAAATCCAGAACTTTACATATCTAAATTTGAAAAGAAAGGGTTTTTCTATAAGTTGATGGTACTCTTTGAAAAACTAACGTTTAAAACTGCTAAATATTCAATAGCTACCAATGAGTCTTATAAAAAAATTGCTGTAGAACGAGGTAATATGAAGCCTGAAAATGTTCAAGTGGTTAGAAGTGGACCAAAGTTAGATCGATTAAGAATTTTAGAGCCAAAAAACGAACTTAAGAAAGGAAAGAAATACCTAATTGGGTACATTGGAGTTATTGGAGAACAGGAAGGATTAGACCTTTTGTTAGAGTCTGCTAATTATATTTTATCTAAAAGAGATGATGTTCATTTTGGTATTGTTGGAGGAGGCACTCACTTAGAAGAGATAAAGAAAATGGCAATAGATATGAATCTTTCTGAAGCATTTGATTTTTATGGAAGAGTAGATGACCAAACCATGCTTGATGTTTTAAATACTGCAGATATTTGTGTAAATCCTGATAAGCCAACAGCAATGAATGACTTGTCTACAATGAACAAAATAATGGAGTACATGGCATTAAAAAAGCCCATTGTTCAATACACTTTAAAAGAAGGTAAGTTCTCTGCCCAAAAATCATCACTTTATGCAAATAATACCGATCCTATTGATTTTGCTGAAAAAGTTATGTTGTTATTAGATAATGAATCTCAAAGAAATGAAATGGGAGAATATGGTTATAATAGGGTTATTAATGAACTTTCATGGGATTTTGAGAGTGAAAAATTAGTTTCAATATACAATAAGGTGTTTAATAATTAAAAGTTTGGAAACATGACAAATAAAGAGTTATTAAAAATAGCAGTTGAAGCAAGTCTCAAAGCAGGACAAGCAATAATGGAGGTCTACGACACAAACTTTGATGTCGAAATAAAAGAGGATAATTCACCCTTAACTATTGCAGATAAAAATGCAAACACAATAATTAATTCGTTTTTAATTGACACTAAGATCCCAATTATTAGTGAAGAGAATAAGCAAACCAACTTCTCTACACGTAAACATTGGGATACATGTTGGATTGTTGATCCTGTTGATGGCACTAAAGAATTTATCAAAAGAAATGGTGAATTTACAGTCAATATTGCATTAACAAAAGAAGGATTTCCTAAAATGGGAGTTATATATGTTCCTGTAACCAAAACACTTTATTTTGCAGATGTTGATCAAGGGTTAGCACTAAAAGTAATTTTAGATTCTCATGATACAACTATTGATGAAGTCTTTGCTAAGGCAATACCTTTAGAGCCTAAACTAGAAACTGGTGAGGCTATTCAGGTTGTTGGAAGCCGTTCGCACATGAGCCAAGAAACCTTAGATTTTATTGAGAATCTGAAAGCATCAGGAAAAGATGTGAAAATAGTATCAAAAGGAAGTTCATTAAAATTTTGCCTAGTCGCAGAAGGGAATGCAGATGTATATCCTCGTTTTGCTCCCACAATGGAATGGGATACTGCTGCAGGTCACGCCATTTGTAATGCCTTAGGAATACAAGTGATTTCTAAAGAAACCAATGAGCCTTTATTATATAACAAAGAGAACCTTTTAAACCCATGGTTTGTTGTATCTAAGTAATGAAAGACCAATCTCATAAAAGACATATTGCCAAAACAATTACTTGGAGAATAATAGGAACCTTTGACACGATATTATTGTCATGGATTATTTCAGGTGATGCAACGATAGGTTTAAAAATTGGCATGGTTGAGGTCATTACAAAAATGCTATTATATTATTTTCATGAACGTGCTTGGTTTAAAATTAACTTCTCAAGAGAAGGTGTGGTTTTGGAAAGCAGAAAACGACATATTGTAAAAACATTTACATGGAGATTAATAGGCACCATAGATACAATGATTATTGCCTGGATTATTTCTGGAAACCCACTTACAGGATTAAAAATAGGGTTCGCAGAAGTTGTCACTAAAATGATTTTATATTATTTTCACGAAAGAGCTTGGTATAAAATTAATTACGGCCTTTCAGATCGGCATAAATCTAAATAAAGAATGCCTTATGATTAATAAGAAGCATTATTTTAGGTTAAAAAAAGGAAAAATAATACTCATGTTATTTTCCTTCTTCATACTTTTTTCATGTACAGATATTGTTACTCATCACCTAAATCAAGGACTGGAAGAACTTGAGTTTAGTTTTGATATAAATCAAATATTAATTGATGATATTAAAGTAGAATCGGTAGGTTTTTTCAAACTAAATGACAGTATATATAAAATTGCCATTAAGTTTAATGATGAAGCCATTAATGAAGATCTAAATAAGTATACCTTAGGAATGCATATAAAACCAAAGGATTCTGATAAGCACTTATTGCAAAAAAATAAAAATTATATTAGTTGGGATTTTATCCCAAAGTTAGAAAGTTATAATAATCATAAATATGTAATTCGAACACTAAACTCAAAAGTAAAACACATTAAATCATTACGGATTTTTTTATATAATCAAGGTGTCTACAAAGAAAGATACGGGAACAATATTATTTTGAATAATATTACTTTATATTAAGACGTTATTTTTTTAATTAATAAATAATTTCATGAAGAAAGACCTTTTTTTACACAATTATAATATTTCTTCTCAAGACAGAAGAACTCTAAACAAGCACAACTCATTTTTAATTTGGTTTACAGGCTTATCAGGATCAGGCAAATCTACAATTGCTAATGCTGTTGAAAACGCATTATTCAAAAAAGGTGTAAAAACGTATGCATTAGATGGTGATAACATTCGAAAAGGAATTAATAACGATTTAACTTTTTCGCCCGAAGACAGAACAGAAAACATTCGTAGAATTGCCGAAGTAGCAAATCTTATGGTAGATGCAGGCATAGTTGTTCTTGCAGCATTTGTTTCACCATATAAAAAAGACAGAGAGAATATTAAAAATATCGTTAAAGATATTAACTTTGTCGAAGTTTATGTAAACACTAGTATAGAAGAGTGTGAACGTAGAGATGTAAAAGGACTATATAAAAAAGCGAGAGCAGGTGAAATAAAAAATATGACAGGCATTTCTGCTCCATATGAAGCGCCAGATAATCCGCAGATAGAAGTAAAGACAGAAACAGAAAACATAGATGAGGCTGTAGCTAAGATTTTAAAATGTATAGAGCCTAAGCTTAAATTAAGCAAATGAAAAACTATATTTTAATCCTAATTATTTTAAATCTTCTGTGTTTTAATTGTAAGAACGAAACAAAGAATAGTTCAGAAATAACCGAATCTGAAATATCTAAAGACATATTAAATGATTATGACCAAAAATTATTAGACTATAGAAAATTAGATGTTTTATTAAATGGTAATTTCAAAATTGAAGGTTTTGGAATGAAGAAAATGCCTAATGGAAATCATGGTTTTGTGTTTAAACTTGGTGACCACACCACCAATAAAATAATAGACTATTACAGTATAGGGCTAATAGGCTATAGTAATGAAAGTCCTCAAAAACCATTTGAGGCTTCTTTGCACCCAAGACTAACAACAAAGCAAAATAATAATTACATTATATTACAAAGAAAAATTGATAAAATTAGATATTTTGATAGCCTTGATGTTTATATTTACCTAAGAAAAAATTACAAGAAATCAAAGCGTTTAGGAACCGTAATAATAAAAGACATATTATTCGAAGACAAAAAATAAATGAGCAAATATTATTTAAATTATTTAGACGAATTAGAAAGTGAAGCTATATTTATACTAAGGGAAGTATGGGCTCAATTTGAGAATCCAGTGATTTTATTTTCTGGTGGTAAAGATTCTATTTTAGTAACACATTTAGCTAAAAAAGCATTTTACCCTTCTAAAATACCATTTCCTTTAATGCATGTAGATACTGGACATAATTTCCCTGAAACAATTCAGTTTAGGGATGATATTATTAAAGATTTAGGCGTAAAACTTATTGTTGGTTCAGTTCAAGAATCTATTGATGATGGAAGAGTAGCTGAAGAAAAAGGAAAAAATGCTACGCGTAACGCTTTACAAATTACAACCTTATTAGATGCTATAGAATCTAATAAAATTGATTGTGCTATTGGAGGTGGAAGACGTGATGAAGAAAAAGCAAGAGCGAAAGAGCGCTTTTTTTCACATAGAGATGATTTTGGGCAATGGGATCCAAAAAATCAAAGACCTGAGCTTTGGAATATTTTCAACGGAAAACATTTTGAAGGTGAACATTTTAGAGCTTTCCCTATTAGTAATTGGACAGAAATGGATGTGTGGAATTACATAAAACGTGAAAACATAGAAATCCCTTCTTTATATTTTGCACATGAACGCGAAGTGGTTTGGAGACAAAACACATGGATTCCAAATTCAGAATTTTTAGTATTAGAAGAGCACGAAGAGGTCGTCACTAAAAAAATCCGTTTTAGAACCTTAGGAGACATTACAATTACTGGAGGTGACGAATCTGAAGCTGATACTTTAGAAAAAATTGCCACAGAAGTTGCGGGAATGCGAAACACAGAAAGAGGAAATAGAAGTGATGATAAGCGTTCAGAATCTGCAATGGAAGATCGTAAGCGTCAAGGTTATTTCTAAAAATCACAAATTTTTAATTCCTTTTAAAATAGGAATCTATTTAATAAAAAGTAAACAATGGTAGATAATAATCAATTATTACGTTTTACAACAGCAGGAAGTGTAGATGATGGAAAGAGTACTTTAATAGGTCGTTTATTATATGATTCTAAGTCCATATTTGAAGACCAATTAGAAGCAATAACAAACACAAGTAAAAAGAAAGGTCATGAAGGTGTCGATTTAGCCTTATTTACTGATGGTTTACGCGATGAGCGTGAGCAAGGTATTACTATTGATGTGGCTTATAGATATTTCACAACACCAAAGCGTAAATTTATTATTGCAGATACTCCAGGACATATACAATATACACGTAATATGGTAACAGGAGCGTCTACAGCAAATGTTGCAACTATTTTAATAGATGCAAGACATGGTGTTATAGAACAAACCAAAAGACATGCATTTATAGCTTCCTTATTACAAATACCTCATATCATTGTATGTATTAATAAAATGGATTTGGTAGCGTATTCTGAAGACGTTTATAATAAGATTGTTAGAGAGTTTGAAGATATTTCTTCGAAAATGTTGGTAACAGATGTTCGTTTTATTCCTATGAGTGCTTTAAATGGAGACAATGTTGTTAATAAATCGAAAAATATGCCTTGGTATCAAGGAGCTCCAATGTTGCATACCTTAGAGACCATGCATATCAGTAGCGATATAAATAAAGTTGACGCTAGGTTTCCAGTGCAAACCGTTTTAAGACCACAACGTGAAGGTTTTATTGATTATAGAGGATATGCAGGTCGTGTTGCAAGTGGTATTTTTAGAAAAGGAGATGAGATAACAGTATTACCATCAGGTTTTACTTCTAAAATTAAAAGTTTAGATAGTTTAGATAAATCATTAGAAGAAGCTTTTGCACCAATGTCTATATCTATTACATTAGAAGACGATATTGATATAAGTCGTGGTGATATGATTGTTCGTTCTAATAACAAACCTGAACCTTCTCAAGATATTGAAGTCATGTTATGTTGGCTAAATAACGATGCTGCAAAACCAAGAGCTAAATACACTATAAAACACACGTCTAATGATCAAAAAGCAATGATTAAAGAAGTCGTTTACAAATACAATATTAATACTCTAGATCGCATTAACGATGATAAAGAGCTTAATATGAATGATATTTGTAAGGTTAAAATACGCACTACTAAACCTTTAATGGTTGATTCATATAGAGAGAATAGAACTACAGGAAGTATTATTTTGGTTGATGATGCTACAAATGAAACTGTAGCCGCAGGAATGATTGTATAACTTAACTGTTATTTCATCTTTAATATTATTAGAAAAAATCACAATTAAAGAGTGAACAGTTTTCTCAATACAAATAAAAAAGAAATACTAGGAAAAGGAATAAAAGTGTTTTTTATTCGTGGTATTGGTTACGTCTTTGGGTTTTTATTCACTTGGATTTTAGCCAATAAGTATGGACCCTATACACAAGGTGTTTTTGCAATAGCCTTCTTATTTTTATCTATTGGAAATATGATTTCCAAACTAGGAATAGAGACCGCTTTGGTAAAATGGATTGCTAATTCAGTCGATATAAGCGAGAAGAAAGCAATTTTTTTTAAATCCTTAAGAGTCACATTTATAAGTTCCGTTTTAGTTGGTTTAATTATTTTTTTATGCGCTCCATTAATAGCATTAATGTATGATAAACCTAATGTAGAAAACAGTATTAAAATTGCTGCAATTGCCATCCCTTTTTTATCAATATTAGATGTATCAAGCAATTATTTTAAAGGTGAAAAGGAAACAACAACTTTTGGAATCTATTTTCATCTATTAAAATTCTTATTACCTTTTTTAATTATTTTAGTTTTTTATTTGGTTTCAATACAAACCATAGAAGCTCCTATAATTAGCTATTTACTAGGCTTGTTTTTAGTATCTACTACAATATTTTCGCATGTTATCATTAGGTTTAAAAACAAATCCGTTTCTTTAGATAAGTCATTTACCAATAAGTTTATTATTTTAGAATCTTACCCAATGATGATATCTTCTGCCATTGTAATGATTATGGGTTGGAGTGATGTTTTTGTTTTAGGATTTTATGTTTCAGAAGAAAACATAGGTATATATAGTACAGCTATCAAACTTGCAGCAATTGTTTCATTTATTTATAGTGCTGTTGCTACAATTGTAACTCCAAAAATAGCAACGTATTATAAAAATAAGCAACAAAAAGAATTAAAAGAAACGGTTCGGTTTTCCTCTAAGATTATTTTTTTAAGTAGCTTACCAATATTTCTATTGATTTTTTGTTTTCCAGAATTAGTTCTAACTATATTTGGTGAAGAGTATATTAAAGGCAAAACAGTGCTAAGAATTTTACTGATTGCTCAATTAACAAATGCTATAACTGGCCCTGTTGGTCCTGTTTTTCAAATGACAGGTAAACAAGTAAAACTACAAAACTTTATTAGCATAGCATTGGTCATAAATCTCATTTTAAGCGTTGTTTTAGTAAACTTCTATAGTTTAGAAGGAGTTGCTGTCGCAAGTGCACTTGGTATGATGACATGGAATGTTTTAGGAGCTTTATATTTATATCATAAAATGAACATAAAAACATGGGTTAGTTTTAAATCTTTTTCAAAATGAAATGGTTAAAATACATATATCATCCTCATTCTTATATTGTATTTTTTGTACTAATTAGTGTTTTAGCTTTTATCCCTAATGGTTTAGGGTGGAGGCATACAATGTTAGGGTATACGACTGAGTATTTTTGGCTTTATGTATTTTATATCTTTTTTTATTTTTTAGGCTATTCAACATCTAAATCTAAAGTTGAATTTTCAGCGAAAGAGATTTCATTAAAAACAATAAACCTATTTCATATTATATATTTTATATGTGCTTTGTTTTTCATATTGAAATTTGTTTACATTGGAGGAACACCAATGTTTGCTGATTCTGGACACATGAGGATTAGATTGGCAAAATTAGGTGGTTTTGTTGATTTTCCCACTAAAGCCATTTCATTACTAGGAATAGTTGCATATTATTTTTATCTCACTAGAAATAATAGCCTTTACCTCGTACAGTTTATAATTTCAATTGCATTAAATATCTTATTTGCTGAAAGGTCACCAATTGTTTTTACAATTTTAGGCGCCGTAATTCTGTATGTTAAACATAGAGAGATTAGTGTAAAAACATTTAGAAAAGTAGTTTTTTCTTCCATGCTTTTACTATTTTTAATAGGTTGGATACAAATAAGGCGACATGGAGGAAAAGACCATTTAAACAAAACCAAAACCATGTCTACAGCAGAAGTTGTTGGATGGGTAATACATGGAGATCTTACTGGATCACAGAAATTTGGAGCATATACTGTAAATGAACTCGATGGTCAAAAGCTCTATGGTAAATATACTTTCGGAATCTATTTATCTCTATTTATTCCAAATTATAAAGATCATGGAGCGACGTATTTACAGAAAGAATTTAATCCTAAAGCTCGAACCGCACAATCTGCGGCAATCCCTTATAGTTATTATATGGATTTTGGGTACTTTAGTTTAATGTTACCATTTATTATAGGGTATATGTCTAAAAAACTTTACCTTAAATTTAGAGATTCAGCCTCTCTTTTTTATAAAATTCTCTACATTGCTTTTTTCTTTAATCTATTATGGAGTGTAAGAGCAGGAAATTTTCCCGTAGACCCTAAATTAGTATATTTTGTTTTGGTTATGATATTTATTTTTAACCCTCAAAGCAAGGTTAAAATCAATAATCAAATAATTCAATTAATCAGACTTTTGTTTTTGGCAACTTTAGTTTTGAGTGTTTTAGCATTAATAATAAGATGGTAAAAACAAATTTTTTCAAAAGCGTTTTGTTTGTTGCTCCTAACTATAAAAGGAGGAAAGGCGGTATTTCAAGTGTGCTTAAACAATACGAGTTAAACATAAAAGACTTTAATTTTTTACCATCAGCATATGTTACCAATAAATGGTTGAATTTTATGTTGTTGCCTATAACCTTAGTTGTCTTTTGTCTATACTTAATCGTAAATAAAGAAATTAAAACGATTCATATTCACGGAGCCTCAAGAGGGAGTTTTTATAGAAAATATTGTTTTTATTACATTGGAAAAAAATTGTTTTCAAAAAAATTGGTGTATCATATACATGGTGCAGAATTTCACTTGTTTTATGATAATTCGAATGCGTTTGTTAAAGCTAAAATTGATGCCATGATTAGCAATAGCGATGTTATAATTGTATTATCTAAAGAATGGAAAGAATACTTTGAAACAACATTTATTCATCCTAAAATATATGTCCTTAATAATATCGTAAAAAGAGTAAATGAACAAAAGAAAGAGGTTTATGAAATCATAACAGTTGTCTTCTTAGGTCGAATTGGAGAAAGAAAAGGAACATTTGATTTATTAAATGTAATAAGCAATAACAAATCATTTTTTAAAGATAAAATACAATTTATTATTGGAGGTGATGGTGAAATTTCTAGAATGCATAATTTTATAAAAGAGGAAAAATTAGATGAACTTATAAAATATGTTGGATGGGTTTCTGGAGAGAAAAAAACAGACATACTCCAAAAGTCTGACATTATGATATTGCCTTCTTATAATGAAGGGTTGCCAATATCTTTGTTAGAAGCAATGAGTTATTCCATGCCAATTATATCTACTAATGTTGGTGGAATTCCTCAAATTTTAGAGGACAACTATAATGGGAAAATAGTTAATCCCGGAAATGAAACCGAAATCGAAGAGGCTTTAAAATATTATATTAATAATAGAGAAGTTATTAAAACACATGGAAAGAATTCGTATAAAATAGTTGAAGACTATTTCCCAGAAAATGTGATTTCTAACTTAAAAGATATCTATTCTTTTTAGACTAAATTTTATGAGTAGTATTAAAAATTACATATTAAATCAAATTAAGTACGGCTACTTTTTTAAGAAACAACTTAATTTGGTTAAATCATATCAAGATTTGTCACAAAATGAATTAGAACATCTTGAAAATGAAAAACTAATAACTCACATCCATAATGCGTATCATAAATCTAAATTTTATAAAGATTTTTATAATAAGCATGGCGTTAACTTAAATCAAATTCAAAATAAAGCGGATGTACTTAAACTACCCATTGTAACAAAATCAGATATAAAAAATCATATCGATGATGTTTATATAGGCAATAAAATAAAATACACGAGTTATACTAGCGGAACTTCTGGTTCACCATTAAAAGTTTATTATGATTTAGGATGTGTTTTAAACGAAGCTTCTTATAATGAGATTTTCAGAAATAAAGCAGGTCATTTTTTTGGTCAAAAAGTAGTCTCACTAAGAGGTGTTCTAGATAAGAACACTATCAAACGATTTGATACCTATGCAAATACATTATATTTATCTAGTTTTAATTTAAATCGAAAACATATAGATACATATATTAAAGCAATTAAAGAATTTCAACCTAATGCTATTTTAGCGTATCCAAGTTCTCTTGAGATGCTATCAAATTTACTTTTAGAAAAAAATGAAGAACTAAATATTCCAGTAGTATTTACATCTTCAGAAACACTCTATTCCTATCAAAGAGAGAAAATAGAAAGGGTTTTAAATACCAAGATTTATGATAGGTATGGAAATGCAGAACGAACCATTTCACTTATTCAAGAACCTAATAGCTCCAATTATATTGAACCTAAATTATATTCTATAAACGAGTATAAAGAAGACGCCATTATTACAACAAATCTAATCAATAAGAGCTTCCCTTTAATTAGGTATTTTGTGAATGATTCCGTTGTTTTAGACACAACGTCTAACAAAACTGTTATAAAAGAAATAACTGGGAGAATTGACGATTATTTGCTTACTAAAGATGGTACAAAGATAGGTAGAATGGATTTGGTTTTTAAAGGTGTAAATAATATTAGATTTGCTCAAATAATTCAAAATACTCAAGAATCATTTATAGTAAATATTGTAAAAGCTATAGATTATTCTGATAAAGATGAAACGTTGATTCGTAGTAATATTATTGATAGAATAGGAAACGATACGCCTTTTTCATTCAACTACATTGAAGAAAACGAATTGATAAAATCATCAAAAAATAAATTTAAGCTTGTGATTAATAACTTAAATTAGTGAAAAATACTGACATCAATTTTGAATAAACTAAAATGGTATTATAATAGACTCAAGTTAATGAGTATTAAAGAAGTTGTCCTTTTTAGGCTGCCTCAATTTATTCAATCTCATATTTTAGGAAAATTTCAAGCCAATTCTAAACTTAAGCGTTTACAATTAAATTCAGAATTCAAGTCAGTTCCATACCATAAAAACGACATTGAACAACATTTTAAGGCACATCCTTTCTCACCTAATTTTCATTTGTTTAATACCGAAGTTAATATTTTTGAAGTATCAGAATGGCGAAAAGACTATCATAACAATATCGTTTCTCCTATTGATTATTATGGAAAAATAAAACGGCAAGATTTTAATAAAAATGGAGATATAAAATTTGTTGCAGAACTTTCAAGATTTGAATTTTTACCCTTTTTAGCTTTCGAAATTGCTGTAGATGACCATTCTAAAAATAGCAATGCACTAGAAAAAATACTAACCGATTGGTCGCTTCAGAATCCATTTTTAAATTCGATTCATTGGACATCAGGTATTGAAATTGGCATAAGAACGGTTAACTTGATTTACACGCATTTCATCTTAAATCATTTTGATAAATTAACCCAAACTATTGATGAAGAAATACGTCAACAATTAGCCTATAATTACAAGTATTTAAAACATCACCTTTCATTATTTTCTTCAGCAAATAACCATTTAATGGCAGAATTGATGGGACTTGTCATTATAAGTTCGTATTGTAATATTGAAGAAAAGGAGTCAAGACGTTGGATTAAAATGTTTTACGAACAAATTGAAAAACAAGTCAATAATGATGGCGTTCACATGGAACTTTGTCCCAGATATCACGCCGAAGTTACCGATCAAGTTTTAATAGGGTTGACATTCTTGAAACAATCCAATCATCAAATTCCAATTGAAACGTCAAATGCATTAAAATCACTTTTTAAATTCACTGAACATGTTCAGTATTATAACATTGATACTGTATTTGGCGACAATGATGAAGGTTGCGTTATCAATCCTTATTTTGCGGAAGGGTTTTCATTATTTGAATCGCAATTAAAGACATCAAACCATCTTTTTAACACGAGTTTTAACGTCAATAATACATTTGATTTCCGAAACTATTTAATTTTTGGAAGTGCATATCAAAGTAAAGCATCAAAAAAATTAGAAGCTGATACAATATTTGAGAATTCAGGATATTGTTTTATTTATGATCATGATAAAAAAATGAAACTATCAATTGATATGGGACCAATTGGTGATACTATTTCTGCAGCTCATGGTCATTCAGATATTTTTCATTTTAATTTGCAAATAGAAAACCGTCCTTTTATTATAGATTCGGGAACCTATCAATACCATTCAAATAAAACCTTTTGGAGAGATTATTTTAGAGGCATAACAGCACATAATACGATTTCTGTAAACCATAAGCAACATGCCACAAACAATGGAAGAATGAGTTGGATTAATTGTCCTGAAACAACTATAGATGGCTTTACTTCTTCTAATCAAGAATCGTCCTGTAAAGGAACAACCAATGCTTTTAATTCTGAAAACGTTATTCACAGCAGACACTTTTCCGTTGAAAAACAACATCAAAACATCACGATTATAGATACTTTAACTTCTGATACTAATAAGAATAAAAATGTGTCATTCTATTTGCATTTTCATCCCAATGTGAACATTATTGAATCTAGCGATGGATCGTTAATTTTAGAACATGACAATAAAAAAATTCAATTAAAAAATGAATTCTTTAACAATAAAAAACTTGTAAGAGGAGACAAAAACGCTCCATTGGGTTGGTATTCTTCCTCATTTAATAAGAAAATAGAAACACAAACGTTAGTATTAACATTAGAAATGAAACAGCGTTTACAAATAGAAACAATAATAAATTATAATGTCTAAGCTTAAACAATACCTTTTTAAGTATAGCATAGAGGAATTCTTGTTAATGGTTTTTGTGTTAACATTACCAATTAATGAGAACGTAAACACTTGGTTTTTGATTTCAGTTACCGCTGTTACTTTGTATAAAGTGTATCAATTAAAACTGAAATCTTATGTAAAAGAAAATTCACTTTTATTGTTCATTCCTGCATTCCTGTTTATTTTAAAACTCATCGGACTTATATATGCAGAAGATGCTGGAAAAGCATTTGAACAAGCCATAAGATTACTTACCTTACTGTTTTTACCTTTAGTGCTCATAGTCTTGTCTAAGATTTCAAGTAAAAACATTGAAAACTTAGTGTTTAAAGCGCTTATATTAGGTTGTTCAATAGCAATAGTAATTTGTTGGACAAATTCTATTTCAGCAGTTATTAGAAATAATGAACCTTTATTAAATGTGTTAGAATGGAAGAGAAGCAATGAATTTTTAACTAGAATCATTGATATTCATCCTCCATATTTAGGGTTAATGTTGGTCGCATCTATATTATATTTGTTTTCAAACTACATATACAACAAGCAAAATTCATTTAAAAAAACAGTTGCATCTATAACAGGTTTAGTTTTTCTATTATTTTTATTTAACCTTGCGGCAAGAAATTCATTATTGTCATTATTAATTTTATCAATTATATTTTTCGTTTATAAAAAGAATTGGAAGGTAATTCTTGGCCTATTAACAATAATCATATTAACATCTATTTTAGTAACAACATCATTATCAAATGACGACCGAACATCGTTTATTGAAAGAAAATTTTATACAACACTTAATCTTTATGATGAAGAATTTGGAGACAAGCGATTTCAACGATTAGATGCAACTTTCGAAGCCTTTAAGCAGAATATTATTTTTGGCTCAGGAACTGGTTACGATAATAATATTCGAAAGGCTTATTATAAAAAGACCAATCAAATGAATGCTTATGCTGAAAGCCATAATGCTCATAATCAATTTGTAGAATATTTAGGAGCATATGGTTTATTAGGCTTTTTTACATTTCTTTATGTGTTATTTTTTGTTTTCAGAAAAGCAGTTGTTAAAAATCAATCATTTTATATTGTTTTATTAACCTTATTTTCTCTTGCTTGTCTAACTGAAAGTCTACTTGAAAGAGAGCTTGGAATTAAATATTTTTCACTTTTAATAGGTCTTATTTATTGTAGTAATAAAAAGGTTAAAACATGACAAACTTTTTTAAAATATATCATTTTTTAAAAGACAGAGGACTTGCAGTTTTACTGGTTATATTTTTTATTAGTGAAGCTTACGGGAAGATTATCATGTCATCATTAAGACATGCTACAATTCTTCCAAAAGGGATTAAAACAATCATTTTAATAACCTTAGCCATCATCTTAATTATGAATAAAAAAGTAATGATTCAAATAGGTTTAATTGCTATTTGTTTTTTAATAGGACAGCTTTGTATTCAACCCAAGTTTGATCCATTAGTGGTTAATTTTTTTGTGAAATATTGTTTTTTAATAGTATTACTAGCTTATACACATTTTTATGTCTCAAATTCAAAACAATCTGAAACGTTATTTAAGGTTTTTGAAACTTTAATTTTAATTAATTCAATATTCATTGTTATTGGGTTCCTTTTTAATGTTGCTATTTTCAAAACTTATCTAGGTCAAAGATTTGGTTATAATGGTCTTTTTGTGTCTTCTGCAACTTCAACGTATGCCTACTTTACAATTCTAGTGTATTTGTTTTTTAGATACAAATCAAGATTTTTATTAAGCTTGAAGCCTTTGATAATACTTATATCATGTCTGTTAATTGGCACTAAGTCACTTTATATAATTTTAGTATTATTGGTAGCTATTTATATTGTAAAGTTTACTTCTAAAAAAATTAAAATTATTAGCAGTATTTTAATTGGATTGGTTAGCTTATTTGGGACGTATTATGTTTTTTTTATATGGGAAACCTTTAGTCAAATTAGAAAAACTAATGGTTTTATGACAGCACTACTTTCTTATCGAGACCAACTTCTAATTAATAAAACATTACCCTTTATAGATAATAACTGGACAATCTTTAATTATTTATTTGGAGGCATTAATGATGTCTCTTCAAGACCACAAATGAGCTTTTTTGATATGGCTTACTTTTTTGGATTGATAGGAATGACGATATACCTTATAAGTTTTAAAAAATGGTTTTTTAATTTTAAATTTAACAAAACAAATGTGTACTTCTTAAGTATATTATTTTTTCTAGTCTTTATATCTGGAAACTTTTTTTTAAATGCTTCAGTTGCAATTTATTTAGTGGTATTAAACCAGTGTTTTAAAGTCTATAATGACTCAATGTAATAAGGATTTCTTCTTTCATAATATAGAGGCATAAGTTTAATAAATACCATAATCTTTTATATTTTTACAACAAATAATAATTATGAAAATTTCAGTAATTGGAACAGGTTACGTAGGTTTAGTTACAGGAACATGTCTTGCAGAAACTGGTAACGAAGTTCTTTGTATTGATATTGATGCAAATAAAGTTAAACAAATGCAACAAGGTGAAGTGCCAATTTATGAGCCGTACCTAGATGTGTTATTTGAAAGAAATATAAAAGCGAGTCGGCTTAAGTTCTCTACCTCTTTATTAGAAGGGCTTGAGCATGGCGAAATTATCTTTTTAGCTCTACCAACTCCTGAAGATGAAGATGGCTCTGCAGACCTTTCCTATGTTTTAGGTGTTGCAAAAGAAATAGGAAAGCATATAAAAAACTATAAAGTTATTGTTGATAAAAGCACTGTTCCTGTAGGTACTTCAGATAGAGTGAAAGCGGCAATTGAAAAAGAAACTGACATAGATTTTGATGTCGTATCTAATCCAGAGTTTTTAAGAGAAGGATTTGCCGTAGATGATTTTTTAAAGCCTGAACGTATCGTAATAGGTTCAAGTTCTGAAAAAGCAACTAAGCTCATGCAAAAACTTTACAAACCATTTGTGCGTTCTGGAAATCCTATTTTAATTATGGATGAACGTTCGGCAGAATTAACAAAATATGCTGCAAATTCGTTTCTTGCTACAAAAATCACCTTTATGAATGAAGTCGCTAATTTTTGTGAAAAAGTTGGTGCAGATGTAGATATGGTTAGAATTGGAATGGGATCAGACTCCAGAATCGGGAAACGATTTCTGTTTCCAGGCATTGGTTATGGAGGTTCTTGTTTTCCAAAAGATGTTAAAGCCTTACACAAATCTGGAAAAGACAATAACTATGATTTTGAAATTTTAAATTCTGTTATAAAAGTTAATAGTGCTCAAAAAACAATTCTAATACCTAAGATTTTATCATATTATAATACTGATTTAAAGGGTAAAACTTTTGGTGTTTGGGGACTTGCTTTTAAACCAGAAACGGATGATATTAGAGAAGCACCAGCACTGTATATAATTGAGGAATTACTTAAACATGGTGCAAACATTAATGTTTTTGACCCAGAAGCAATGCCAAATGTTGAAAAGAAACTAGGCGACAAAATTAATTACACTTCTAACATGTATGATACTATTAAAGATGTCGATGCATTAATCATTTGTACTGAATGGAGTATCTTTAGAACCCCTAAATTTAATTTACTAAAAGAGCGAATGAAAGCTCCAGTTATTTTCGATGGAAGAAATCTTTATGATATAAAAGAAGTTGAAAATGAAGGATTTCATTATACATCAATAGGAAGAAAAGTAGCGACACTATGAAAAAAGTTCTCATAACAGGAGCCGCAGGCTTTTTAGGATCACATTTATGTGATAGGTTTTTATTAGAAGGATTCTATGTTATTGGAATGGATAATTTTATTACTGGTGACAAGAAAAATATTAAACAATTAAAAAGCAATCCTAATTTTGAATTTATTGAACATGATGTAACTGAACACATTTCAATTGAAGGTGAATTGCATTATATATTACACTTTGCATCTCCTGCAAGTCCAATAGATTATTTAAAAATCCCTATCCAAACTCTTAAAGTAGGTTCGTTGGGCACACATAATCTATTAGGATTAGCAAAAGCAAAAAAGGCCAGATTGTTAATTGCATCTACTTCTGAAGTTTATGGAGATCCATTGGTGCATCCACAAACAGAAGATTATTACGGAAATGTAAATACAATTGGCCCAAGAGGTGTTTATGATGAAGCCAAACGTTTTCAAGAATCTATTACAATGGCTTACCACAGATTTCATGGTGTTGAAACTAGAATCGTTCGTATTTTTAATACATATGGTCCACGAATGCGCCTAAATGATGGAAGAGTTATTCCTGCATTTATGGGTCAAGCACTGCGAGGAGAAGATCTAACTATTTTTGGTGATGGTTCACAAACGCGTTCATTTTGTTATATTGATGATCAAGTAGAAGGGATTTTTAGATTGCTTTTTAGTGACTATGTTTATCCTGTAAATATTGGTAACCCAAATGAAATTTCAATAAGTGATTTTGCTGAAGAAATTATTAAATTAACCAATACAGATCAGAAGGTAATTTATAAAGACCTTCCTGTGAATGATCCAATGCAAAGAAAACCAGATATAAGTTTGGCAAAAAAACTATTGGATTGGGAACCTAAAACACAACGAGAAGAAGGAATGCTTAAAACGTTTGAATATTTTAAGAGCCTTTCTCAAGAAGATTTATTTAAAAGAGAACATAGAGATTTTTCTAAACATATAAAGATATAAATTGAGCTTATTTAAACAAGGAAGATATTCAGGGTATTTAAGACCAATTTCATACTTAATTGATTTAAGTATCATTAACGCATTGGCTATTCTTTATTTTTTCAAGGACATCGATCCACAAATGTTTATTCTTTTTGCTTCAGTGTCATGGATCATTCTTTCAATATATTCAAACTTTTACGAAGTATATAGATACACCAGAGAGGTTACAATTTTCTCACTAGCTTTAAGGCAAATGGTGCTTTTTACATTAATTGTTTTTGCGTTTTCAGGATTTTACCACAATCTTAATATCAATACAAGAACAGTTTTTAATTATATTCTAATTAGCTTTCTCTGCATAACCTCCTTTAAGTTTGCATTATATTATTTGCTTCAAAAGTATAGAGTGTCTTTTGGAGGAAATTATAGAAAAACGGTAATATTTGGGTTGAATAAAAAAACCTTAGCTCTTGAAAACTTCTTTAATAAAAACCCTGAATATGGATATGTCCATAAAAAGACATTCAGTTTTAAAGACAAAAAATCTGTTAACTTAGAGAGTTGTTTTCAGTACATTAAAGAAGAGGCTATTGATGAAATTTACTGTTCAATATCTGAACTTACAAATAGTCAAATTAGCGAAGTAACAGATTTTGCAGATAACAATCTTAAGATATTAAAATTCTTACCAGATAATAAAGAGATTCATTCTAAAAAACTGAAATATGAATACTATGACTATATTCCTATTTTAACCTTAAGAGATATTCCTTTAGAAGAGCCATTTAATACCGTCATAAAACGCATGTTTGATATTGTGTTTTCAAGCTTGGTTATCATTTTTTTATTATCATGGTTAACTCCTTTGATTGCTATTTTAATTAAAATGGAATCAAAAGGACCAGTGTTTTTTAAACAATCAAGAAATGGGTTTAATTATAAGGAATTTGATTGTTATAAATTTAGATCTATGACACCTAATAAAAATGCTCACCTTTATCAAGCCACACGAGGAGATCAAAGAATCACCAAAATTGGAAGATTTATTAGAAAGACAAGTATAGACGAATTACCACAATTTTTTAATGTGCTTTTTGGAGATATGTCTGTAGTTGGGCCAAGACCTCATATGGTTAGCCATACTAACATGTATGCCAAAAAAATTGATAAATTTATGGTAAGACACTTTGTAAAACCAGGCATAACCGGTTTAGCACAAATTAGCGGATTTAGAGGTGAAGTGGAAACCGATAAAGATATTATTGGTCGTGTTAAATACGATATATTTTATATAGAAAATTGGTCGCTTCTTTTAGATCTTAAAATCATCACCAAAACCTTTGTAAATGCTGTAAATGGTGAAGAAAAAGCCTATTAAATGATAGCCTTTAATCGTTCTAATTGATTTTTGAAATCAAATTCTTTTTTGCCATTTTCTACAATTTTTTTACGCAGATCTTCCGAAATCATGTTTAGTTCAATAGAATTAATAATCGCATTTAAATTATGATAATTTCCAGCTTCTGCTACCCAACCTAATTCATGTTTTTTTATTATACTTTCACCTTCCCCACCTCCAAAATATAGCATTGGCAATCCTAACTTTGCATATTCAAAAATCTTAGAAGGTACAGATCCATAAATCCGTTTTAAGAGCGGTATAATTGTAATATCATATTGTAATAGAACTTCGTGTAATTCGCTTCTTGAAACTTGCCCATGATATACAATTGGTAATTCGGGATGATTCAAAATATAAGTTTCAATTTTCGCTTGTTCAGCTCCAGAACCGTAAATATGAAATTCAATAGTACTGTAATCTAATTCTTGACATAACTTATAAATGCCTTGTGCTATACCAAGTAAACCTGCATAAACAATTTTCAATTTTTCATGAGGAGGATTTTCATATAAATTTGGACTTTTAAAATCGGGAAAGTTGCGATACAAAAAAGTTTTCTTCTCTGAATAAATAGAAGTGATATGAGATAATATTTCTTCACTTTGACCCAAAACTAAATCTGCCCTTTTGTAATTAAAATGTTCAATTCGTTCAAGAACGTTATAGCTAAAATTCTTTTTAAAGGCTCCTAATTCTAAACCTGCTATTGGCCATAGATCGCTTACATTTAAAATGAGTTGTCGTTTTTTAGATTTAAGAAACAACATGCATGTAAAAGCAACTAAAAGTGGAGGAGACTGAACAATTACGGTTTTTGGCATTTTATTCCACATAAAAAACCAAACCAAACTTAAACTATAAGATAACATTGCGATTAATCGTAATAATTTGTTTTTTGAATTGCTAGCATAAATCCATAGCCTGTTAATTATGATTCCATTTTCAGATGAGGTATGTTTAAATCGTCCTTTATATGCTTTAAAGATTTGACCTGTTGGATAGTTTGGTAAAGGAGTCAATACCGAAACATTAAAGTCGTGACTTTTTAAGCCCTCAGCTAAATGAAAAATTCGGTTTGAAGCTGCTCCAGTTTCCGGAGGGAAATAGCTTGTAATAATAAGCACTTTCTTCATTATAAACCGTGTTTTATATGTGAGGTGAATTGTCTTAATTTTCCACTTTTAGATCGCGCTAGTTTTTGTTCTTGTTTAAAAATAATCTTAATTCCTGGCTCTAAATAACGCTCCATTTCTTTTTTTATAATGTTCATCTTTTCACTAGACAATTCTTTATCACTAGAATACAAAATCTTAAAAGTATCTGTTTTTAGTTGTTCTATGATAAATTCTTTTACATTACCATCATCTTCAATAAGTGTTTTGGTGATATAGTAAAAGGTTAATCCAGCGGCTCTTTTTCCGCTTGGTAATATAGCAATATCATTAGTTCTACCTACTAATTTTTCAAGTATTGGTTTTTGTAACGTACTTGATTTTGATAAGATTCCAACATCACCAATATCGTAGCGAATAAATGGATGTGCCTTATTATATAAAGAGGTAATAACAATACGACCTTCCTCTCCATAAGGCAAAGGTTTGTTGTTTTGATCTAAGATTTCTACAAATAAAGTTTCACTGTTCACTTGCCACTGATCGTCTTTATTTTGAAATGCAATTAAATCAAGTTCTGAGGCTCCATATTCGTTTATGATTGCGATGCCTAGCTGATTTTTAAGTAATTTTTTGTCGTTGTAAAAAAGCATTTCAGAGGTGACAACACAAGCATTTAAACTAGGACATATATCTTTTAAAATAATATTTTTTCGTTTTAAAAATTTTGCAAACTGAACAATAGCACTTGTATAACCATTAATATACTCAAAAGGAATTGTTTCAAATTTTTTTAGAAGTTTTTCAAATGCATCATCACTTAAATCAAAAACTGAAAACCGCAAACGATTGCTTAAAACATCTTTAAATCGCTCTTTATAATACCCTTTTTTATCGAGTGGAATACCATAAAAACGCGCTTGCTTTGAACTGTTGAAATCTAATGCAAACCAACGGAATCGATCTTGTATAACTGCCCAAGTTAATGCATGACAGAATTTATCTTTTGCAAAAACAAATGGGTCTCCAGATGAACCAGAGGTTTTGTTTATATATACATTAGATTTTGTATATCCTTCAGATAAACGCTGTTCAAGAGAATGCTGTAAATCAGATTTCGTCATGATTGGAACAGTGTCCCAATTATCTAACTGAATAGATGTTCCAAGTGATTTATAAAAAGCGGTATGCTCTAAATGATGTGAAATAATTGCATCTCTTTGCTTTTTTATGTAGTGATCAAATTCAGCACGATCTATATTTTGAATTTTTGACAAAGCAAGCTTTGCTTTATCAATTGGAAAGCCATTCATTTTTAAAGAAAAATCGAATAAACGCAAGATTTTAGAATACAATTAAGGTTTGTGTAAATTAATTGTTTTTTCAAGTTAAAACCAATTATTTTTGTGCAAAGAACAAATTACATGAACATTTTAATTCTTGGCTCTGGCGGAAGAGAGCATACTTTCGCTTGGAAAATAGCTCAAAGCTCTTTATGTAACTCGCTTTATGTGGCTCCAGGTAATTCAGGTACTAATAGTATAGCTCAAAATTTAGATATTAAGGTTACAGATTTTCAAGCGATTAAAACAACAGTTTTAGCTCATCAAATTGATATGGTCGTTGTTGGTCCAGAAGACCCATTGGTACAAGGAATTCATGACTTCTTTTTAAACGACACACAACTTAAACATGTTGCTGTAATTGGCCCTCAAAAAGCAGCAGCAGAGCTTGAAGGAAGTAAAGAATTTGCTAAAGAATTTTTGTACAGACACAATATACCTACAGCTGCTTACCAAAGTTTCGATGCTTCAAATGTTGAAGAAGGTTACACTTTTCTAGACACGTTGAATCCTCCATATGTTTTAAAAGCCGATGGATTGGCAGCAGGAAAAGGTGTATTAATTCTTAATGATTTAAATGAAGCAAAAACAGAACTTAAGAACATGTTAGTTAATGCTAAATTTGGAGTGGCAAGCTCAAAAGTTGTGATTGAAGAGTTTTTAGACGGAATTGAGCTTAGTTGCTTTGTTTTAACTGATGGTAAGAATTATAAAATTCTACCTACTGCTAAAGATTATAAACGAATTGGAGAAGGAGATACTGGTTTAAATACAGGTGGAATGGGAGCTGTTTCTCCAGTACCATTTGCTACAGAAGAATTTCTAAATAAAATTGAAGAACGGGTTGTTAAGCCTACAATTAACGGACTTCAAAAAGATAATTTACCCTATAAAGGCTTTGTGTTTATAGGATTGATAAAAGTGGGAGATGATCCAAAAGTAATAGAATATAATGTTAGAATGGGTGATCCCGAAACAGAAGTTGTATTGCCTAGATTAAAAACAGATTTAGTCGAAATTTTCAAAGCCATTTCCGAAGAACGTCTCAATGAAATTAATCTAGAAATAGATGAAAGAGCTGCAACAACAGTAATGTTGGTTTCTGGAGGTTATCCTGAAGCGTATGAGAAAGGTAAAGCAATAACAGGTCTAGAAAAGGTTAAAGATTCTTTAGTATTTCACGCTGGAGCTATTACAAAAAACGAAAAAGTAGTTACTTCTGGAGGACGTGTTATGACAATCACGTCTTATGGTAACACATATGAAGAGGCCATAAAAAAATCCTATCAAAATATAAATCAATTACATTTTGATAAGATGTATTATCGTAAGGATATTGGTTTCGATTTATAAATAAGAATGCGATGTAATGCTTTTATCTTCTTCTCCGGTTTTACTTTGTTTTTTTAATTCAAGCATCCAGTAAGTAAAGGCAACAATACCAATAACAATAAATGTCCAAGACATGAAATTTGCTGACCACCAATTTTCTAATTCAAGTGCTCTTAAAGCATCGAATGGTAAGAATAAAACGTTTACAAATAAGTCTTCTATTGCGTAAAAAAAGTCTTTCATTAGTCTAAAAATTAATACAGTTGTAGGTTTAAATTATATCTTTACAATACAAAATTACGTTTTTTCAATTTAAAACTGAAAAAATCTATAAATATTAGTGTTGTCTTTTTACTTTTTCACTTAATTAATGATATCAAAATTTTTTAGTCAGTCGAAACCCATAAACTTTGTAGTCGTTAGCGCTATACTTCTTGTGATTTTTGTGGTTACAAAGTATATGACGTTTGATATGGAGTTAAATACACTTTTAATCACTAAGCAAATCCTTCTTTTTGGAGTGTGTTTGTTTGCGGTTTTTGTGTTAGATTTTTTAGTTAATAAAAACAACCTCACAAAAAAAAACAGTTATACTATTTTATTGTTTGTTTTATTTATAGCTGTATTGCCAGAAACACTGATGAATTCTAAAACAGTAATAGCTAATCTTTTTATACTCTTTGCGCTAAGACGTATTATAAGCTTAAGATCTAAAAAAGAAATTAAAAAGAAACTTTTTGATGCATCATTCTGGATAACTATTGCCTCGCTATTTTACTTTTGGTCAGCATTATTTTTTATTTTGATTCTCGTTGCTTTAGTTTTGTTTGTGATTACAGAATTAAAAAATTGGTTGATTCCATTAATAGGAATTTCAACCGTAGCTGCTATAGCAGCATCATACATGATTTTGATGAGTATTGATATCTATAGTTTTTTTAATAACCTTATAGATGTGAGTTTCGATTTTAGCACCTTAAACTCTAAGCGAATTATCATTGGAACGACAATTTTATTATCTTTTGGAGTATGGTCGCTTTTTTATTATATCAAGAATCTAAAGTCTAAAACAAAAAGTTCAAGACCATCGTTTTCATTAATTGTTATTGCAGCAATAATTGGTTTAGTTATTATTATTGTTTCTCCTATAAAAAGTGGAAGCGAGTTTGTTTTTCTTTTTGCTCCTTTAGCTATAATTATGACTAATTACTTAGAAGTGATTTCAGAAAAATGGTTTAAAGAAAGCTTATTATGGATTTTGTTATTGGTTCCAATCATTACATTATTGTTGTAATTTTTTTCCAAAAGCCAAATCGCCTGCATCTCCAAGACCTGGAATTATATACCCTTTGTCATTTAGCTGCTCATCAATTGTAGCAATCCATAAATGAGAATCATCATCAAAATGTGAGTTAACAAAATCGACACCTGCTTGTGCACCAATAACACTTACCAGATGAATTTCTTTAGGAGTTCCAAAAGGTTTTAAAGCTTCAAAAGTAGCTACCATAGATTGACCAGTAGCCAACATAGGATCTGCTAGTATTAAAGTTTTTCCGCTTAAATCAGGGCAAGCAAGGTATTCTACAACAATCTCAAAGGTTTCAGGATCATGTTTATGGTGTCTATATGCCGAAATAAATGCGTTTTCTGCATCATCAAAATAATTTAATAGCCCATTATGTAATGGGACACCTGCTCTTAAAATTGAACATAATACAATGTCGTTTTGATAAATATCAGTAGGCTTTTCTCCTAAAGGTGTTTTGATATTTTTTGTCTTAAATTCTAAAGTCTTACTCATTTCATATCCTAAAACTTCACCTATGCGCTCAATGTTTCTTCTGAAACGCATACGGTCTTGCTGAATAGAAACGTCTCTAATTTCAGCGATAAAAGAATTTAAAATAGAATTGGACTCAGAAAGATTATGAATGTTCATAGTGTGTTTTTATGGGAGATAAAGTTAATAATTACTTCTATATTTGCACTTTAAATTTAAAGATTATGTTTTCAGAAAGCGCAAATAAGATATTTCAAGAGGTTATTGAAAAATACCACATCATTAATACTGTTGATCAACCCTTTACAAATGTATATGATAAAGACTCTAATTTATTAGAACATTTATTATATAGAAAGTGCTGGATAGATACTGTTCAATGGCATTACGAAGATATTATTCGTGATCCTCAAATAGATCCTGTTGCTGCCTTAACACTAAAACGTCAAATAGACGCTTCAAATCAAGACAGAACAGATATGGTAGAATTTATTGACAGCTACTTTCTTGAAAAATACAAAGATGTTACGGTTAAAACGGACGCAACTATTAATACCGAAAGTCCTGCTTGGGGAGTTGACAGATTATCAATTTTGGCATTAAAAGTATATCATATGAATGAAGAAGCAACTCGCGAGAATGCTTCAGATGCTCATAGAGCAGCTTGTCAGACAAAACTTAATATTTTACTAGAGCAACGAGTTGATTTATCGACTGCAATAGATACACTTTTAAATGATATTAGTAAAGGTGACAAGTATATGAAAGTATACAAACAGATGAAAATGTACAACGACGATGAGTTAAATCCAGTCTTGCGTTCGCAAAAATAAATAGCAGTCATTCAGAGCAAAGTGAAGAATCTTTATGAATGAGATTCCTAAAAGCTCAACATGACATAATTATTCATTTATGTCTAAAAAACCTGAACACCTCTTAGTCATTCGTCTCTCAGCAATGGGTGACGTAGCGATGACTGTTCCTGTGTTAAGGGCATTAACAAATCAATATCCAGCCTTAAAAATAACAGTGTTAACCAAAGCATTTTTTAAACCTATGTTTAGAGATTTGGCAAATGTATCTGTTGTTGAAGCTGATATAAAAGGTGAGCATAAAGGAGTTTTAGGCTTGTATAAACTTTCAAAAACTCTTAAGAAAACGGGTTTAGATAGTGTTGCAGATTTGCATAATGTTTTACGTAGTAACATTTTGAAATTCTTTTTTTTCGGAAAAAAAGTTGTTCAAATTGATAAAGGTAGAGCTGAAAAAAAAGCATTGATTTCTGGAAAAATATTTGAACAGTTGAAAACAACACATCAACGTTATGCTGATGTTTTTGAACATTTAGGCTATTTAATTGATTTATCAAATCCAAAATTCCCTGAACCTTCAAAATTAACCTCCAAGAGTATTGATTTAATTGGTAATGATTCAAAATCATGTATTGGTATAGCGCCTTTTGCAGCATTTAAAGGAAAAGCCTATCCTTTGCCTCAAATGCAAATAGTTATTGAAGCACTTTCAGAAAAATATAAAATTTTACTTTTTGGAGCTAATGGTGCTGAAGCAAATCAACTTCAAATTATTGCAGATAAAAATGACAATGTTATCAATCTTGCTGGAAAACTAAATTTTAATGATGAATTGGATATCATTTCAAACCTAAAGTTGATGATCTCTATGGATTCTGGAAATGCACATTTAGCAGCAATGCAAGGTGTGAAAGTTTTAACAGTTTGGGGAGTTACGCATCCGTTTGCTGGTTTTTCTCCATTTAATCAAGATTTAAATAATGCTGTATTAGCTAATCGAGTACAATACCCAAAAATTCCAACTTCGGTATATGGTAATTCATTTCCAATAGGTTATGATAGTATTTTTAGTACTATTTCACCCGAGGATATTCTAGATAAAATCAAAATGATTATTAAATAAAAAAAAAGCCTTATTCTTAAGAATAAGGCTCTGATTAAGAACTCTTAGATAATCCCAAATGAAAATAGCGTTCTAATCTTTTGCTAAAGGTATTTTGTTTAAATTTTAGCATCAAACGTTTGTAAGAATAACTTCCAAATATTCGATAAAATGTCTTTTATTTCAGTTTAAAGGTAGTTTTATCAGACTAAGTTCGTTTTTAATAAATTAAACATCATCATAATCAACTGTGATTTTTTCTGTAGTTGGTTGTGCTTGACATGTTAAAATTAAACCTTCAGCCAATTCGCCATCAGTTAGAATATTATTTTGCCTCATTTTTGCTTCACCTTCTGTGATTCTTGCAATACAACTACTACAAATTCCACCTTGACATGAGTAAGGAGCATCAATATCTTTATCTAAAGCGGCTTCAAGAATGGTTTGTTTTTGAGGCATCTCGAAGTCTGTTGTCTCATCATCTAGAATTATTGTAACTTTTGTGTTACCACTAGCAACGCCTTCAGTACTAATAACTGTAGGTTTTGAGGCTTTAAAAAGTTCATAATGTATGGTGTCTTTATTGACGTTATGTTCTTCTAAAACACCTTTAACAGTATTAATCATTCCTTCAGGACCACAAAGGTAAAATGCATCAATATCAAGATGCTTGTATTTGTTTTTTACAACTAAATTAACTGTGCTTTTCTCAATTCTACCAAAAATTGCATCGTCTTCTTGGGTTTGACTAAACACAAATTGAATGGCAAATCGATCACTATATTGATGTTGTAATTGCAACAATTCGTCTAAAAACATAGTGTCTTTCGTTTTTTTATTTCCATAAACAAGAACAACATTGCTTTTCACTTCTTCTTCTAAAGCACATTTAATAATACTTAATACAGGAGTAATTCCGCTTCCTGCTGCAAATGCAGCAATGTGTTTTGTTTTAGAATCATTGGGTTCAAAAACAAAATGCCCTTTTGGTGTTGCAACATCTAAAACATCACCTATCTTAAGTTGTTTATTTGCATACGCTGAAAATGTTCCATCTTCAACCTCTTTTACAGCAACTTTTATTTCTCCACTTTTTGGTGAAGAGCATAACGAGTAATCGCGTCTAATTTCGTTGCCATTTATTATAGTTTTTAACGTAATATATTGTCCGGATTTAAAAGCGAAATCAGTTTTTAAATGTTCAGGAATATCAAAACTTATAGCTATAGATTCTTCAGTGATACGTTCTAAATTTTTTATTTTGAGTGAATGAAATTTTGACATGGTATTGTTTTTTATGCTGATTTAAAACTAACAAGCTGTCAATAAAAAAAATAGATTATTGCAATTTGCTAAACAGTATTATTAATAAATGCCCATTTATGGCTTTCAAAAATAAGAAATCGAACATTGATTTTAGTTTTGTTTGTAACAAAAAGTGTGTTAATATTACTAACCTTTGTAATACAACCAAAAACTATGATCAAACGTTTTATTAGCTTAGAGTGGAAATCTTTTTTTAGATCGGCATCATTTAAAATGAATTTAGCATTAAAAATAGTAATGCTATTAGGTGCGTTTATGATGATTATGTATTTTCTAGGATTAGGAGTTGGAGCATTCTATATCATTGAAAAATATCTTGAAACAGACCCTTTAGAAGTCGTTAATAGGTTTTTAATTTTTTACATTATTGTTGACCTTTTGATTCGGTATTTTTTACAAAATATGCCAATCATTAACATTAAACCATTATTGTATTTGCCTTTAAAAAAGAGTAAGGTGATCAATTTTGCTTTAAATAAAACAGTTATTTCTTTTTTTAATAGTGTTCATGCCTTCTTTTTTATTCCATTTTCTATTGTTTTAATTATTGAAGGTTATCCGTTAATTAATGTTTTGGGTTGGCATTTGGCAATTTTAGGACTCATCTTTTGTAATAATTTTATTAATGTTTTTGTAAATAATAAAGACGTTGTTTTCTACGGAATTCTTGGATCAGTTATCGTACTTTTTGGCTTAACATATTATGAAATATTTGATATTACAACATATACAGCACCAATTTTTCAAGCATTTTATAACCATCCATATTTGGCAATAATTACCATTGTTTTGGCTATAGTTTTATATAAAATTGCATTTAATTATTTCAGAAAGCACTTTTATTTAGATGCAGGATTAGCAAAGAAAAGTGTAACCGCTCAAACCGAAGATTTAACTTGGTTAAATAGATTTGGAAGCGTGTCAACATTTTTAAAAAATGACATAAAGCTTATTAAAAGAAATAAGAGATCGAAAACTACTTTAATGTTGAGTGTTCTTTTCCTTTTCTATGGATTATTATTTTTCACAGGTGCTGTTGAAGCTTATGATGGTCCATTTTGGAGAGTTTTTGCTGGAATTTTTGTTACAGGTGGCTTCTTATTTAGTTTTGGTCAATTTGTTCCAAGTTGGGACAGCGCATATTATCCATTAATGATGAGTCAAAACATTAAGTATAAAGAGTATATTTCATCTAAATGGTATTTGATTGTTATTGCTACAATTGCATCAACGATTATCGCTTCATTCTATCTCTATTTTGGCTGGCAAGCTTATGCTGCTGTGCTTGTTGGAGGAATTTACAATGTTGGAGTTAATGCACATATTGTACTTTGGGGCGGAGCTTATATTAAAACGCCTATTGATTTAACATCTAATAAAAAAGCGTTTGGCGACAAGAAATCGTTTAATATAAAAACATTATTGCTAACCTTACCAAAATTGGTTTTACCTATGATATTATATGCCATTGGCCATTTTGCAGTTGGAGAATTATTCGGATTTGCTTTAGTTGCAATAGCAGGATTAGCAGGATTATTATTTAGAAACAAGGTTTTTGATATTATTGAAAAAATATATAAATCTGAAAAGTATAAAACCTTAAATGCTTATAAACAGACAAATTAATTATGATAACAACATCAAACCTTTCAAAAACATATAAAGACAAGAAAGTTCTTAATATTGCAAACCTTGACATTCCAAAAGGTCAAAGTTTTGGATTAGTAGGAAATAATGGCGCAGGAAAAACAACCTATTTTAGTTTGTTACTAGACTTAATTCAACCGACAACTGGACACATTGAAAATAATGGTGTTTTGGTTCATGAAAGTGAAGACTGGAAACCTTTTACATCTGCATTTATTGATGAAACGTTTCTGATTGGTTATTTAACACCTGAAGAATACTTCTATTTTATTGGTGAACTTCGTGGGCAAAATAAAGCTGATGTAGATGCTTTAATTGCTCAGTTTTCAGATTTTTTCCATGATGAAATTTTAAATCAGAAAAAATACCTACGTGATTTAAGTAAAGGTAATCAGAAAAAGGTTGGTATCGTTGCAGCACTTATAGGTAATCCTGAAGTTATTATTTTAGACGAACCTTTTGCTAATTTAGATCCAACGACTCAAATTAGATTAAAACAGATTATTAAAAATTTAGCCGAAAAACAAGGCATAACTGTATTAATTTCAAGCCATGACTTACTTCATGTTACAGATGTTTGTGAGCGTATTGTAGTGTTAGAAAAAGGTGAAATCATTAAAGATTTAGCGACTAGCACTGAAACATTGAAGGAGTTGGAGGCTCATTTTGCAGGCCCTGAGCTAGCTTAAGCCCAGGCAAGACATCTAAAAAGCATGCATTTTTAGACGATAATTCAAAAAGATGCTTATTTTTACAGCATTACATAATATTTGTAGTCGTTTTTAGTTAATACCTTAACCAAACACAACCACGTTGAATACATCGTTTAAAATCATAATTTCTATTTTTTGTGTAGCCCTTGTAGTTACAAGTTGTTCACGCAAAAAAGACTCATTTATAAATAGAAATTTTCATGCATTAGGCACCAAATACAACATTCTATATAATGGTCATATTGCTCTTGAACAAGGGAGAGAAACTGTAGATAATGCTGCTACTGATAACTTCTGGGAATTACTGACCATTGAACGTATGCAGGAAGCAGAAGATATCTTCTTACCAGGACAATCTAAAAACCAAGATTTTGAACGTGCTGAAGAAAAAGCAATCAAAGCTGTTCAAAAGCATGGGATGAATATTAAGGGGAAAGAGTATAACCCTCAAATTGATGAAGCGTATTTACTTTTAGGAGAAGCGCGTTATTTTGACCAACGATTTATACCTGCAATAGAAGCTTTCAATTATATTTTATACAAGTATCCTGCTAGTGATAAAATCAATACCGCTAAAGTGTGGAGAGAAAAAACGAATATTCGTTTAGAGAACAACGAATTAGCACTTAAAAATCTTAAACGCCTTTTAGATCAAGAAGAATTAGAAGACCAGGATTTAGCTGATGCTACGGCAATCATGGCTCAGGCATATATTAACATTAAATCAAAAGATAGTGCGTTAACTCAACTAAAAGTTGCTGCGGAATACACTAAGAAGAATAGAGAAAAAGCAAGATATAATTTTATAATTGGTCAGTTATATAATGAGTTTGGACAAAAAGATAGTGCCAACTTAGTTTTCGATAAAATTATAGACATGCATCGAAAAATCCCAAGACCATATTACATTAATGCGCATCTAGCCAAAGTGACAAACTTTGATATGGAAACTGGAGATAAATTAGAATTTGAAGAATATCTTACAGACATAGAGGAGAATCGTGAAAATCGTCCATTCCTTGATAAAATTTACTATCACATTGCAGAATATCACAGAGCTAATGCTTCAGATTCTATGGCAGTAGTTTATTACAACAAGTCATTAAGAACGAATACAGGTGATAAATTATTAAAATCTTATGATTATTCTACGCTTGGTGATATGAATTTTGATGAAGCTAATTATAGAGCAGCAGGTGCTTATTATGATAGCACAATGACCAATCAAAAATTAAATTCAAAACCATATAGAGTTATAAAAAAGAAGCGAGAAAATTTAGAAGATGTAATCTACTATGAAGATATCGCTCAGGATAACGATAGTATTTTAAATTTAGTAAGTCTATCAGATGCAGATAGATTAGAGATTTTCACAGCGTATACTAATGATTTAAAAGCGAAAGCTAAAGAAGCACAAGAAAAAGCAGAAGCTGCTGAGCGAGTAAGTACAGGAATGGCGACTACTGATAATAATAAAGTTGGTAAATCTCAAAGAGCAGATCCAAACGCTAAAAACGGAAAACAAAATTTCTATTTCTATAACCAAACCACCTTATCTTTTGGTAAAAATGAGTTTGTAAAAATTTGGGGAGATCGAGAACTTAAAGATAACTGGCGACTTTCGAGCAGTGCAATAAACAAAGCTAAAAATCAACAATCAGGTGCTGTTGATAGTTTAGCAACAAATGAAGAATTATTTGATCCAGAGTTTTATATCTCTAAAATTCCTTCAGATCAAAAAGTAATAGATAGTATCAGTAAAGATAGAAATTTTGCCTATTACCAATTAGGCTCTATTTATAAAGAAAAATTTAAAGAGTATGAGCTTGCTCAAGATAAATTAGAAAAGCTATTACTTAACAATCCTGAGGAGCGTTTAGTATTGCCTTCAAAGTACAATTTATATAAAATATATGTTGAGCTTGGTTTAGATGGCAAAGCAGATACTATAAAGAATGAGATTATTTCTGATCATCCTGATTCAAGATATGCTCAGATTTTGTTAAACCCTTCTTCAGAATTTGCTAAAGATGAAAATAGTCCTGAACGGATTTATGAAGCGCTTTACGCAAAATTCAATAACCAAGAATATGCCGAAGTCATTTCTAGTGCAGAAGCTAATATTATAAAGTTTGAAGGCGATGTCACAGTTCCAAAATTTGAAATATTAAAAGCCTCAGCAAAAGGGCGTTTGTTTGGTTTTGAAGATTATAAAGAAGGCGTTAATTATATTGCTTTAACATATCCAAATTCAGAGGAAGGAAAGCGTGCAGAAGTCATCTTGAGAGAAGTAATACCACTTTTGGCTAGAAAAGAATTTAGTGATAATAATGACGCAACACATTTTAATGTATTATATCCTTTTGAAGCGAATCAAAAAGATGAAATCAATGCATTTGTAGCAAAACTAAATGATGCAGTTTCTAAGGTGGCTTACTTTGATTTAACCACATCTATTGATGTATATGACAGCAACACTACATTTGTTGTTGTTCATGGCTTAAAAAGCGCTCAAGGTGCTTCGGGTTTTGCTGAAATCTTAGAGGAGAACAAACATAAAATTGTACGTGACTTCTATTCAATTTCATCTCCTAACTATGAAATTATACAAAGACATAAAAATTTAAATGAATATTTAGCATCTCAATAAAACAAAAAACTATGTTTTCTTCAGATAAAAAAACAGGAAAAATGGCTACAGAAACAACTTCGCAGCAAAACACTATTGCTAAAGGAACAACCATTACTGGTGATATTATTAGTGATGGCGATTTTAGAATTGAAGGGACTGTTCAAGGTAATATAAAAACACCTGGAAAAGTTGTTGTTGGTAAAACAGGAATCATAAACGGAACACTTAAAAGCGCTAATGCAGATATTGAAGGTAAGTTCTCTGGTAAATTATTGCTATCAGATACGTTGTCTTTAAGATCTTCTGCTCATGTTGAAGGAGAAGTGATTGTTGGGAAATTAGCTGTCGAACCAGGAGCAACATTTAATGCTACGTGTTCAATGAAAGGCGCTTTAAATGAACTTAATAATGGCTCAAGAACAGGACAACATACCACAACACAAAGACCAGCACAAACAGGAGGGCAATCTGAAAAAGGTCAGTCCGCTTAAAAATGTTGCCATTCTTTCTGGAATTGGCATCGAAATGGGTGTGATTATCTACGTATTTGTCAAGCTGGGAAAGTGGTTAGATTCTTCATATAATGATAGTGGTAAACTTTACGTCGTTATCTGCACACTTTTGGGTGTTGGAATCTCATTATTCGTAGTCGTAAAACAACTCAACCGAATTAAATATTAAATGAAACACACTTTCACTCTATTTTCTATAAAACTTAGTATTTTATTATCTGTTGCTTTTGCAATTCATCTTTTTATTCTAAGTTCAAAATCACTTCCTCTATATGATAATAAAATTGTGTTAGCTTATGTTGTTAATGCTGTTTTAGCAATTACAATTTTTGGTTTTCTTTTTAAAATGAAAGAGAAGTATAAAGAGCAATTAGGTTTTTTGTTTCTAGGAGGAAGCGCACTTAAATTTGTTGTCTTTTTTATTGTGTTTTACCCATTTTATAAAGCAGATGGAGATATTTCTAAATTAGAGTTTGCTGCTTTTTTTGTGCCTTATATGTTAAGCCTATTTCTTGAAACATTTAGCCTTGCAAAATGGCTTAATAAAATGGAATAATTACTTTCACTCTTCTACTGAAATTAACACCCAAAAATAAAGTTTGAAATTGTTTTTGTTTTTGAGATAAAAACCTACCTTTGCAGCGATTTTTAGGCCACTATTATTTTAAGTGATATGCAAAGAAAAATAACTATTAAGACAATTACCTTATTACTGTGTTTAGTTTCATTCGCTTCGTTTGGTAAAAACGACGATGCCGCTAAAGGAGATAAAAAATCTGAAATAAAGGAATATATTCAACATCACTTGAAAGATTCTTACGATTTTAGCTTATTCTCATTCACAAACGATGCTGGAGAGCACAAATATATTGGAGCACCACTTCCTGTTATTCTTTGGGATAACGGTTTAAAAGTGTTTTCATCTTCAAAATTTCACCATGGTGAAACTCTTGCTGAAGTTGATGGTGAATACTACAAATTATACCACAGTAAAATATATAAAACTGATGCTCAGGGAACCATCAATTATGATGAAGAGCATCATCCAACAAACGTAAAGCCTCTGGATTTTTCAATCACTAAAAGTGTCGTAATGATTATCATTACAGGTTTGCTAATGTTCTTTTTATTTAAAGGACTAGCAAAATCGTATGCTACTAATGGTGGCATTGCAAAAGGGTTTGGACGTTTCTTTGAGCCAATCGTACTTTACATTAGAGATGACATTGCGATTCCTAATATTGGTGAGAAAAAGTACATGAAGTACATGCCATTTTTATTAACCGTGTTTTTCTTCATTTGGTTTTTAAACATCTTCGGTTTAACGCCATTGGGAGTTAATGTTACTGGTAATATTGCTGTAACTGCATCGCTAGCCATATTAACTTTTTTATTGACAAACTTAACAGGAACTTCAGATTACTGGAAGCATATTTTTGATCCATTAGGAGATTCTATGCCTTGGTACGCTAAAGTGCCTTTATATATCATATTGATTCCTATTGAAGTTTTAGGAATTTTTATCAAACCATTTTCATTATTAATACGTCTATATGCAAATATGCAAGCAGGACATATTGTATTAATGAGTTTAATAGGTTTAATGTTTATTTTCAAAAGTTGGTTGGGAAGTCCTTTATCATTTGGTTTGGCTTTCGCAATCTCACTTATTGAAATATTAGTAGCATTGCTACAAGCATATATTTTTACAATGTTATCTGCGCTTTACTTTGGTTTTGCAGCAGAAACTCATGACCATGCAGAAGAGCATGATGGTGAGATACAACATTTGTAATCGTATTAATTTGAATGTTTAATTTTTAAATATATTTATTATGGAAATCCCAGTAATGGTAGGTGCAGGTTTAGTTGTAATCGGAGTTGGTATTGGTATTGGTAAAATTGGTGGTTCTGCTATGGAAGCGATCGCTCGTCAACCAGAATCTTACGGTAAAATCCAAACAGCTATGCTTATTGCAGCAGCTTTAATTGAAGGTATTGGATTTGCTGCTTTATTTGCAGTATAATCAAAACCCAAAAGTAACCTTGTAACGGTTGGTTGCAAGGTTGCTTTAATTAAAAATTAAATTGATATAACAGTTATATATTATGAATTTATTAGAAGATTTTTCGATAGGTCTATTTTTCTGGCAAACATTATTATTTGTGTTGTTATTACTTCTTTTGAAGAAATACGCATGGAAACCAATGCTAAATGCTGTAAACGATAGAGAAGAAGGTATTAAAAATGCACTTGATTCTGCTGAAAAAGCAAAACTTGAGATGGAAAACCTTCAAGCAGATAATCAAAAATTATTGAAAGAAGCTAGAGCTGAACGTGAAGCAATGCTTAAAGAAGCTCGTGAAATCAAAAATAAAATGATTGAAGATGCTAAAGACCAAGCTAAAGAAGAAGCAGGTAAATTAGTAGCTCAAGCTCAAGCATCTATCCAAACAGAAAAGAAAGCAGCCATTGCAGAATTAAAAACGCAAGTAGCTAATCTTTCAATAGACATTGCAGAAAAAGTAGTACGTGAAGAACTTTCTAACAAAGACAAACAAATCAAATTGGTGGAGTCTATGTTAGGTGAAGCGACATTAAACTAAGCAACTATGTCAGGAACAAGAGCAGCAATACGTTACGCAAAAGCAGTTTTAAGCTTAGCTATAGACCAGAAGTCTGAAGAGGCTATAAATATTGATATGAAGCTAATTGCTAATACTGTATCTGAAAATACAGACTTAGATCTAGCTCTAAAAAATGCGATTGCAAAACAAGAGACTAAAAGAGAGATTTTAAATCAAGTATTTCCAGATTTAAATGCCTTAACATCAAAATCATTTGATGTATTAGTTGAAAACAATAGAATTGATGCTGTTGCAGACGTAGCTCGTAAATATAACGAGTTGTATGAAGCTCATATTGGCAAAGAAAAAGCAACAGTAACAACTGCAGTTGCAATAACTCAAGATTTAGAAATTAAAGTGATGGCTAAAATCAAAGAGTTAACTAGCAAATCTGTAGAGTTAGAAAATATTGTTGATGAAAGCATCATTGGTGGTTTCATTTTACGTGTTGGAGATATTCAATACAATGCAAGTATAGCTAATAAGCTAAATAAGTTAAAAAGAGAATTTACATTAAATTAATTGAGTTTTATTGTTGGCTTTTTTGAAGGCTAACAGCTAAAAGCTAAAGACTAAATAAAATGGCAGAAGTAAAACCAGCTGAAATTTCAGCAATTTTAAAACAACAACTTTCAGGTTTTGAAGCAGGTGCTTCATTAGACGAAGTGGGAACAGTATTAACTGTTGGTGATGGTATAGTACGTGCTTACGGACTTTCAAATGCACAATACGGAGAATTAGTAGAATTCGATGGTGGTTTAGAAGGAATCGTACTTAACCTTGAAGAAGATAATGTTGGTATCGTATTGTTGGGCCCTTCAACTGTAGTTAGAGAAGGATCAACAGTAAAAAGAACCAACAGAATTGCATCTATTAACGTAGGTGAAGGAATTGTTGGTCGTGTAGTTGATACACTAGGTACTCCAATTGATGGTAAAGGACCTATTTCTGGTGATACTTATGAAATGCCATTAGAGCGTAAAGCTCCTGGTGTTATCTATCGTGAGCCAGTAACTGAACCATTACAAACAGGAATTAAAGCAATTGATGCGATGATTCCAGTAGGTAGAGGTCAACGTGAGTTGGTTATTGGAGATAGACAAACGGGTAAAACAGCTGTTTGTATCGACGCTATTTTAAATCAAAAAGAATTTTACGATGCAGGTGAACCTGTATATTGTATATATGTTGCTGTTGGTCAAAAAGCTTCTACAGTAGCTTTAATTGCTAAAACTCTAGAAGAAAAAGGAGCATTAGCATACACAACAATAGTAGCTGCAAATGCATCAGATCCTGCTGCAATGCAAGTTTACGCACCTTTTACAGGAGCATCTATTGGAGAATATTTTAGAGATACTGGTCGTCCAGCTTTAATTGTATTTGATGATTTATCAAAGCAAGCGGTTGCATATCGTGAGGTATCTTTATTATTACGTCGTCCACCAGGACGTGAAGCGTATCCAGGTGATGTATTCTATTTACACTCTAGATTATTAGAGCGTTCTGCGAAAGTGATTAACGATGATAACATTGCTAAAGAAATGAACGATTTACCAGAAAGCTTAAAGCCGTTGGTAAAAGGTGGAGGTTCTTTAACAGCTTTACCAATTATCGAAACACAAGCAGGTGACGTTTCTGCATATATTCCAACAAACGTAATTTCAATTACTGATGGACAAATTTTCTTAGATGGTGATTTGTTTAACTCTGGTGTTCGTCCAGCAATTAACGTAGGTATTTCTGTATCTCGTGTTGGTGGTAACGCTCAGATTAAATCAATGAAGAAAGTTGCAGGTACATTAAAATTAGATCAAGCTCAATATCGTGAATTAGAAGCGTTTGCTAAGTTTGGTTCAGATTTAGATGCTGTGACTTTAAATGTAATTGAAAAAGGAAAACGTAACGTTGAAATCTTAAAACAAGGTCAAAACGATCCATTTACAGTTGAAGATCAAGTAGCAATTATTTACGCTGGATCTAAAAACTTATTAAGAGACGTTCCTGTAGAGAAAGTAAAAGAATTTGAAAGAGATTATATTGAGTTCCTTAAAGCGAAACACAACAATGTGTTAACGACTTTAAAAGCGGGTAAATTAACTGATGAAGTTATCGACACATTAACTACTGTCGCTAAAGATTTATCAGGTAAGTATAGAGCATAATTAATAATCCTGCTCTCTAATTTAGAAAGCAGGATATTTTCATATTTTCAATATGGCAAACTTAAAAGAAATACGTAATAGAATATCATCAGTATCTTCAACGATGCAGATTACTAGTGCCATGAAAATGGTATCTGCTGCAAAATTGAAAAAAGCTCAAGATGCTATTACTGCAATGCGACCTTATTCTGATAAGTTATCTGAGCTTCTACAAAGCTTAAGTGCAACTTTAGATGCAGATTCAGGAAGTAAGTATTCAACACAAAGAGAAGTTAAAAAAGTGCTTTTAGTGCCTATTACTTCAAACAGAGGTCTTGCTGGAGCATTTAACTCTAACATTATTAAAGAAGTAACTAAGTTGGCTGCTGAAAAGTATGCTAACAAAGATGTTTCTTATTTAGTTATTGGTAAGAAATCAAACGATGCTTTTAAGAAAACCAATAAGGTTATCGATAATAAAAGTGAGGTTTATGATGACTTAACTTTTGATAATGTTGCTGAAATTGCTGAAATGCTGATGGAAAAATTTGTTGATGGCGAATTTGATAAAATTGAAATCGTTTACAATAAGTTTAAAAATGCGGCGACTCAAATTGTAATGACTGAGCAGTTTTTACCAATTGTTCCTTTTGAAAGTGATTCCGATGTAAATTTAGATTATATTTTTGAGCCTTCAAAAGCTGAAATTGTAGAGCAACTTATTCCAAAATCATTAAAAACACAATTATACAAAAGTATAAGAGATAGTTTTGCAAGTGAACATGGAGCACGTATGACTGCAATGCACAAGGCTACAGATAACGCAACTGAATTAAGAGATCAGTTAAAATTAACATACAACAAAGCACGTCAAGCTTCTATTACCAATGAAATTTTAGAAATTGTTGGTGGAGCTGAAGCATTGAACAATTAGAAATAAGTATTGTCATGCTGAACTTGATTCAGCATCTCATATAAAAATCAAAACCCAACTTTTAAGAGTTGGGTTTTTTTATGGCATTAAATTTGAAAACGTATATTTATAATCATAGAAATAAATATATATGAAATCAATAAAGCGTATATCATTTTTAATTGTAATGCTCATCCTTATGGTTAGCTTTTCTCAATGTTCAACAGCTCAAAAATTACAAAAGAATGCTCCAATAGAATTTGGAGAAACCTATGCTCAAAAATGGGTTGCAGGAGTTAAAGGAGGAGGATCTGGCATTACTGTTTATATTCCAGTGAAAGATGATTCTGTTGTTTTAGATAGTGTGTTTTTTAGAGGTCAAAAAGCAAAACTTGAATTTAAAAAAGGAAATCAAGCGCTATATGTTGGTCGATTTTCAACAGATTTCAATAAACGAAATGACATCATATTGAGTTCTGAAATGAAAGAAGAGTCTAAAAATAGACTTCCAAAACTTAAAGAAAAAATGCCGTTTAAGTTTAATGATGACGAGTGTATTATTTCGTACCGTAAAGGTAACAAAACAATGTATTATAAAATTTCAAATATTAAAATGGAGGAACCACTTCATTATCCTAGTGCTCCACCAAATGGACAATAACATATCTTTGGTTAACGTTTCCTAAACGCGTATTTTTAGCAGAACAAAAATTAACTTTTGAGCGTACTAAAAACTTTTTTAAAAGACACAGTTATCTATGGTTTGGCGATTGTAGTGCCAAAACTAATTAATGTTCTCTTACTTCGTTTATATACTGATGTATTACCTAATGAAGGTTATTCTGAAACCACAGAATTTTACGTCGTTGCTGCTTTTTTCAATGTGATTCTTACGTATGGAATGGAAACATCATTTTTTAGGTTTTTTAGTAAGAATAAAGATAAAGACAGCGTGTTGTCAACTGCAATGATAACTATTGTAGTAAGTACCTTTCTTTTTGGAATACTATTGTTTTTATTTAGAGTTCCAATTTCTGAAGCGCTTAGAATTAATACCGATTTCTATTCAATTCTTGTAGGAATAACACTTCTAGACACACTAATCGTAATTCCGTTTGCTTATTTAAGAGTTACAGGAAGACCAATAAAGTTTGCATCGATCAAATTGATTAATGTGCTTATTATTGTGCTTTTAAATGTACTTCTACTATCTTCAACGTATGGTTCAGAAGGGTTAAAATCGTTGTTTACTGTTGAAAATAATGTAGAATATATATTTATCGCAAACCTCATTGCAAGTGCTGTTGTTTTAATATTAGTATTGCCATATTTCTTTAAAACGAAACTAAATTTTGAACCTAAAGTTTTAAAACAACTCTTAAATTATGGCTGGCCAATCATGGTTGCAGGTTTAGCTTTTGTGATTAATGAAAATTTTGATAAATGGTTGTTGCCAGAAATTGAAGGTGAGTTTGTTAATGGCGCCTATAGTGCATGTTACAAATTAGCGGTTTTTATGACCTTATTTATTCAAGCTTTCAGAATGGGAGCAGAACCGTTTTTTTTCAACCATTCCGATAAAGAAAATGCGACACAAACTTACGCGACTATTTTAAAATATTTCACCATTGTTGGTGCTTTAGGTTTAATGATTGTTGTGATCTACATCGATTTATTGCAACCTGTTCTTATTAAAAATGAAAGTTACTTATTAGCTCTAGATATTGTTCCAATTGTATTATTAGCGAATCTCTGTTTAGGGATTTATCATAATCTTTCTATTTGGTATAAACTAACAGATCGTACACGTTTCGGAATGTACATTTCAATTATTGGTGCCGCAATTACCATTGGCTTTAACCTCATATTTATTCCTAAAATTGGTTTTATGGCTTGTGCTTATGCAACACTTATTGCATATAGTTTGATGATGTTTATGTCTTATGTATTAGGTCGAAAATATTATCCTGTACCTTATGATGTAAGTAGAATCGCAATTTACCTTCTGATAAGCACTGCATTAAGTTTCATAACTTATTATCATTTAGATAGAAATATGTTATTAGGAACTGTATTTTTGTTACTCTTTGTCACTTTAGTTGCTTTTTTAGAACGAAAAGAATTAAAGTTTTTAACTAGAAAAAAATTAAACAATAATTAAATGTCACCTCGAGCGCAGTCGAGAGGTCTTTAGCTATGAATATAAAGATAATTAACAAATCCAATCACGATTTACCGCACTACGAAACCATTGCTTCAGCAGGAATGGATTTAAGAGCGAGTCTTTCAGAGTCTAGAACATTAAAACCTTTAGAAAGAAGCATCGTTGGCACAGGACTTTTTATAGAATTGCCAGTTGGTATTGAAGCTCAAGTTAGGCCACGTAGTGGATTAGCAGCAAAAAAAGGAATCACTGTACTCAATGCTCCAGGAACAATCGATGCTGATTATAGAGGTGAAATAGGAGTGATTTTAGTAAATTTATCTAGTGAAGATTTTGTAATCAATAATGGCGAACGTATCGCACAACTAGTGATTGCAAAACACGAACGTGCAGAATGGATTTCTGTTCAAGAATTATCTGAAACTGATAGAGGTGAAGGCGGTTTTGGTAGCACAGGCGTTTCCTAGTAAACTCTGCAAGGTTTTTAAAACCTTGTAGGTATAATAAAATAATCAATAATGTTATTTCTAACGAATGTGAGAAATCTCAATAAATATACAAATCAACTTTTTAAGCATGAAAATAATAGTACCAATGGCAGGACGAGGTTCTCGTCTTAGACCACATAGTTTAACAGTACCAAAACCATTAATTCCAGTTGCTGGACAACCCATTGTTCACAGATTAGTAAAAGATATTGTGAAAGTTTTAAAGCAACCTATTGAAGAAATTGCCTTTGTTTTAGGAGATCCAGCTTGGTTTGGAGACGATGTTGTGGAGAGTTTAAAAAATCTAGCGACTAGTTTAGGAGCGAAACCTTCTATCTATCGTCAAGACCAACCTTTAGGTACAGGTCATGCTATTATGTGTGCTGAGCCTTCATTATCTGGACCAGCAGTAATTGCTTATGCTGATACTCTAATTCGAGCTAAATTTGATTTAGATCCAGAAGCCGATAGTGTGATTTGGACAAAGCGTGTTGCAAATCCTGAAGCTTATGGTGTGGTGAAACTTAATGATAATCAAGAGATTGTTGAGTTGGTTGAAAAACCAGAAAGCTTTGTCAGCGATCAAGCCGTAATTGGGATTTATTACTTTAAAGATGTTTCAGTATTAAAAGGAAAACTTCAAGAAATTCTTGATGAAAACATCATGAATGGTGGCGAATACCAAATTAATGATGGCATCAAACGCATGATGGCTGAAGGCAGAATTTTTAAAACAGGAACTGTTGATGAATGGATGGATTGTGGAAATAAAAGCGTAACTCTTGATACCAATACCAAAATGCTTGGGTTTTTAAAAGCCGATGGTGAAGAGCAATTAATAGCAAATTCAGTGAAAAGCAACAATTCTACAATTATAGAACCTTGTTGTATTGGCGAAAATGTGGTCTTGAACAATGCAACAGTTGGTCCTAACGTTAGTATTGGGAATAATTGTACGATTGATAATTCAACCGTTAAAAATAGCTTAATACAAACGCATACTACCATTAAAAATGCTAATTTAGACAATGCTATGATTGGTAATCATGTTAGTTATGATGGAAAGTTTACTAGCATTAGTATTGGTGATTATTCAATTTTGGAATAATAATTGACTAAATATTTAGTAACTATGTCACCTTGAGCATTATCGAATTCAAAATATATTTTGAATGAAGATAGCAAGCGCAGCTTAACGAAAGGTCCTTTTTATGAAAATTAAATTTCAAATCTTAATAGCTATTCTCGGAATCTTTATGCTTCCGCAGAATACTTATGCACAAGTCGATTTTAATAAACGACCAGATGATGATTTAGGAAATTATGAAGATGCATATCAAGAACACTTTTTTGAAGCCTTAAAACAAAAAGGAATTGAGAACTACCAACGTTCAGCTAATGAATTACTCAAATGTATTAAAATTGATGATACCGATCCTACGTTGTTTTTTGAACTAGGAAAGAATTATAAAGCGCTTAAAAATTTTGGTGCTGCTGAAGATGCATTAAAACAAGCCATTTCTAAATCTCCAGAAAATGAATGGTTTCTTGATGAGCTTTATGATGTCTATATGTTGCAAAATGATCTAGACAAAGCCTTAAAAACAGTCAAACAACTGGTGAAATTTCATCCAGATTACAAACAGGATTTAGCGAGTCTTTATATAGAAGCAAAAAAATATAAAAATGCACTAGAAATTCTTGATGAACTTGATAATGAATTTGGATACAATCAAGATCGAGACTTTTTGCGTAATCAAATTTATGACCTGACAGGTAATGATGATGACCGAATTGAAAATCTTGAAACGCGTGTTAAGAGTAATCCTGAAGATGAAGCGAGTTATTTGAGACTTATTTATAGATATAGTGAAACAGGTGACACAGCAAAAGCATTTGACACAGCAAAAGAGTTATTAGAATCCAATCCAGAATCTCGATTAGTGCATTTAGCATTGTATAAGTTTTATTTAGATGATAACAATACCGAAAGCGCTATTAAATCTATGAAGACCGTGTTAACGAGTCCAAATATAAAGCCTGAAGCAAAAGCAAAAGTCTTAAACGATTTTGTAAAATTTGTTTCTAATAATCCTGAATATGAACCTCAACTTGTTGAAGTTACTACTTTAATTGATGATGATAAAAACCCAAAAACCTTAAGAGAATTGGCTCAATATCATCTAAAAGTAAATGATAAAGAAAAGGCATTAGGCTATTTGGAAGACATTTTAGATGAAGAACCAAACGATTTTAATACGATAAAGGATGTGCTTTTATTACGTTTAGATTTAAATAAAGATGCTGAAGCAGCAAAATTAAGTGCAGATGCATTAGAGATCTATCCTGCGCAGCCTATTTTATATTTAGTAAATGGAATAGCGAACAACAAATTGAATCAACCTAAAAAAGCCATTGAAAGCTTAGAAATGGGAACCGATTTTGTAGTTGATGATGACAAAATGTTGTCAGATTTTTATAGTCAATTGAGTATTGCTTTCAAACAAAACAATAATATTTCCAAATCTGAAGCGTTTGCTAAAAAAGCAGAAGCATTGACTAAACAGTAATAATGTTATGAAAATCGTTAAATATAGTATCATTATTCTTTTAGTAAGTCTTGCTACATCTTGTAAGTCAGCCAAAGCAATTGCAAGTGATGGTAAAATTAATAATGGTCTTTCTGCAAAGCAACTGATAAAGGAGAATACTCGACAAGATTCTAAGTTTAAAACACTACAAGCTAGAGTTAAAATTGATTATACTCAAGATTTACAAGAGCATGGTTACACCGTTAATCTTAGAATGGAAAAAGATAAAGCCATCTGGATTAGCGCTACTTTAGGCTTAGCTAGAGCCATGATTACTCCTGACGAAGTGAGTTTTTACGATAAGATAAACGACCAATATTTTAAAGGAGATTATACCTTGTTAAGTAATTTATTAGGTGTTGAACTCAATTTTAAAAAGGTCCAAAGTTTGTTGCTAGGTGAATCACTTTTTAATTTGAAAGGCGAAAAATATATAGCTTCAACAAACGATAAATCTTACATTTTACAACCTAAAGAACAAACAGCACTATTAGAATTGTTTTTGCTTTTGAATCCATCACATTTTAAAATGGATTCACAGCAATTACTTCAACCATTGAAGAAACGGTTTCTTCAAGTAGATTATCTAGCATATCAAGATGTGGATAAAGAAATTCTACCAAAAGACATTAAAATCATGGCTGTCGAAAACAATGACGAGGTTATTATTGCAATGGAATATAAATCAGTATCATTAAATCAAGATGTTCGTTTTCCATTTAAAATTCCTTCAGGATTTAAAGAAATAATATTAGATTAATGATGCGCAATAAACCAACCTACATTATTGTATTGTTATGCTTCTTTTTAAGCATCACTTTAGCCAATTCACAAAGCAATAAGCAAAAGGAATTGGAAGCTAAACGACTAAAGTTTAAAAATGAATTAAAGCAAATTAATGCGCTTTTATTTTCCGATACGAAAAAGGAAAAATCTTTAGTATCTTTAGTTGAAGACTTAAATTACAAAGTAAGTGTAAGACGAAATTTAATTAAGATAACTAATGATCAAGCTAATCTTTTGACACGTGAAATTAATGCAAATCAAAACGAAATTACCAGTTTAAGAGATCAACTTAAAGAGTTAAAAGAGAGTTATGCAGCTATGGTTGTAAAATCCTATAAAAGCAAATCTGAACAAAGTCGAGTGATGTTTTTATTGTCTTCAGATAATTTTAAACAAGCTTATAAACGTTTGCAATATATCAAGCAATATGCTAATTACCAACAAGAACAAGGTGAGCTTATAAAAGGGAAAACTATTAAATTACAAGAACTCAATACCAATTTATTACGACAAAAAAAGGACAAGGATAAATTGGTTCTTGAAAACAGAGAAGTTAAAAAGCAACTTGAAATTGAACTCAAGGAGCAAGAAGAGTTGATGGTTACTATTAGAAAAAATATGACTACTTATGCATCTCAAGCTAAGAAAAAACAGCAAGAAATAAATAAATTAGATCGTGAAATTGACCGCTTAATCCGTGAAGCCATTGCAGCTTCAAATAAGAAAGCGGGTAAAAATACCTCGCCAACTAATAAGTTTATATTAACTCCAGAAGATAAAGTTTTAGCCAAAGGATTTGAAAATAATAAAGGGAAATTACCTTGGCCTGTTGAAAAAGGTGTTGTAAAATTAAGATATGGAAAACAACCTTCACCAATAGATAGAACAGTTACAATTAATAGTCAAGGTGTTAAAATAGCTACTCAAAAAGGCACGAAAGTAAGAGCTGTATTTGATGGAGAGGTATCACAAATTTTAGTGATTCCAAATGCCAATCCTGTAGTGATGATTCGTCATGGTAATTATATTACAGTGTATAAAAACATGTCAAAAATTTACGTCAAAAAAGGCGATAAAGTTACTACAAAACAAGAAATAGGAGAGGTGTTTACTAATAAGTCTAATGGTGAAACCATGTTAGGTTTTGGTGTGTATAAAGATTCTAAAACACAAAATCCTGCAGGTTGGTTATTTAAGATGTAATCTTATTACTCAAATAAAGCTTTTAGCTCAGTGGCATCACCAGGCTTCATTTTTCCAGCTAACACTAAGCTTAATTGTTTGCGACGTAAAGCGCCATCATAACGATCTTTCTCAAGTGAGGTTTCTGCAATAAGTTGAGGCACTTTTACTGGACGTCCAGTTTCATCAACAGCAACAAAAGTATAAATAGCTTCATTGGCTTTTATACTTTCTCCAGATTCTCTATCTTCAATCCAAACATCAAGATAGACTTCCATAGAGCTTGTAAATGCACGCGAGACTTTTGCCTCAACAGTTACTACACTTCCTAAAGGAATAGATCTGTTAAATGCTACATGATTTACTGAAGCCGTTACAACGATACGTCTACTATGTCGTCTTGCAGCTATACTGGCAGCACGATCCATTCGTGCCAAAAGTTCACCACCAAAGAGATTATTTATTGGATTGGTTTCACTAGGTAAAACCAAATCGGTCATTATGGTTTTAGTTTGAAATGCTGTTTTTGGTTCCATCAACTACTTAAGTTTATGCAAAGGTAAGATGAATTTAAATCTAAGCTAAATGATTTATGATTTTAGTTGTGCAAAAATAAAGTAGAATAATAGTTGTCATTTCGACAGAGTGTAGTATGAGTGACGATAAATCTAGATTTCTCACATTTCACTTCGACTGCACTCAGTGTGATGTTATAAATGATAGAAAGAATTAATCTAAAGCTTTAACCAGTAACCAAGCATCTCTATTGTGCTCACGTTTTATTTGGCGTAATGTTTTTAAAGCTTCAAGTCTATCAGAAAAACTCGCATACACAACTTCATGCAAGCCGTATTTATTAGCACCAATTTTTCTGGCTTTGTAACCTTTTGCTCTAAGCTGATCTACTTTTTTGTCAGAATTTGCTTCAACTCTAAAAGCACCAGCAACAATATGGTAATTTCCTGTTTGTTTTTTTTCTACAGAAAGTGTAGCAGCAGGTAATGGATTATTTATAATGAAAGTAGCTTCTTGAACTTTAACATCTAAGCGTTGATTTGCTTCTTCTTGAGCCAATTGATTATGGCTTTCAATTTGATTTCCATAATAATGAGAAGCCGTAAAACCTCCAACGGTTAATGCAATTAATGCAATAGCAGCATATTTTAAGTAAGGACGAGATTTGCGTTTTTCAGGTGTAATAATTAGTGGAATGACCTCTTCAATAGCTTCAACATCTTCTTTATACACTTCACGAGTAATATCCGAAGATGTAAATTGAGATAAACCAAAAGCATCTGTTAAGTAATTGATATGAAGTGAAGGTTCAAAATTAATTTTCCCTTCCTTATTCAATAATAACTCACCAATATTTTGAAATGCAATCGTTTCGCCTTCAACTAAATACGATTTTATTGATTTCACATGCTTCGTTACTTTTTCAACGGCAACCTCATAAGGAATCTTCTCAACATCTGCAATGTAATTGGCTAATAGACCATCATTGTTCTGTAATTGCTCGTTAAAAGACAAGGCTTTTTTGGGAGGATAAAACGCATGAGTGGATTCGTGAATCTTCGCCGACACACGATGTGTTAAAAATGCACCAAACTCTGGTACAGTAACACAATCGTATCTATATAATAAATCGCTGATGTAAGTCTCTAATTGCATAGAAACAAAGTTAAAATTTTTTGAACACGAATAAAACATCAGTAGAAGTATTTATTAACAAGGGAATTTTTACTACTTTCATAGAAAATAATCTACAACTATGAAAGATGAGCAATTAATTTATGCTTTAGCATTGCAGCATGTTCCAAAAATTGGAGATGTTACAGCTAAAAAGTTAATTAACTATTGTGGTTCTGCCGAAGCTGTGTTAAAGGAAAAACGACATCTCCTTCTTAAAATTGATGGTATTGGCACAACAACTATTAAGGGATTATTTAATTCTGAGCATATAAAAGCTGCTGAGCATGAACTACAGTTTATTAAAGAAAATAAGATCTCTTGTCTCTATTTTACGGAAGATGTGTATCCTGAAAAATTAAAACATTGCATAGATGCTCCAATACTACTATTTCAAACTGGAAACATTAACTTGAAGCAACAACGCATTATAAGTATTGTTGGCACTCGTAAAATTACGACCTATGGAATTGCATTCTGTAATAAATTGATTGAAGAATTAGCAGCTTTTAATCCCATTATCGTATCAGGTTTTGCTTATGGAACTGATATTACAGCACAAAGAGCAGCTGTAAAACACAAACTTCAAACCATTGGTTGTCTAGCACATGGATTGAATCAAATGTATCCAAAAACACACAAAAAATATAGCGCTGAAGTTGAAAAACATGGTGGATTTCTAACCGATTTTTGGAGTACAGATACCTTTGATAGAAATAATTTTTTAAAACGTAACCGAATAATTGCAGGAATGAGCGAAGCGACTATTGTCATTGAATCTGCCGAAAAAGGTGGAAGCCTAGTCACAGCAGATATTGCAAATTCTTATAATAGAGATGTATTTGCTGTTCCTGGTCGTGTGACTGACAGTCAGAGCCTTGGTTGTAATAATTTGATTAAATTTCAACAAGCACATGTATTATCAAATCCTTTAGATGTTCCTTATATATTGAATTGGGAATTAGACATACTAGAAAAACCAGTCATTCAAAAACAATTATTTGTTGAGCTTACTTCCGAAGAAAAAATCATTTATAACTATCTAGAAAACAATGATAAACAACTTTTAGATGTGATTGCTTTAGAATGCAATTTGCCAATTTATAAAGTGGCAAGTATATTATTAACAATGGAATTGAAAGGTGTCACGAGACCACTTCCAGGAAAATTATTTGAGCTTGTTTAATGTCTTGCGTTCCACAAAAAAATGAATTAAGGTTAACACGATAAGAACAGCAGGAATAAAAATAAGCCAATCAAATCCTTCAATTTTAGAATCAAACCTTGAAATAATTAATAATACCATTGAAGTAGTATTTAAAATGGTAAACCATATTAATTTTTTCATATTAATACCCTGTTTTTTTTCTTACACGTTTTAGTACATCATTAGCTACAGTTTTGGCTTTATCAGTCCCAACAGCTAATGCGTCGTCAATTTCAACAAGATTCGCCATGTAATGATCATAACGTTCACGTTGTATGGTAAATTTAGAAAGGACTAATTCATACAAAGCTTGTTTGGCATGACCATAACCATAACCACCATTTTCATAATTAGATGTCATCGTTTTAATCTCAGCTTCAGAAGCTAATAACTTATAAATGGCAAAACAATTACAGGTTTTCCAATTTTTTGGATCTTCTAAAGGTGTGCTATCTGTTTCGATAGACATGATTTGCTTGCGCAACTTCTTTTCTGGAAGGAAAATATTGATAAAGTTATTTCGACTTTTACTCATTTTCTCACCATCGGTTCCAGGGATAAGCATCGTATTTTCTTGAACTTTACCTTCAGGTAACACAAAAGTGTCTCCCATTTTAGCATGAAAACGAGTTGCAACATCACGTGTCATTTCAATATGTTGCAATTGATCTTTACCAACAGGAATAATTTCAGCATCATACAATAAAATATCTGCAGCCATAAGCATAGGATACATAAATAAGCCAGAATTTACATCATCCAAACGATCAGCCTTATCCTTAAAACCATGAGCTAACATTAATCGTTTATACGGAAAAAAGCAATCTAAATACCAAGCCAATTCAGTGACTTGAGGAATATCACTTTGTCTATAAAATACAGTTTTGTTAATGTCAAGTCCAAAGGCCAACCACGTGGCAGCAACCGAATACGTATTATGACGTAATTCTTCGGCATTTTTTATTTGTGTTAGCGTGTGCATATTAGCGATAAATAGATACGACTCATTTTCAGTGTCGTTAGCCATTTTAATTGCAGGTAAGATTGCGCCTAATATATTTCCTAAATGTGGTGTTCCTGTACTTTGTATTCCTGTAAGTATTCTTGCCATGTTAATTTCCCATGAAAATGGGAATCTTTTTTATTAAACTATTATTATTACCTGTTTTGCATTTTGATAAAATTCGTCAATTCGAGTGAATTTTACGATTGAAAATGAGTGAAATTTGTATCGAGAATAGAATTTTTGCTTTAAATTGGTTCTCGATACGATTTTTCGTGTCTCAAAATCACTCGAACTGACGCTTCGATATGTTTTAAATTTCCAAACCTCAACTTCCACTACGATTTCAATATATTATATCGTTAGCAAAGGTACTTTTTTTAGTAGAATTGTTGAATAAATTTGAGTAGTTTTGAGCCACATGAAGCTATTTAAGTACATCTTTTGGGTTTTATATCGCATCTGGTTCTACATTTTGGTAGCACTTCCTATAATTATTCTATTTCCAATATTGGTTATTTCTATTCTTAAGGAATCATGGTATCCTTTCTTTTTTAGAATTGCTCGTTTGTGGGCTCGTTTTATTTTAATAGGAATGGGATTTCGTGTTAAAATTGAAAGAGCACAAATTCCTGAAGCATCAAAAAGCTACATGTTTATTGCTAATCACACTTCTATGGCAGACATAATGCTTATGTTGGTAGCATCAAAAAACCCATTTGTTTTTGTCGGTAAAAAAGAGCTGGCTAAAATACCATTGTTTGGATTTTTCTATAAACGGACGAGCATTTTGGTAGATAGAAGTAATCCTAAAAGTAGACAAGCTGTTTTTTTAAGAGCCCAACGACGATTAAAGCAAGGCATGAGTATCTGTATTTTTCCTGAAGGAGGCGTTCCAGATGAAAGTATTGTTTTAGATGCATTTAAAGATGGTGCTTTCAGAATGGCTATAAATCATCATATTCCTATTGTTCCCATCACTTTTGGTGATAACAAAAAACGATTTTCATATACATTTTTCAGTGGAAGTCCAGGTTTAATGAGAGCTAAAGTTCATAAATTCATCACTACTGAAGGATTAGCCGTTGAAGATACTAGAAATCTAAATAAAGAATCACATTCTTTAATTTTAAACCAATTATTAGAATTTCATAAAAACTAAAAAGCCACTCTTGGCACAGAGTAGCTTTTTAAGCGCTATTGTAATCAACAATAACTATCTAACCAACTAAAAAACCTAAAATTTAAAACTGAGTCCAGTGTATAAACCGATAAAAAATGGTTTAAAATCACCAGATGTATTGTTAAATGTATTTATTTGATACTTAAATGTAGGGTCAAGATTGAATTGAAGCTGTTTTGAAAAATTATAATCTACACCAATTCCAAAATTAGCTGTATAACTTAAATCTTTAATGTTGGTAGCTTCGCCCAAACGTGTACGTTCACCATTATTTAAAACGGCATACACATCATTTTCACTTAAGAATAGCGCACTAAAACCACCAATAAGATTTAGACCTATTTTATTTTCAATAATATTATATTCGAGTTCAATTGGAACTTCAACAAAGCCAAGTTGTTGATCTAAAGCGCCACGTTCTTGAGTAAATAAAGTTGCAGGAGCATTATCAAATTTAAAATTTCTTGCACTGTAAATGGAATGTTTACTCATACTATCCACTAAGTTTACATTTGCAATTTGTCGTCTTCCATGAGCAACAGGATTTGTATTTTCAAAAATTAAAATTTCATTTGTTTTATACCCTAACTGCACCTTATTAATTCCTGCTCTAATTTTTAGTTTTTTGTTGACAGCATAACTTCCGTTAACACCATAACTCATATTAATTTCTTGTTCTTTAGTGTTTTCTATAAATTGACTGTCTAGAGGTGAGCCTTCACCCAATGAACTGAAATAAACAGGCGCAACGCTTGGAGAAACGCTCCACCTGTTTAGTTTCTCTTCCTCTTCTTCTTTTTCATCTGTATCTTCGGCTTCAGCAATAGCGTTTTCTATGGCATTCGCTTCTTTCTCTTTTTCTTCTTCCTTATTTTGAGTGTCTAATATTGACTTATTTTCAACTTCTGAATTTTCTTTTTCTAATGCATTTTTGTCTTTTGTATTTGCATCAGCAACAGACGTTTTGTTTTCAGTTTTAGTAGATTCCATTAGGGCATCAATTTCTGATTTATCCTTAAGTTTATTTTGATCTATCTGATTTGTTTTAGTTGATGTCTTAGTCGTACTTGCAACAGCATTTTTAGTACTGGTTTCTGTTGAGTTTGATTTAAGCATCTCATCAATTTCTGATTTCTCTTTAACCGAATTTTTGTTATTTTGATTGGTTTTAGTAGGTGCTTTTGTTGAGCTTACTATTGCATTCTTAGTTGATGGTTTCTGATTTGGACGTTTCTTTTCTTCAAGTAGTTTTTTGTAATCATTAGTAGTCGAAGGACTATTGTTTTGATTTTTGTCTTTGAGGTTTTTGTTATCAGAATTGTCTGAAACTATTACAGAGTGTACTTGATCATTTGATTTAATTACGTTGTTTTTATTTGTTGAAGACTCCTCTTCTTCAGCAGATGATTTAGAATTAGTATCAACAATTTGTTCTTCTGTATCGTTTTCTAAAATTATTTTTGATGCATCATGTTGTTCTAATACGTTTGTTTCATCTTGAGATTTGTCATTTTCTGAATTAGTGTCATCAACAATAATATCTTTTGAAACAGTATTGGTGTTAGTTGTATTAAAAACTTGATTGGCAACAGCAAATAAAAGAACTAAGCCAGCAGCAATTCCTGCAACTTTCCACCAAATAGGAATAATACGTCGTTTACGTTTATCCTCATGAAGTCTTTCTTCTATATTTTCCCAGACATGATCTTTAGGTGCAACATCAAAATCTTTGAATTGCTCCTTAAAGAGTTTATCTATATTCTTTTTTTCGTTCATTATAAACTTTGCGAATTACTATTCGCCTTGTATTGTTCTACTTTATTTTTCAAAATCAATCGAGCTCTTGCAAGATTTGATTTTGATGTACCTATTGAAATGTCAAGCATTTTACCGATTTCTTTATGAGAGAAATCATCTAGAGCATACAGGTTAAACACTAATCTGTAACGATCAGGTAGCTCTTGAATGATTTGCAATAAAAAATCTAAACTAATAGTGTCATCATCAATTTCAACAGAGACATCTTCAATTTGATCTTCATTAATTATGTTAAAAACACCAGTACTTCTATAGCGTTGTAAGGCTGTATTAATTGTTATTCTTTTCAACCATCCTTCAAAAGAGCCTTTGCTTTTAAACTGATCTATTTTTTTAAAAATGGTAATATATGCATCCTGCAAATTATCTTCAGCTTCAGCATAGTTACGTGAATACTTCAAGCAAATCGAAAACAGTTTACTCGCAAAGAGCTTATATATTTGACTTTGAGCCTGAGCATCATTTTTTTTACATTGTGCTATGAGTTGTTCTAAACTCAAACGTATTTGTTTTATTAATTAATATGAATTTAATTAGTCTACTACAGGAATTTCTATAACATAGTAGGTGTCATTTCCATTATCGTCTTCACCTTGCCAAAATCTAAATACATATGGATTAAGGTCATTTACATTGAAATTTAAAGTTACTTCTACTTCCTCTTCAATGTTTTCACAATTTTGATCTGGAAAAACGGTTGTGATAATTGCAATTGTTCTTTGGTTAAGCTCACTTAAATAATAAAAATCATTAAATACGTGGCAACCAGAAGGTTTTATGTAAGTCATTTTTATTTCATAAGTGACACCCAACTGAAACTCTGTTGGCATAATAACACTTTCAATCGGTAAAGTTTCATAGTAAAAATTTGATGAATTATCATCATCATTAGGACTACAAGACAATACTGTACAGATTAAAAAACTTAATAAAAGCAATTTCTTCATATAATTAATATTTAGGCAATACATACCTTAATTGCTATATAGATACAATAATTACTAAAAGGTTGCGTCTAAAAATAAAAAAATCCCTATTAAGGGATTTTTTAAGTCAATTTATTTTAATTGTCACCTTTAATGAGCGCTCTTACTTTGTCTTCAAGCTCATCCATTAATTCAGGATTGTCTTTTATTAACGATTTAACTGCGTCTCTACCTTGTCCTAATTTTGTTTCACCATAACTAAACCAAGAGCCACTCTTTTTGACGATTTCATGTTCAACTGCTAAATCTAATATTTCTCCAACTTTCGAAATTCCTTCACCATACATGATATCGAATTCACACATTTTAAAGGGTGGAGCGACTTTGTTTTTTACAACTTTAACCCTTGTTTTATTTCCAGCAACATTACCATCAGTCTCTTTAATTTGTGTCGATCTTCTAATATCTAATCTTACAGAGGCGTAAAATTTTAAAGCGTTTCCTCCTGTTGTAGTTTCTGGATTCCCAAACATAACACCAATTTTTTCTCTTAACTGGTTAATAAAAATTACAGTACAGTTGGTTTTACTAATTGAACCTGTTAATTTTCTTAAAGCTTGAGACATTAAACGTGCATGAAGACCCATTTTAGAATCTCCCATTTCACCTTCAATCTCACTTTTAGGAGTAAGAGCTGCTACAGAATCTATCACAACAATATCAATAGCTCCTGAGCGAATTAAATTATCTGTAATTTCAAGAGCTTGCTCACCATTATCTGGTTGAGAAATAATAAGATTACCTATGTCTACTCCTAGATTTTCGGCATATGTTCTATCAAAAGCATGCTCTGCATCAATAAAAGCTGCTATACCACCAGCTTTTTGAGCTTCAGCAATTGCGTGGAGTGTTAATGTTGTTTTACCAGAAGATTCTGGCCCGTAAATTTCAACGACTCTACCACGAGGATATCCTCCAACTCCTAATGCAATATCTAATCCTAAAGAACCAGATGAGATGGCATCTACATCTACGACTGCTTGGTCGCTCATTTTCATCACTGTGCCTTTTCCGTAAGCTTTGTCAAGCTTATCTAACGTTAGTTTTAAGGCTTTTAATTTTGCGTCTTTTTCACTACTCATTTCAATCTGTTTTTTATTTGATAGGTCTGCTAAATTACAATAACTTTTAATTTTTTTCAATCTTCTGACGCAACCTTTTTCAACATTTTGCATCTACCAATTGAGATTGGGAAATCTTGTTATGAAAAAGGTCAGTTATATGACGTATCCACTTAAATTTAATTCTTGTAATTGGAATGAAATTTTTTAGAAAAATTATTTTTAATAATGCATTAGGTGTTTCAGCAGCTGTACATATAAACAGCAACTGTAAAGCCGATGGAGGTTAACTCGGAATATATTTTTAAGATCAAATTAAAAATATTAATAACGAGTTAGTCCTCAAAAAAGCCCTTTAGATCGTCTAAAAGGCTTTTTTTGTTGTAACGATTCGATGTTCTATTAAAAATTATACCTTTGTAACTCAATACCAGAAATGGTTATAATCTTTAATCTTAAAAATTAGTATAGCATGCAACTGTACAATAACTTAAGTGCTAAAGAAAGAGCAGAACTTATAGAGAAAGCGGGAAAAGAACGCTTAACTATCTCTTTCTACAAGTACGCCAAAATTGGCAATACAGAAATTTTTAGAAACCATATGTTTTTAGCTTGGAACGATTTTGACGTTTTAGGCAGAATTTATATTGCAAAAGAAGGCATTAATGCTCAGCTTTCTGTACCTGCAGAAAATTTTCAACCTTTTAAAAATCATTTAGACACGATTTCTTTTTTAGAAAACGTAAGATTAAACATTGCTGTAGAGCATGATAATTTTGCTTTCTTAAAGTTGAAAGTTAAAGTGCGTCATAAAATAGTTGCTGACGGTTTAAATGATGATACCTTCGATGTTACAAATAAAGGCGTTCATGTAAATGCTTCAAAATTTAATGACTTAATTGAAGATCCAAATACAGTTTTGGTCGATATGCGTAATCACTATGAAAGCGAAATAGGGCATTTTAAAAACGCAGTTACGCCAGATGTAGATACGTTTAGAGAATCTTTAGACCTTATTGAAGAAGATCTTAGAGAACATAAAGAAGGCAAAAACCTAGTGATGTATTGTACTGGTGGAATTCGATGTGAAAAAGCGAGCGCATATTACAAACACAAAGGATTTAAAAATGTATTTCAGTTAGAAGGAGGAATTATTAACTATGTACGACAAGTAGAAGCTAATGATTTAGAAAATAAATTCTTAGGTAAGAACTTTGTATTTGATGAACGTCGATCTGAACGCATCTCAGATGATGTTATTGCAAACTGCCATCAATGTGGTAAGCCTGCAGATTTGCATACTAATTGCGCAAATGAAGCATGTCATTTATTATTTATTCAGTGTGATGATTGTAAAGAACACATGGAAAATTGTTGTTCTTCAAACTGTATGGAAATCAATAGACTGCCTTTTGAGGAGCAAAAAGCATTGCGAAAAGGCCAAGGAAATAGTAATGATATCTTCAAGAAGGGAAGAGCAGATCATTTGCCTTATAAAAAGGATTTGAGAAATATTTTTGAAACGATGAAGTCTTAAAAATACATAAATGTCAGTTTGAGCGCAGTCGAAATGCTATTTAAGATCAAAGACTTAAGGTTTTCGACTGCGTTCAAACTGACATCTAAAGTATTATTCCTTTATTAATTTGATTGTTTTCTTTTCGTTTACATCACTTTCTAGCATTAAAAAGTACATTCCGTTTGAAAGTGAAGAAAGGTCAATTGTTGTAATGCCTTCCGAAGACCCTTTGAGAGATAAAACAGTTTTACCCAAAACATCTACAAGATTAGCATTTGCTATTTTGGTTGGTGATAAAATATGAATCACATCATTAAATGGATTTGGATACACAGACGTTTGATTAAAATCATTTTCATCAATACTTAAAGGATCATTGACATTAAAAGTATGTGTGACAGTTTCTCCTGCGTAAGTAGCTTCCCATTTCCATTCTCCAGCAACATCTGGAAAAAGATTCCATCTCCACCAAGAGGTATAATAATTAGCGGTTAAATCATGAATCCAATCAAATAAAACGGTGTCATCGGGTTTAATAACTCGTAAATTAACACTAGAACCTGCAGTTTGATCTTTTAGATATATTGCTAGGAATACCTCATCATTAACATCAAACTGATTGCTTTCATTAGTTATTTCAGCAGTTGGACACTCGGGAAAAATAGGATCTGCTGTATGAGTTAAAACGGCATTAATACCAGGATCATTATAAGGCCTTTGTGATTGCCACCAAGAATCAACACTCGTTGGGTTACAAACTCCAACATATGGGTCAATTATTTCAGTAAATGTTGCATCTGATAGAACTTCAAAATGTAAATGTGGAAAATCAGAAATACCAGAACTTCCCACAATTCCTAGAAATTCGCCAGCAGAAACCATGTCGCCAACCTCTTTTGAAGTTAGAGACCCATTTTTCATGTGTCCATAAGCAGCTACACTTCCGTCGCCATGCTGCACTATTATTAAGTTCCAGTCTCCCATTGGAGCACTAGCGTCACAACTACGATCAAATTCACCATCATGTTTTACAATTATTTGACCTGGAGCAGCTGCTATAACCTCTACACCATCGTCGTCCATCATTTTCCACATAAATGGCCATGTAACGATATCTGTACCTTCATGATTATATCCAGCAGTTGTGTCATAGGTTCTGGCTCCACAAGTATAATCCTCAATTTGGTTTGGGAACCCTGTATCATGATCTACATAATTAAAAACGCTATAAACTTCATTGTAGCTTACATCGTTAGCTTTTTGTATTGGCCAGATAAAAAGCGGATGATTACCTCTTCGCTGTTCTGAAAATGTCAATTGATTTTTTCTTTGTAAATTTTCAATGTTTGTTTGAACATTTTTAATCATTTCACTTCGTTGTGCTGGAGTTATGCATGGTTTTTTAGCAGAATTAAATACAAATTCCCCTCCACCAACTTGAGAGTTTGGAGATTGAGAATAGCTTATAACTGCAAAAAGAATTGCAAATAAGGAAAGTGTAATTTTTGACTTCATAATCAATGGTTTTAAGTTTATATAATAACATCGAAAAAAAATGGAATTGTGAGCATAAGTTAATATTTTTATTTTAATTAATTGAGAAACAGCATATTGAATAACTTTTAAAAACGAAAAGCACTTGTATTTATTCATCTATTTTACTCAATAAATAATCTTATCTTTACATTTCAAAAGAACTATGAATCGCCTTCTGAAAGAAACCCTTTCAGAATCTATATATTAAATTTATGAGTTGTAAAAGTTGCTCAACTGGAAAAGATGGACAACCAAAAGGATGTAAAAACAATGGAACTTGTGGCACAGATAGCTGCAATAAATTAACTGTTTTTGATTGGTTAGCAAATATGTCGTTACCTCAAGGTGAAGAGCCTTTTATAGGTGTTGAAGTACGTTTTAAAAATGGAAGAAAACTATATTTTAAAAACACCGAAAATCTTTCTTTAAGTATTGGTGATATTGTTGCCACGCAGACACAATCTGGACATGATATTGGGATGGTAACTCTTACAGGGGAATTAGTAAGAGTACAAATGAAACGTAAAAAAATAGATATTAATGATGAAGATAACGTCATGAAAATCTATAGAAAAGCATCTCAAAAAGATATTGATATATGGTCAGCTGCAAGAGACAAAGAGGAGCCTATGAAGGTGAAAGCGCGTCAATTTGCTATTGATTTGAAACTAAAAATGAAAATCTCCGATATTGAGTATCAGGGAGATGCAAGCAAAGCTACATTTTATTATACTGCTGAAGAACGTGTAGATTTTAGAGAGCTCATAAAGTTATTTGCTCGAGAGTTTAGAACTCGTATTGAGATGAAACAAGTTGGTTTTCGTCAAGAAGCAGCTCGTCTTGGTGGAATAGGTTCTTGCGGAAGAGAATTATGTTGCTCCACTTGGTTAACTGATTTTAGATCTGTAAGCACATCAGCAGCTAGATATCAGCAATTGTCTTTAAACCCATTAAAACTTGCAGGCCAATGTGGCAAACTTAAATGTTGTTTAAATTATGAGCTTGACGCTTATTTAGATGCTTTAAAAGCATTTCCAAAAAATGACACGAAATTATATACCGAAAAAGGAACAGCTGTATGTCAGAAAACAGATATTTTTAAAGGACATCTTTGGTATGCCTATGAAGGTGAATGGATGAATTGGCATGTGCTTACCACGGATCAAGTCAGAGAAATTATTATTAAAAACAAAGCGAAAGAAAAAGTAGCTAGCTTAGAAGAATATGCTGCAGATCTAATTGAAGATACTAAAACAGAGTTTGAAAACGTTGTTGGTCAAGATAGTTTAACACGTTTCGATAGTCCAAAACGTAAAAACAAACGTAGAAATAATAAAGGGAAACAAAGACGTCGTCAAAAGCCACAGAATAATGCCAAAAAGTAAATATTGCATTGTTTTTTTAGTATTCTTAATTGCAGTCTCATGCGATTCTAATCGGGTTTATGATGAGTATAAGTCTATACCAGATCAATGGAATAAAGATTCAGCTGTTTCATTTATGGTGACACCACCAGATACAATTAACAACTATAATTTGTTTGTGAATTTGAGAAATACAAACGATTATAAATTTAGTAATTTATATTTGGTTGTAGAATTAAATTATCCAAATGGTAAAATTGTAAAAGATACTTTAGAATATAGAATGACTGCGCCAGATGGAGCTTTTTTAGGTACAGGCTTTACAGATATAAAAGAAAACAAACTTTGGTATAAAGGTTACGACGAACCTTTTGTTTTTAATGAATCTGGAGATTACAAGGTTAAAATACAGCATGCTATGCGTAAAAATGGAGAAGTATATGGTGTATTAAACCTTGAAGGAATTACAGATGTTGGTTTTAGAATAGAGCGAGATAAAACAAATTGATTATGGCAAAAAAAACAGTAAAAAAGAAATCAGCATCAACTAATGTTGTTGATTTTTCTAAATATGTACGTTGGTTTTGGATGACATTTGCTAGTGGAGTTTTGTTATTCATATTGATGTTCTTGTTAGCGTCTTGGGGTTTTTTAGGCGAAATGCCAGATCATACTATTCTTGAAAATCCTAAAACTCATTTAGCCACTGAAATTATTTCTTCAGATGATAAAACCTTAGGAAAGTTCTATCTTAATGATAATCGTACTCCTGTTGATTACAGTGAATTACCAAAACATTTAGTTGACGCTTTAGTTGCAACAGAAGATATTAGATATTATGATCATTCAGGTATAGATGCCAGAGGAACACTAAGAGCAATCGCTAAATTTGGAGAAGGAGGAGGTGCGAGTACAATTTCACAGCAACTGGCAAAACAATTATTTACTAAGCAAGTTTCTTCAAATAAAATACAACGTGTATTCCAAAAAGTTAGAGAATGGGTGATTGCTATTCGATTGGAACGTCAATACACAAAAGAAGAAATCATTGCGATGTATTTCAATATCTATGATTTTGGAAATAATGCAGATGGAATTAGAAGCGCAGCTCGAATATATTTTGGTAAAGAACCTAAGGAATTAGATATCAAAGAATCGGCAATGTTGGTTGGAATGTTTAAAAACTCGTCTTTGTATAATCCAAGATCTCATCGTAATCCTGAAGGTACAAAAAACAGAAGAAATGTCGTGTTTAGCCAAATGGAAAAATATGAGTTTATTACAGAAATTCAAAAGGATTCACTTCAAAAAACTGAATTAGATTTAAATTATTCACCCGAATCTCATCGAGAAGGAATTGCTACATATTTTAGAGCCTATTTAGATCGTTTTATGAAGGATTGGATTAAAAATAATCCAAAGCCAGATGGAGGAAATTATAGTTTATATAACGACGGACTTAAAATTTACACGACTATAGATTCTAGAATGCAGAAACATGCTGAGGACGCTGTTCAAAGACATATGCCTAGGCTTCAAGCAGAATTTGACCACCAAAACACACCTGATAGAAATAAAACAGCACCTTTTTTAGAACTTGATGAAAGTGAAATAAAAAGCTTGATGAAAACATCGATGAGACGTTCAGAACGTTGGAGGGTTCTAAAAAATAAAGGCAAAACAGAAAAAGAAATAGAAGCTTCATTTGAAAACCCTACGCAAATGTCTGTTTTTGCTTGGAAAGATGGAAAAGCATCAGAAATTGATACCATTATGAAGCCCATCGATTCAATGCGATATTACAAATCATTTTTGCATCCAGGAATGATGTCTATGGATCCACAAACAGGTCATGTTAAGGCCTGGGTTGGAGGAATGAATTATAGACATTTTCAATACGACCATGTTAAGCAAGGAAAACGACAAGTTGGTTCAACCTTTAAGCCATTTGTTTATGCAACTGCTATTGATCAATTACACTTATCTCCTTGTGATACTCTACCAAGACAACAAATAACTATTGAAGCAGATAAATATGGAAACCCAGACCCATGGACAACTAAAAATTCTGATGGTCGTTACGATGGATTTTTAACATTAAAAGATGCACTTGCAAATTCAGTCAATACAATTACTGCTCGATTAATGGATAAGGTTGGTCCGCAACCAGTAATTGATATGGCAAGAAGTTTAGGTGTAGAATCAGATATTCCACCTGTTCCTGCAATTTCATTGGGAACTCCAGATTTAAGCGTTTATGAAATGGTTGCAGCTTATTCGACGTTTGCTAATAAAGGTGTTTATAATAAACCAGTAATGGTGACTCGAATAGAAGATAAAAACGGAACCGTTTTATATCAATTTACTCCAGAAAGTCGTGATGTCTTAAGTGATGAAGTAGCTTACACAACCATTAATTTAATGCAAGGTGTTACAGAGTCTGGCTCTGGAGCTCGACTTCGCCGAACTTGGGGAGCTGATCAAGGTGTTTATAAAGAAATTATAACAGGATATCCTTATGGATTTACAAATCCAATAGCTGGTAAAACTGGAACGACACAAAATCAAAGTGATGGTTGGTTTATGGGAATAGTTCCAAATCTAGTAACTGGTGTTTGGGTTGGTGCAGAAGATAGAGCTGCACATTTTAAAAGTATAACTTATGGTCAAGGAGCAGCTATGGCTCTGCCAATTTGGGCGTTGTATATGAAAGATTGCTATGCTGATTCAGAATTAAATATATCTAAAGGTAATTTTGAAAAACCTCAAGAACTTTCAATAGAAGTCGATTGTGATAAATTAAAAGATGTCACATCTGATGAAAAAGATCCAGCTGATGATTTAAAAGACGTTTTAGATTTTTAATAATTAGCTACTCTTTATTATGTAAAAAATCAAAAGCCATTCATTTTAGAATGGCTTTTTTTATAATTGTGTTGTCATTCAGAGCAAAGCGAAGAATCTTTCACTTTTATATAATAAATGGAGATTATTCAGTTATCCGATAACTATCGGAACTCCTTCTAAATGATAAATATATTTTGTAATTTTCCAATGCTAAAATATAGACAAATGATTAATAAAAAAGTAGCCAATGTTTCCGAAGCCTTAGTTGGAGTCAAGGATAATATGACCTTTATGTTTGGTGGATTTGGCTTATCAGGAATACCCGAGAATGCAATAGCAAAACTAGTGCAAATCGGAGTTAAAGGACTAAAATGTATTTCTAATAATGCTGGTGTTGATGACTTTGGTTTAGGCCTATTACTACAAGGCAAACAAATAGATAAAATGACGTCATCCTATGTTGGTGAGAATGATGAATTTGAAAGACAAATGCTATCTGGTGAATTAGAAGTTGAATTGATACCACAAGGGACTTTAGCTGAACGTTGTAGAGCAGCTCAAGCCGGTTTTCCAGCAATTTATACACCAGCTGGCTACGGAACTGAAGTTGCTGAAGGAAAAGAAACTAGAGAGTTTAACGGAAAAATGTATGTGTTAGAACATGCGTTTGATGCTGATTTCGGTTTTATAAAAGCTTGGAAAGGTGATGCAGCTGGTAACTTAATTTTTAAAGGAACTGCACGTAATTTTAATCCAAACATGTGTGGTGCTGCAAAGATTACTGTAGCCGAAGTTGAAGAATTAGTGCCAGTTGGAGAATTAGATCCAAATCAAATTCATATACCAGGTATTTTTGTTCAACGTATTTTTAAAGGTGAGCATTATGAGAAAAGAATTGAACAAAGAACTGTAAGACAAAGAGATTAATATGTTGGATAAAAACGGAATCGCAAAGCGTATAGCAAAAGAAGTCCAAAATGGCTATTATGTTAACTTAGGTATAGGTATACCAACTTTGGTGGCTAATTATGTGAGAGAAGATATTGAAGTAGAGTTTCAAAGTGAAAATGGCGTATTAGGAATGGGACCTTTTCCTTTTGAAGGCGAAGAGGATGCAGATATTATTAATGCAGGAAAGCAAACCATTACTACAATGCCTGGAGCAAGTTTTTTTGATTCAGCTTTAAGTTTTTCTATGATACGAGGAAAGCATGTTGACTTAACAATATTGGGCGCTATGGAAGTCTCAGAAAATGGAGATATTGCGAATTGGAAAATCCCAGGAAAAATGGTTAAAGGCATGGGAGGAGCAATGGATCTAGTCGCAAGTGCAGAAAATATTATTGTAGCGATGATGCATACCAATAGAGCTGGACAATCTAAATTATTAAAAGCATGTTCTTTACCCTTAACAGGTGTAGGATGTGTGAAAAAAGTGGTTACTAATTTAGCTGTTATGGAAGTTACAGGTAAAGGATTTAAACTTTTAGAACGAGCTCCAGGAGTTTCAGTTGACGATATTAAAAATGCAACTGAAGGAACCTTAATAATTGAAGGCGATATTCCTGAAATGTAAATCTGATACCAATTAGTTTAGAAATCATATAAACCACTTTTTTAGTGGTTTTTTTATGTTTTAAAATTAATATCAATAAAGAGAAATCATTTATATTTGTAAGAATACACTTATATAATGTTAAAATTTAATGTATTTTATCGATTAATTATGTATTTTAACTGATAAAATAAAAATAGGCTTCATATTGCAGAACCAAATCGAAATAAATAATTAACCAAATTTACCATAAACTTAACTTTATGATTTGCCCCAAAACTATCATGAACTTTAACCTATGAACTTTTTTGCCCCAAATTTACTTAAACCTACAAATTCTGAAAATAAGGTAAAACTTAATTTTAGAAACACATTAAGATTATTCAAAAATATCTTAACCTTAACTAAAAAAATATTCATGCTATAATCCTTTTGGAATAGCATGAATAAGTTTTTTGGTGTATTCTTTTTTTGGACTGTCGTAGATGATGTCTGCATCATCCATTTCTTCAATTTGACCTTTATTCATAACTATTAGTTGATCAGACATATATTTCACCACAGCAAGATCGTGTGAGATGAATATGTATGTAAATCCGAAATTATCTTTAAGGTCATTAAGTAAATTTAATACTTGAGCTTGAACAGAAATATCTAAAGCAGAAACCGACTCATCACAAATAATTAGTTTAGGTTTTACTGCAATGGCTCTTGCAATTCCTATTCTTTGGCGTTGACCACCAGAAAATTCATGTGGATACCGATTAAAATAACTATCATCTAAACCTACTTTTAATAATAAGTCTAATACTTTTTCTTTTCTATCAGAATCTGATGTTCCTATACCATGAACTCTCATTGGTTCCATAATGGCTTTTCCTACTGGAACTCTAGGGTTTAATGAAGCATAAGGATCCTGAAATATAATTTGAATATCTTTTCTAAGATGGCGTACTTGATTTGTATTTAGTTTCGTAATATCAATTCCATCATATAGTATTTGTCCAGCTGTTGATTTATCTAGTAATAGAATTGCATTTGCTAAGGTAGATTTTCCACATCCAGATTCACCAACTAATCCTAATGTTTCACCTTTGTAAAGCTTGAAACTCACTTGGTTTACTGCTTTAAAAGACTCTGTTTTACCAAACCAACCTGATTTTGAGATGTATTCTTTTTCAAGATTTATGACCTCTAATAATGGTTGTGAATTGTATAATATTTTATGAGCAGCTTTACGTTGTGATAAACTAATTGCTTCAGAAACAGAATTACCATTCATAAAATCTTTTATAGTTGGCAAGCGTTTTAAACGAATTTCTATTGAAGGTTTTGAGCTTAGTAACGCTTTTGTATAAGTGTGTTGAGGTTTATGAAATATATCTGATACGTTTCCTTGTTCAACGATCGTACCTTGATACATGACTAAAACACGATCTGCAATTTCAGAAACCAAAGCTAAATCATGAGAAATAAATAAAACACTCATGTTTTCTTCTGTTTGTAATTGTTTTAAAAGTTCAATAATATCTTTTTGAACAGTTACATCTAATGCTGTTGTTGGTTCATCAGCAATTAAAAGCTTTGGTTTACATGCTATAGCCATGGCAATCATTACCCGTTGTTTTTGTCCACCAGAAATTTCATGAGGATAGGCCTTGTAGATACGATCAGGCAATGGCAGTTTTACTTTTTCAAAAAGCAATATGGTTTCAGTTTTAGCTTCAGGTTTCGATAATTTGGTATGCTGAAGTAGAATCTCAATAACCTGTTTTCCACATGTCATTGATGGGTTTAAAGAACTCATTGGTTCTTGGAAAATCATTGCAATATCATTTCCTCTAATCTTTTGAAATTCTTTTGTAGATAATGTCGTTAAATCTTGGTCGCTAAAATTAATGGTTCCGTTTGTGATTTTTGAAATTTTCTTTGGAAGTAATCCTAAAACAGCTAATGATGATACCGATTTACCAGAACCGGATTCGCCTACAATACCAAGAATTTCATTGGTATTTAATTGATATGTAATATCATGAATGATTTCAGTCTCTTTTTTTTTATTGAAAAATGAGATTGAAAGATTATTTACTTCCAGTAAGATGGTTTTTGGCATATGTAAAAATAAACAATTTTAAATACCATAATTATATTAAAAACATTCCTTTTTTATTGTTCTAAATTGAATTACCACACCCAAAACTGAAAAAGCACCAGATATTAAGTAGCTTAAAATTCAAGCAATATGTCTTTTGTCGATTTTATCAGCGTTTTACGGATAAAAATTCATCAAGATGTTATATATTAGCTTAAACAAAATTTATCGAAATCCCAACTAAATGAAAAAAATCACGCTAATTTTAGCCGCTTTTTTGATGTTTTTACTAAATGTGAACGCACAAAATTCAGAAAAAGAAAAAGCCGAAAATTATCTAGCTAAACAAGGTGAACTTACCTTTACATTTCAAATAGAAAATGGTAATGATTTAGAAAGATTAACTAGAGATATGTCTCTTATTAATTACGATCCTAGTACTAAAATGGTTAAAGCTTGGGCAAATGAAACCCAGTTTCGAAGATTTGAAACGAGTAATATCCCTTACAATGTACCAAAAAACGAAAATGAAGTTGATGAATCTGTTATATATGATGTAAGACCTTTAGCTTATAGATCAGCGGCAGCCACACTTACATTTCCTGTAAACTCTTACCCAACTTATGCTGAATATGCACAACAAATGCAAGATTTTGAAGATGATTATCCTGCTTTAGTAGAAAAAAGTAGTATTGGATTTACTGGACAAGGAGATAAAGAATTATTATTCGTGAAAATTTCTGATAATGTGTCTATGGATGAGAAAGAACCTAAACTCATGCTAACATCTTCGATGCATGGTGATGAAATTGCAGGCTATCCAATGATGTTATCGTTAATAGATTATATTCTTACAGTTTATAGTAATACAGGACATGCTGATCATGCTAGAGTTAAAAATTTAGTTGAAAACACAGAACTTTGGATTAATCCAAGCGCGAATCCAGATGGTACTTATCATAATAGTGCTACAAATACTTCGGTAGTAAATTCAAGACGAGGAAATGGGAATAATATAGATTTAAATAGAAATTATCCAGATAATGTTGCAGGACCTCATGACGATGGAAATGCATATCAAACTGAAACAATAGCATTTATGAATTTTGCAGATGCGCATGATTTTGTGTTATCTTCAAATTTTCATGGAGGTACAGAATTAGTTAATTACCCCTTTGATAATGCGTATTCAGCTCAACACGTTCATGCAGACAATGATTGGTTTGAGCATATTGGTGTAGAATATGCTACACATTGCCAAACTGATGCAAATGCTGGCGGAAGTTCTGCGCCTACTTACACTAATAAAGCTTCATATATGACAGATGATGATGATTGGGATGAGAACGCTGGAAATCAAGCTTGGCATAATGATTATGCTCAAAGCCCTGGTGTAACTCATGGTGCTGAATGGTATCGTGTTTATGGTGGACGTCAAGATTATATGAATTTTTATCAACAATGCAGAGAAATCACTATAGAATTATCTGATGTAAAAATTTTACCTGAAAGCTCATTAGTCGATTATTGGTATTATAATAGAGATGCATTATTAGACTTTCTAACACAAGGAACTTATGGTTTTAGGGGAGAAGTTGTAGATGTAAACACAACTAATCCAATAGAAGATGTAAAAGTGACTATCGTTAGTCATGATGCTTATGGCTCTGAAGTATATACAGATACAGGCGGAGATTACTATCGACCAATTAAAGCAGGCACATATGATTTATTATTTGAAGCACCATGTTACCAACCTATAACGGTTACTGCTCAAACCATAACAGATGGTAATACAGTAGTTTTATCAGACGTACAATTAGCACCTTTAGCGTCTGTGCCAACAGGACTTGGAACCACGAACGTTAGTACAACTTCAGCAACTTTAAATTGGGATGTAATATCTGGAATGACATACGGTTTACGATATAGAGAAGTTGGAACGCCTTCTTGGACAACAACTACAGTTGCAGTTGCGACTTTTCAATTAACAGGTTTAACAGCATTAACGCAATACGAATTTCAAGTAAGGAGCGATTGTGGAAGCTTTAATTCTGCTTATAGTAGTTCTGAGTTATTTACAACCACAGGCGTGGTTGCATGTGCTGGGACATTGATATCGTCTTATCCATATTTAGAAACGTTTGATTCTGGACTCGGAGATTGGATACAAAATTCAGGTGATGATGGTGATTGGTCTTTAGATGCAAATGGAACTCAATCAACAGGGACAGGTCCTTCAGATGACATTACTGGTAGTGGCAATTATTTATATACTGAAGCATCAACTTCTGGTTTAGATGCTAATGCCACTGTACTTTTAACAAGTCCATGTTATGATCTTACAAGTTTACCTGATGGTTATTTTTCTTTTTACTATCACATGTTAGGTGATAATGTAGGAACATTAAATTTAGAAGTTACATCAGATAATGGAGACAATTGGGTAAATATATTTACTGAATCAGGTAGTCTTGGTGATGTTTGGAATTTTGAAAATATCGATTTAAGTGGTTACTATGGACAAGTTGTGAAATTTAGATTTACAGGTATAACAGGTGATGGTTGGAGTAGTGATATTGCTATTGACCATATTGGACTAGGCGGTCCAATACCAGATACAGAAGTTCCAGTAATCACATTGAATGGCGCATCTACAATCGATTTAAATGTAGGATCAACATATGTCGAATTAGGCGCAACGGCAACAGATAATGTTGATGGCGACCTTACGTCAAGTATTATAATAGGAGGAGATACTGTTAACCCAAATGTTATAGGTGTTTATGTAGTAACCTACAATGTAAGTGATGCAGCAAGTAATGCAGCTGTAGAGGTTACCCGAACAGTCAATATAGTTCAAGGCATCTATTGTGATTCTTCAGGAACGACACAGTATGAAACTGGAGTGACACGCGTGCTCTTTGGAACAATAGATAATAGTGATGGTTCTCCAAAAGATATAGGTTATGAAGACTTTACAAATATAAGTACAGATGTTACACAAGGGACAAATGTAGACCTCACTGTTCAGGTAGATACAGATGGAGACTATACGGTTCATGCTTTTGTATGGATTGATTGGAATCAAAATTCAGATTTTGATGACCCAGGAGAAGAATATGATTTAGGAGATATAACTGATGTCGAAGATGGAGCCTTACCTACCTTAGTGATTACCATTCCTGAAAGTTTTAATTTCGGTAATACAAGAATGAGGGTTTCTGCTCAGTACGATGCTAATCCAACATCTTGTCTAGAAAATTTTGATGGTGAGGTTGAAGATTATACAGTTAATGTCAAATATGATGGATTATTGTATTCTGGAGGTACTTGGGATCCAAGCGCACCAGATGGGACAACAACATCAGATAATGTACTCATATTAGATGGCATCTATGATGTTAATAGCGCAGATATTAGTATAAATGACTTAATAGTTAATTCAAGTGCAACCATTACAATTGATAAAGCCTTTAATGCAACAATTGCAGGAAACATAGATGTTATGAATAACGGCGAATTCATTTTAAATTCAGATTCGAATGAGTTTTCAAGTTTAATTGTAGATGGTACTGTTACAGGAGATGTAAAGTACAATCGTCATGTGACATCAAATGCAGGAGGAAATGATTTAATATCTCCACCAGTCAGTGGAGAATCGTTTACAAGCTTTATTTCTAATAACTCGAATATATTTGCAAACTCAGGACAAACATTGTATTTATTTGGACCTTTCGAAAAGCCTCTGAATGATTATGGACTTTTCTCAAGTGCTGAAACAACAACTTTAGATGTCGCTAAGGGGTATCGCGCTGCATCTACTGATGATGGTACATTTACATTTAAGGGTGTTGTGACCACAGGATCATTAAATGTACCTATTATAAAAACAGGAACAGATTTTGCAAAGTGGAATCTAGTAGGTAATCCATATACATCTTATATAAAATTAGCAGATTTTTTAACAGCTAATCTAAACGAGCTAGATCCTAATACTGTTGCAGTATATGGCTATGATGCTGATTTAACTTATGGAACCGAATGGACGATCTGGAATATGGCGTATTCAGATAACAATCCTGGGAGTTTAATTGCACCAGGTCAAGGATTCTTTGTGTCTTCAAAAGATGGAGGCTCTAATGTTATATTTAACCCCTCAATGCAAACTATTGGAACGTCAGATGATTTTATAATAGGAAGAAATACGAATCTTGCTCATTTTGTAATTACTATGAGTAAACCAGGTAGAGCCTATAATACAGATATTTACTTTAAGGACAATACTACTTTAGGTTTAAACATTGGTTATGATGCAGAATTATTTACTGAAGAGCCTTCGTCTTTTTCGATTTACTCTGAACTCACTGAAGATGGTCAAGACTTAAACATGGCAATTCAAACTATTGGATTCAATGATGTAA